>JBBSJE010000084.1:0-22645 GCA_038257535.1 Polyangia bacterium
AACTGGCTGCCTCCGATGACCTTGTATCCACGTTCTCGCAGCTGCGATTGCAGCTCGCCCTGGCTGCCGCCTTCAAACAGAACGATGCCGGCTTCCACGTTGCAACCAACCCAAGCGAGATCTTCTTCCCACGAGGCTTCGCTTTGGGGCACCAAACCTGCCAAAACATCCTTGGAGTTATCATCCGCCACCCGCACCCGCACATCGTGCCCGCGCTGCAGCAGCCTGAGGTAAAGGTCGCCTAGATCATTGTGCTCACCCACACCAAGTACGCGCATGCGCGGGGAAGCTTAACAAAGCCTTCTGGGGAGCGCCTCAACGTTAGTTTCAAGTTCTACTGTGTGAAAGCTTAACGTTATGCTACCGACAAGCCCGTCTAGACGATCCGGCTTTTGCCATCGCCAGCGAGCCCGGTGCACGCACCCTGCTTTTGTGTTGGCCGTGGGCATTATAAATGCTGACGAAGTGGGTGAGCCGCCACGGTATTCAAACATGGGTGAGGAAGCCTTGGATGCGTTCGGCGGGGAGTGCGCAGATCACGAGAGCCGGTGGCACGCCGGCCGCTAAGATCTGGCACTGCGCGTTAAAGCTTTGCTTTCATTCGGCCATCGGTGCACGATGCGGCTGTGTTTGCCGGGGTAAGGCGCTGGTTTGCCAACGTGCGGATGGACGATGAGGAGCGGCGAAGCGACTCTGTAACGTTGCAGGTTGTAGCCGCAATGGTCGTCGGATTGTGCATTTGCAACGTTGTGCTGCGACTGATGCATCCACCCGCTGTGCTGCTGCTTGACCGGGTGGTGGGCAATTTCCTTCTGTATTCCCAAATTGTCGGCTTTGCGCTGGTGATTGTGCTGCTTCGCAAAGGTCGATTTCGGGCCGCGGTGCTGTGGGCATTCTTGTCACCGTCACTCTGCTTGTCGGTGGTGGTCGCGGTTCTGGGCGTGGAATTTTCTGCGCCAACTTTTCGGTTCTACGCCCTGCCCTTGGCGATTGGAGCCCTGCTATTGGGACCTCGTCCGCTGTGGTTTGGATTCTTTGCCTTGTGCGCTGGCATTCTGATCGGCGCGGCTCGAGATAACTTACTGTTAGGCGGTGAAGGCCCACGCGCCGCGCACCTCACGGGCGTGGCGCATGACTAAACAACATCCTTACGGTGATCGTGAACCTCACGTCGCTTGCACGAGTGGTCATGCAAGGCGGCGGGGTGAAGCAAACGTCGCAGCAAGACGCGGCTGCAGATCTGCTTCAGGTTGAGGCGGCCGCGATGCGTGGCGCAGAGCTCACGCGCCAACTGCTTTCGTTTGCACGCAGACAAATCATTGAGCCGCGCGCGATCGATTCATTGGCAAGGCTGCAGTCTGTTAAGCCGCTGCTTGTCCGGCTTGCAGGGCCTGAGGTGAAGTTGGAGTTTGCCTGGCCCAAGGCGCCGATTTTTGTCTTCATGGATCCTGTCCAGCTTGAGATGTTGTTGATCAATTTGGTGGTTAACGCCAAAGACGCAATGACACGGTGACCACTTTGAGAGGTCGAGGCGTCGACAATATGAACAACCCTTTCAAAGAGATCCGCTGGGAGGCGGAGGGCTGCGGCAGTGGCACCAAAGTTCTGGGCACGACCCCCGTCACGTCCGGCAGCGGCATCTTCGAGATTTCGTTGCGCAGTTCGCAGTTGGAGTGGAGCCCCCAATCGAGTGGATTCGGCACCTGCGACGCGGTGGACGTCAGGCTTGTCATTACCAACGTGAATGACGTCGTCTCGGCGCCTGCCGTGGTACGCGTAAAGACGTACAGCTTCAGTAGCCGACCGCCGGTAGGCCATAGGCCCAGTGCGAAAATCCCATGGGTCGGAAAAAAAACATCAGGCTAGGGAAAAAATTCGCCCATCGGATGGTCCGTTTCCTTGTGCCGCTGGCCACAGCAAACACTCATGGGTTACCGGGTTGTTCTATGGTCCCTTGCAGCATTCACTGCGTTTGGCGCCTCCGCCTGTACAGGCTCGATTGGCGATAGCCCCCAAGGGGGCGCGTCCTCGGGAGCAGGGGGAGCGCCGCCCAGCCAAACCCCTGGCGCCGGTGGGCAGACGAGCCCTCCCGTGGTGCCGATGGAGCCTGAGGAGCTCAGCCAGGAGGAGATCATCGCTGCCACCGCGGCCGCCAACAAACACGTGTTTGTTTGTGATGACGCGGCCAAGCAGCCACCGCCCAAGCGTGTGCGCCGGTTAACCAGTGAGCAAGTGGGCAAAACTGTTGCGAAATTGCTCACTGGCCGCTCAACCGACCGCAACCTTCACGAGCCGTACGCCCAGTCTCTAAACATTCCGTTCACCGACGTCAGCAATGAAAGCACCTTCAGCACCCGCTCCAGCGCCTATTTTGTGTCGGCGTCTGACATGCAAAAGGTCTTGGACTTGTCTGACGAGGTTGCGCGCCTGTACGTGAAACGGCTATCGGCAACCGATCAGACGTGCTTGAATGATCCCGCGGCGCGGGCGGTGTGTGTGGCAAAGCACCTAGCTTTTGTGTACGAGCTCATGATTGGGCGGCCGCTGCCCCCATCAGAGCAAGCCACTCTTGTTGATAAGCAAGCGGCCTTGGCGGCTTTAGGCACGTCGTCCGACGCGCTCATTTGGGTGCTGCGCGCGATAATGGTGAAGCCAAGCGCCTATCTACTTGAGGAAATTGGTGACGCCTCGGGGGCTATGGATAGCTACGCCATAGCGCGATCACTTAGCTACACGCTTACCGGGGGGCCGCCCGACGTGGCGTTATGGAAAGCGGCTCAAGAGGGAGCTTTAGGTGAGCCGACGGCTCTTAAGCAACAGATCATGCGTCTGCTGGCCAAGCCCGACAACCTGGAACCAGTGTTCCAACTTTTCCTTGAGTGGTACCGCCACCAAGATGCGCTCTCAACGCAGAAAGATATGGGGTTTCCCTCAGGGATTAGCGAGGACACCGATGCCTTCTTGAAGAATCTGCTGATCAACCACAATTCCCAGAACTTTTTTGAAAAGCTCATCACCCATGAAGAAGTCTACGCCGATTATAGGACTCGAGCGTTGTACGGCGTCACAACTGGCGACAAATACGCATCACGGAACATCGTTCAGCCACCCACCCCCCGTGCCGGCATCCTCGCGCAACCGTCGTGGCTAATCGTTCACTCTGACTTCGACGTAAAAAATCCGATGCACACAGCGAAGTTCGTCCTGGAGAATTTGTTGTGTGCGCAGTTGCCTGGAATCCTGATACCGGACTTTCCACCAGTGAATAAGCAGGAGAACAAAACACTGCGAAATCAGCTCAACATTCACACGGGCAGCCCAGCGTGCCAGGTTTGCCATGAATTCATGGATCCGGTTGCCTTCGCCTTCGAGGAATTCGATCACCGTGGGCTCTACCGCACGGAAGAGAACGGACAACCCATTGATGCCAGCGGCGCGCTGGTTTACACGGAGCTTGCGGATCCAAAATACAATGGTCTTAAGGAGATGGTGACGAAACTGGCAAGCACTGAGCGCTACCAGAAGTGCGCTGTAAGACAAACGTGGGAGTTTTTTGTGGGTCGCAAACCGCAAGCCGCAGATGGATGTTCGCTGCAACAGGCCTATGAGGCTTATCGGGATTCGCAAGGCAGCTTTCTCGCTCTGTTAGCTGAATTGCTGACGGCGGACTTGCTTGCCAAACGGCAAATGTAACCTTCCCAAAAATCTTCCGAAAGAAGGCTGCCCGTGACCAAAAAATTTCCTCGACGAACCCTGTTGCAAGGCCTCCGCCTGGGCGCCGGGGCTGCGATATTCACGCCCCTCATCGCACGGCTTGAAAGCGAAGCTCGTGGTGAAGTTATAAAGCGCAAAGTTGGTGTTTTTGTGGAGATGGGGCAGGGTTTTCCGGATCGGCCGGGGCCCTCGTCATTCATACCCAAAGAGTTTCAGGTGCCAGACTTCGGGTACAAGGCAACTGAAGCCGGTGGAACCAAATCGTTCACGATGCCCGAGCCTTTTTCGCCACTGGCACCCTTTCGAGACAACCTGCTGTTCGTCAACGGGCTGCGCAATACGGCCGGTAATTCACACGGCTCAAACTTCACTGCTCTCAGTGGAAACAACGATCCCCTGGGGCCTTCCCTTGATCAGGTGTTTGCGGCGGCGCACAAACAAGGAATGCTCGTCGACGCGGTTTTGTTCGGCGCAAACATCGAGACCTACCAGAGAAAGCTTGGGAACTACGTCGGCGCATTCGTTCAGAAGCGAAATCAGCCGCGCCCCTACCTATGCAAGCCGTCACTTTTGTACCAGCAAGTCTTTGGTCTGTCGGCTGGCGCCGAGGCCAATGATCCTATGCGCGCATCTGGTCAGCGCTTTTTGCTAGATCAGATCAATGACGACGCCAAACGCCTCATGAATCAGCTGGGCACGGCTGACGACAGGCAGAAGCTGGAGAGCGTGCTGCAGTCGCTTGAAGACTATGAAAGCGCACGGATCTTACGCGAGAACAGCGAGGCGCTCAAAACCTGCGCAAAACCCGCGGTGGAAGACAAACGTGACCAAGTGGCCGACTTCGACGCCATGTTTGAGATCGCTTCCTTGGCGGTCACGTGTGGACTAACCAACACGATCGGAATCTCGTTGGGACAAGCGTCTCACTCAGGGATGGGCAGCGAGTGGAATAGCATCATCAAAGTTGCGCCTGATCCTCATCCGGAGGGCCAGGGGTATCATGGCCATGGCGACAACAGCGTCTACCCAGTTCAGGTTTCGCGGATCAACCAGTATCTCAATCGGCATTTGGCCGTTTTGGCCACGAAGTTGAAGGCCATCAAACAGGCCGATGGCAGCAGTTTGTTCGATAACTCCCTGTTCTACATATCCTCTGACCGGCCATCGCCCCGCACCGCGCATCACGGTGAACTGCGTAGGTGGCCGCCTGTGGTGTTGATGGGTGGCGCGCCGGGGCTGAAACTAGACGGCCGCTACGTTGCCTACGAAAAGGAGGCCGAAACCTATACGAATCTGCTCGCCAGCGTGGGCGAAGCATTCAGCCTCGACATGAAAGACACAGTGGCCGGGGCCAAAGATCCCTTCACCCATCCGCTATCGCAGGTCTTGCGCTAAGCAAGGTGCCTTGAGGGCCCGAGCTTTCCAGCGGGCCGAAGCCTGCTAGCCTCCCTACAAGCTTGGGCAAGCGGCCCGCGCATGGTTTACAGGGAGAATTTGTTTGCAAGACGAGGTGGATGGGGAGGTACAAGCGGCGGCCCCACCGCGATGGCAAAAAGCGGTGCAGGTTGTCGCCGTTGTGGCGGTCATCGCGGTTTTGAAGTGGATTGCCCCCGTTGCGATTCCTGTGGTGTTCGCGCTCATGATCATCGCCTTGTTGGCGCCGCTGAAGCAGTGGCTATCCCAACGCATGCCTCAAGGTGTGGCCGTGGGCCTTTGCCTCTTGGTTTTCGTGGCAGGGGCCGCCGGATTTGGCTGGACGCTCGCCGAAACCGCCGACGCTGTAGAAGACGGTTTCGACGCGCATCGGGACAATGTGGACGCGTGGTATCAAAAAGCACGCAAAGCGCTTCACATCGCCGACAACGGCCCCGATCAAGGCGAGGACACCGTGCGGTGGTTTCGTCAGGGGCTCAAGCTGGCCGCCGGAGGCGCGTTTTCGTTTTTGGGCGGCTTCGTGCTTGTATTGGCGTTTTTGGGGCTTGGGCTTCTGGAAGCGCGCGTGCTGCGTGAGCGCTTGGAACAAACCAGCCGCGCCAAACCAGCCCTACAGGCCCTGGCACGCATCGCGCGCAACATCCGGCAATACCTCTTCGCCCGCACTGTGGTGGGCTTGGCCACCGGGCTGCTGGTGGGGTTGGTGACGTGGGCTTTGGGCTTGGAGCTTGCGTTTGTGTGGGGCCTCAGCACCTTCTTGCTTAATTACATACCCACCTTGGGCTCGATTGTGGCGGTGCTGCCGCCCGCTTTGTTCGCGCTTTTGCAATTTAACGATCTGCCCCGTGCCGCGGTTACCTTCGGCGCCGTAACGGCCCTGCAAGTGGTGATGGGCAGCTACGTAGATCCCCTGGTTGAAGGCCGGTTCGTCTCGCTGTCGGCGTTCGTTGTGTTGCTCTCGGTGGTTTTCTGGGGATGGCTTTGGGGCATTCCAGGTTCCTTTGTGGGCGTGCCCATGACGCTTGCGCTGGTGATCTGGGCCGATGAGTTCAACGTTTCGCGCTGGCTCTATACGTTAACGGCGGGACCGCAGAGGTGAAGCGGTGGCCGGCGCGGGCGCGTCACCCGTCAAGGTGGCCCACGCTTGCCAGCGCGGCCTTGGACCGTTCCTGTGTGAAGCGGGACGGGGGTGGTGGGACTTGCCGAAACAAACTTTCGTGCATGCGCACGGCCACCTCAGGTCGGGGCAAACCCGCTAGGTCGTGCACGGGAGCGGCGCTTTCTTGGGTCAGGCTTTGCGCCAAAGCGGCAATCGCTTGCAGGCGCGCTTGTTCCACCTGCGCTCGCTCGGCCTCTGATAACAACGGGCGCACCCATTCATCGATCTCGTGGCCCAGCGCCGCGTGATCGGTTTCGTCTTGTGCGATGATCCGCATGGCGGCGGCGATCTGCGGATCGCGTGCGGTTTGCGCTTGATAGCCGGCCACCGCGGCGCCAAAGGTTTCGCGCACACAGCCCTCAACCGCGTTTTCAAGCGCCAGCTCAAGAAGCGTTTTCGGCGGCGACACCCGAACCTCAATCTCGTTGAGCGGCCTGGCGCCGTGCTCTTGCGCCAGGGCTCGCGTGCTGTACGCGTGCTTCACTTCGTCGCCGGCTGCGCGTAGGGCCCACTCCACAAGCGGTTCAGGCGCATTCAACAGGGAGAGATCGCGCGCCAAGATCAGGAATGCCGGCACAGAGGCGGATTCCAAACGCGCCGATTCGCATAGAAAGCTTGACAAGCTTTGTGGTCCCGGCTCGAACGTGCCCTGGGTGCACAGGCCGCCGGGCAATCGCCCCACGGCGACGGGACACATTGATATGCTCGATGAAGCACTCTCAATCTCCCCATTTGGCTTCACCCGCAGCAGAAGTTCGCTGGGTTTACAATCGGTCCGAACGCGCACTTCAAAGACGCCCGTGGGCAAGGTTTTCACGCCACCCGACTCTATGGTGCAGCCAATGTAGAAGCCGCTTTGTTGTACCAGCAACGCGGCTTCGTCAGCGGTGTCGATTGGCACAAGAAACTGCAGCAAAGTCACCTTGTCCATCAGCCTGAGAACCTCGTCACCACGAGTGGCAATTAAAGGAGGGGGGGAAGCGTGATCTTTCGCGAACGCCTCAAGCTTCTGATGACACTGCGTCGGTTCCAGCGCGGTGGCGCACGGCATGCCCTGCGTGAAGGTGCCAAAGCCATACGTCATGAAATCGGGCGGGACTTGCGGCCTGAGCCCCGGCAGAGGGTTCCATTGGTCCAATCCGTTCTTCTGCTCGCACGTACGGGCGACGAAATTTTCGGTCGGCACAATCGTAGTGCCTCCGCCCATACCGCCTTCGCCGCCTTCACCCGCCACGCCGCCTTCACCACCTTCACCCGCCATACCACCCTCGCCACCCGAGCCTTGCACCATTTCGCCCCCCTGGCCCCCGCTCTGCTCTGTCTGCGTATCAAGAGGGCCGCCCCCGCCACACGCCAACAGCCCCACTCCCCCCACACCCAGCAGAGCCTCCTGCAACACGTTCCGCAGGGCCATCCGAATGCGCTCGGACGCCTTTGCCACTGGTGGGCAAGGGGGGAAGGTTCACGTGCTTCTTGTTGTCCATGAGCTGGGGCGGGCAAGATGCATAAACAAGACCACGCGAAGAATTGGCGTAATCACAACGTTTTTCTCGCGCGCCACGCCAACGGCCGCGACAAATCGATCGCGCCACCTCAAATTTCTGAGAGGCTGCCGCGCCACGCTCGAACAAAGACCGGGGTGAATCACCCAGCACCAACTATTAGCAGCCCACAAATCTTCCACAGTAAAGATGGATATGCCGATGAGGTCCCTTTAGTTAGCGAGACGATGTTGGGGTCTACGAACGCGCCCCGACCTGTCGCACCCAATATCAACCTTCCATGATGTTCTGCAAGCCTCGCAGCGAAGCCTGTGAACTTTGCATGGGAGACATTCCGGCTGGGTAGTCCTCCTGTTCCACCATCAACCATTCGGCGCCACCGACCTGCACGCTTGCGTTGATGACGCCTGTCCAGTCGAAACGCGTGTTGCCAATGAACGGATCCTCTACGTCCAGGCCCGGCGGTACCTTCAGATGCAAAGTCTTGAAGCGTCCCGGATACCGATTGATCAGGGCAATGGGGTCAAGCCCCGCGGCCCATGCCCAACCCACGTCAAGCTGAAGGAAGACGTCGGGGCTCGTGCGGTCCGCAAAAAGGTGCCAGTAGGTTGTGTCGCCTACCTTCGCAAACTCCTCGGTATGGTTGTGATGACCGCAAAACAGGTTACTGGATTTAAGCTTTTCTGCAGCGGCATTCATTTCTTCCGCGTACGCCTTGCTGCCTTCGGGGTCGGTGAAGCGTTTGTCGCCCCCGACTATCAAAAATTTGGCGCCCAAAGTTTTGTAAAAATCCACGGTCTTGGCGAGCCGCTCAGGCCCAAAGGCGCGAACGCTCAAGTGGCTTCCCTCAGCGCGTAGCCCCAGCGCATCCAGCGTTTTTCGCAGGCCTTTGGCATCGTCTTCGTACTTGTAGTGGCCCGCGAACTCAACGCCCGCGAAACCACTGGCCGCAACTTCTTTAAGCGTGGCATCCACGTCGATGGCGCAGGCTTCGCGGACCGACCACAACTGCAGCCCGATTGGCACTGTACGCTTGGCGGCTGCCTGGGGCTGCACGCCTGCCTTGGAAATTGGCTTGGAAGTTGCGCAGGCGGCAAGCGCGGTCACCGATGCCGAGAGCAGCGATCGGCGGCTGGGTTGCCATTGACTGTGATGACGATGGTTCATAACGAGATTGGACTCCACCGGGACGCTCACCGCAATCGCGTCCTGCGATGCATGTCACAGGTACAATCAATTCATCAGCAAGTTTGGCGTGAGTGTCGTGCTTAGTCGATGTCGACGTGGCCTGCCCGAATGGCCATCACGATGGCTGTGATTCAATGGTACTGGGCCTACCCCTCCAACACGCGCAAAACTTGATCCACCGCGCGGCTGCTTTCGGTGATGGAGTGCATGTGGTTAACGGTCCCCGCGAGATCCCCGTGGGAAAAGGCGACGCGACCATGCGGTTGTTTGCGGAGTACATCACGCGGGGCGGGCGCGCCGTTCTTTCCGACAAAGAAGCCGGGAGTCGGTGTGACGAAGGCGTGGCCCCAGCGGTTAAGCACGATGCCCGCGATATGCCTTTTGGCGTTGAACCCGGCACGACCGAACAGCTGCGTGAGGTGCTCGCGGATAGATCGTTCAAAGGCAGAATAGGGCGTTCCAATAAGCTCTGTGCGCCCTCGTGTTCCTTGGTCGCGCGCCGAAAGCCCGGAACCTGGATACATCAAGGGATGATAGAAGGTAAGCACCGTTGGCGAGTCGGGACCGATGGTAGGTCGCGAGGCGGCGAACTTGGCATGGGTGCGCACCTCAGTCCAGTGGCCGAAGCCCTCGAACCAGCGACCACCCATAAGGCCCATTTTGTGCAAATAACGCCAATTGCGGACAGCCACATTTGCAACCAGAAACGCTGAATAAGTGAACGTTGCGTAAGCGTCTTTGTGGCTTGTGGGTAGATCCCTGATCGCCCGGCGCGCGGCCCATCCTCCCCCGGCCACAATCGCGGAACGTGTCCTGACCCGATATGTTCTTCCGTTTTTCGCATACGTTACCAACACATGTTGCGACTTGGCAGGTTCACCATCGTGTTCCACGCGAACCACTGTGGCACCCAAACGAAGTTGCGTAGGTGCGCCTTTGCGATCAAGCGCGCCAAAGCGAACTCGTCCTTTCCAAATGCCACTGAGCGTGGCGGGGCCGTCGATCGAATCCGGCATCAAGGCTTTAACCAAATGGCGCGATATCCCGGCGTTTCCACCAGGGAAGCAGTGCTCGCTTTCGGTGTCGTTGGGATCGGGATCGTCGCCTTGCGATTTGTGCCACGTGTACATTTGCAGGCCCGACACGGCATCCGCGCCCAGTCCCACCATCTGCGCAACCACAGGTGACACGATCGTTCGAATGCCTTCAACCGATAGCCCAGCTTGTTCTTGCCAACGCTGTTCATCGGTGATGCTGTCAAGATGTGCTTCTTCTGGGGTCGTTAGTTCGTCCCAGTCCTTGTGCGCCCAGCCCTGCTTTGTGAATTCAACAAACTTGCTCATGTCGCGACCCAGCGCTGCCGGCCACGGGCATTTGTTTAGGTTGTTCAGGGGATCATTGACCCACATGCCTTCCTGCTGACCAAATCGCCCGCCAAAGTAGAAGCCAAAGTTCTGCTTCATAGAGAACAGTTGCTGATAGTTGTGGCGGCTGAGCTTGAGTTTGGGCTCAGCCCCGCGCCAGTCTTGGTAGGTGAATGCATGCGGATCAAGACCGATCATCTTATAGACCTGATCGACCAAGTTTCCAGGCCTCTGGGTGGTGAGAAAGTTTGATCCCTGCGGGGCTTCCAAGCGTACGCCATCTACGATGAAATCATTGCGGCGAGCCTCGCCGCCGAAGATGGGATGATTCTCAAGGATCAGGATGCGCAGGGGTTTTCTGTGCCTGGCGCGCGCCAAAAGCGCGGCTGTTAAACCTGCAATGCCACCCCCCACAATCACAAGGTCATAAGTCTCGCTCACCTCCTCGGTCTCTGCAGCAGACTGATCGTAGTTACCGTCGCGCATGGAGTGGGCACCATTTATTACAGCCTCGGTGTTGCCATTGGCATCCTTGTAGTCGCCAACGCCCGAAAAGCCTTCCCAACCCAAACCCTGCCCAAGCGCCTGACGGGGGCTAAGGCCCCCCATCAGGGCTGCGCCCGAGCCCACGATCGTATGGTTTAGAAAGTCTCGTCGCGCGATTCGAGACTGCATTCCGAGCAAATCTTTGCGTGCCGTCACGCGCTTAGCTTAGCGATCTCCACCTAACAAAAAGCTCTCGGGGACATGGACTATTGAGCCCAAAGGCGCTTGAGCAATCGGTCACACGGGGCGCCCGCGAACGAGGTAGGAGGCCGCCTACCTTCAGGCGCGGTCTCGAGCCCACGATCACGCATGATCTGGGGGCCCTCGCGGAAAAGCACGCCACTCAAGTCCTTCACGAACAAAGGCGATGTAGCGGATGGTCGATCCGCGTTAGTGGTAGCGACCAACGAAACAAGGCTCATTGCGACTCCATGCAACTTCGATCCGTGACGCTCATTGTCATTTTGTTTTTGGAAAGCACGTTGGCTTTCCAACGGCAAGGCTATGCCGCGCCCACAGGGGACAGCGAGGCGTTGATTCAAGAAGGCCTGGAGTTGCGCAGAAAGGGCGATGATAAACGAGCTCTTGAACGCTTTTTGCTCGCCGCATCATTGCATCGCAGCGGACGTGTGTTGGCGCAGATCGCTTTGGCTGAACAAGCGTTGGGGCAATGGGTGGATGCCGAAGTGCATCTGAACGAAGCCTTGGCGTGGCGTCACGAGGCCTGGATCGCCAAAAAGCGACCCTTGCTCGAAAGCGCATTGGCCGATATCTCAAGCCATCTGGGTACGCTTGAACTTTTGGGCAACGTTGCCGGCGCCACAGTAAAAATTAACGGAGTCGTTCGCGGACGATTGCCGCTGGCAGCGCCTCTGCGCGTGCCCTCGGGCACCGCAACCGTTGAGTTGGAAGCGGAGGGGTATTTTCCGCTTGCGCGCGGTGTGGTGGTGCTGTCGGCAGGCCGCGCGCACGAAACCCTCAACATGGTGCCGGCCACAAGCAACGAGCCTATAATTCAGCCGCTTGCGCCGCTACCCAACACGGTAGCGGCGCTGCCCGGTGAGGACGTGCGGCTTGAACAGTCTAAGCCAATGCCTGCGCCTTCATCGTGGCAACGAACGGCAGCCTGGGTTTCGCTTGCGGCGTCTGGCGCCCTGTTGGTTTACGGCGGCATTTATAACCTTAAGCGTGAAGGCGCTGTGAGCGACGCCGCTGCCGGTGGCTGCACCCAACGAAACGGCTTGTGCCCCAACCTGAGCAAAGAGCTGGCCCCTTACGAATCGAAGATGGCCTTGGGTTACGGAGGTGCGGCAGCGTTGGCAGCAACTTCGGGCGTTTTGTTCTGGCTTGCTCCGGCGTCATCAACCACTCAAGACGTGGGTTTCTCGTTGCACTTGCGGAGCAGCTTCTGATGCTGGGCTCAAGCTTTCGTTTGCGAGTTGCCGCTTTGCCTATGTTGGCGATCTTGACCTGGGGATGCTCGCAACTGCCTGAGGGTGACCCGCTTGTCGACGCGGGCACCGGTGGGGGCAACGTCGTGCCTCCCATTGCAGGACAAGGTGGTTCGCCGTTGGTGATGGGGGGCGCGGGGGGTGGCGTTGTGGTTGATGGCGGCGCTGGTGGCGGCGGCGGCGGTGTTGGTGGCGGCGGCGGTGTTGGTGGCGGCGGCGCTGGTGGCGGCGGTGGCGGCGGTGTTGGTGGCGGCGGTGTTGGCGGCGGCGGTGTTGGTGGCGGCGGTGTTGGTGGCGGTGGTGTTGGCGGTGGCGCCGGAATGAGCATGGGCGGCCAAGGGGGCAGCGTTTGCTTAAATGGCGCCGTTCGATGCGGCCAAGCCACAGCCAACACGGTGGAAACCTGTGTGAACAACGCTTGGAGCGTCACAGGTTCGTGCCCTCATGGATGCTCGGCCATGTCGTGCAACGCTTGCGTACCCGCAGCCCTGTCATGTTCAGGCGGCGTTCGTCGCGCCTGCTCTGGCGATGGCAAAACACTCACTGAAACGCCCTGCCAATACGGTTGCATCACGGGAGGCACCGACTGCCGCGAATGTCCGGTCGACAACGCCATCGATTGCCCCACCGCCACATCAGAGCGAACATGTACCGCTGGTCGGTGGACCGCCAGCACAGCCTGCCCAAGCACGCAGCTCTGCACCACCGACGAGGGCTGTGCGTGCCCGGTTGGTCAGGGCCAGTTTGGCGACAAGTGCTTTGAGAAGATGGGCTACCATGAGCCCTTCAATTATCAAGGATCCCTATCGGGTGGTTTTCTAGCCTTGGAGAAGATCACAATTTCGCGTGCCGGGAAGCTGATTGGTTTCGGTATCCTTTCCTTGTCTTCCAAGGGTCGGGTTCGCATGGCGCTCTACAGGGACTCGTCTGGAGTACCTTCAACCCTCGTGGGCAATTCGCTGCCGACAAATCTTACCCCGGGCACCATGCACTTGGCTGCGACAAGCACGGTTTCAATCACAGCAGGTTCATACTGGGTGGGTGTGCTGTTCGATACACTTTCAGACTTGCGCCAAGATTTCGGCACCAGTGTCCCTTATCGCTCTATCGCCCATAATTTTGACTCAGCTTTTCCGGCAACCTTGGGAACCGCCGCGTCAGCGATGCCAAGCCCGTTTAACCTCTACGTGTTGGTCGAATAGGCTACGGCGACATCAACGGCCGACGCTCCCTCGAACGCATAGGCGTTGAGGATCGCTCGGCTTGCGAGGCTGCCGCTTGAACTGCGGCCTCACTTGGCCGCCCTCGCCCTCGCCTGTTCCAGAACGTCCGTGAGCACCGGCTGCCAGGCCGGGTTGTGCTGGATGGCGGTCTCAAGATCGCCAACGGCTTCGCGGTAGCGCGATTGCGCGAAGTGGACCTGGCCTCGTTCGGCCCAGGCTTCGGCCTGCTCCGGATTGATCTCGATGGCGCGTGTTAGATGCGCACGAGCCGCCTTTAGAGCGCCGGCATTCCGCTGCGCGATGCCTCGCCACATCCAGATCCACACGTTGCCCGGGTCCTTGCGGAGCGCCTCCTCGAAATCAGCTTCGGCCTCATCATGGCGGCCGAGGTGCGCGCGCACCCGTCCACGGCGCGCCAGGGTGTCGGCGTCGGAGGCTCCGGAAAGATCGGCTTCGGCCAACTGGAACCATCGCGTGGCGTCCTGTCCGTGAAGGGACAGCCAAACGCCGCGATGAAAGCGGGCGTTGCCGCGCCACGCCCGCGCGCGCGGCAGATCGTTGATGAGTGGATCGAGGTCGCGCTCAGCCGCTTGGCAGTCGTCAAGCTCGGGATCGGGATCGGGCGACGCGGCCCACGCCAGCTCGGCCTGATCGAATGGGAAAAGCCGTGGACGCACGGCGGCTGCGCGTTCCTGGCTGATGATGAAGTTGCGCAAGGCGGTTTTTAGAAAGCCGCGGAAACTGCCCCGTTCGGGCACCAGGCTGTCGAAGCTGCCGCGGTCAAGCAACGTGGTGAAAAACTGCTGCGTGACGTCCTCGGCCTCATCGCGCGACCGCGGACGCAGCGCGCGCACGTAGTGGTAGACCGGGGGCCAATAAAGGTGTACCAGCCGATCCAGGATCTGCTTGCGACGGTCGTCCGTCTGCTCCGCGCCAAGCGCCAGGAGCTGCGACCATTCGGTCTGCGGAAACGACGCGGACATCCGCTTTCAGTATATACCGGGCCCGTACCGAGCCCGCGGTGTTTTCGGGCGCCGGAGCGGCGGCGCCACCTTGCTAACCCAAAAGCCCAGGCACCCGGCGCGGCGAAATCCCGGATTTTTGCCCGACCTTGGCGTCGATGTTGAACCCTTCAAGCACCGTGTTGTAGATGTCAACGCAGTTGACCTTGTCGTCATAGAAACCTGGCCGGAACCGTCCCTGGCCGCCCGCCACCGCGTGAAAGACCTGGGTGAGATCGTGATTCCAGCCCACCTCGGTCCCAACCATCGCCACCGTGTTGTCAAGCAAGGTGCGACCGTCCTTCTCTGGAAATGCGGGATCGTCGAGTAGCCCGAGCAGATAGGCGAGTTGGGACTGGAAAAGGTGCGTGCAAATACGCGCCTGCGCGGGCCGGTTGTCATGCCAGAAGTCGGCGTGCTCTGAGTTGTCGCCATTGAAATCGATCTTCCCGCCCAACGCCTGGTAGGTTCCGGTGAACTTAAAATGTCCGCCTGACGATTCGCACAAGAAGCTGCCGAATCGGACGAGGTCGCAGCGCAGCCCGAGCGCGAGAAGATCCGCTTGTAGGCGGATCACCTTCTCGAACGTGGCCAGGCTCAACCGCGGCGCGGCCCGATCGGTTGCGCCCTTGAGGTCGTAGCTGTTGCCGTCGAGATCTGGATCTCCCGCCACGGGCGGGCCGCACGCCGCTGCCGCACGCTCGATGTTGGCAACCGCCGCATCCGCCGGCACAAGCTGTCTTTCCACCTCGCGGATCCGATCCAGGTGGTGAGCAATCTTCTGCTTCGACGACTGGCCTAGGTAAGACGCATCGCCCGTTAAAAAGCGATATTCCCCAACCACAGCGTCGAGGATGCTGCGAGAGATCTCACCTTTGCGTCGTGCCTGCCCAATCGACTGGGTATCGATCGGAGGCGCAGTTGGGGCCATGCCACCAAACAACGTTTTGAAAACCTCACTTGGACGCTTGATCGGGCGCGCCGCATTGGTGCCGTCGGCGTTCCAGCAACGCAGCGGCTCCGCCACGTATTGTTCCCGGAACCAAAGCCCCGTGGCCAAAGTGCCCACCCGTGCGCCTCCACCTTGCCCAGTCAGTGCGTGGCGAAAGATCTGTTCAATAGACGCACCGCCCGATCGGTCGCCGCTACGCTTGCGCTCGCCAACAAACAGCACCGTTGATCCCTCGACATGCGCAACGCCTCCTCGTGCCTGCTGCATATCGACGTCGGTGAAGAACGCCATCTTATTGCTGAACCGTTGGTAAGGTGCAAGCGGCCCCGTGAAACGTTCACGCTGATTCCCCTGCGACATGCCGAGCCCGAATGACAGGGTCACACAGCGCAACGGATCTTTGTCTGCGGCCTGCGCCTTGGTGCTTGTCATCTCTTCGAGAAACGGCAAAGCGATGGCCGAGCCGAAGGCCCCGCGCAACAATGACCGTCGATTGAGCGTGTTGCGATACCTCATGGCGCCTCCGTAGTGGCCATTGAAAACGAGGGGTGCGTGATGATGGTCGCCAAGAGAGAACGGTAGCGGTCGCCCTTATCCCCGCGCCCGGCGTGCAGTACATCTACAAGTGACGCGGCCTCCTCTGGTAACCGCTGGCCGAACGCGAACTGGGCCACTTGACGGGTCAGGCAGCGCTGAACCTGCGAATTCTTCGCCAGCAAATTGCTGTACGCTTCGAGGTTTTCATAACGCTGCTCCTCGCCGCCCACTTCCGCCGGAATCCAGCCATCCTCGCGCATCTGGTTGCCGTGGCGATCAATCTCGCGACGCCGTCCGATGCCGTCGAACGGTTCAAGCACGAACGCGAGCGGCTCGAAGCGCGCGTGGCAACCTCTGCACTGCGCGCGCGACAGACGATCTTCGGCGCAGGTGCGTTCCGATGCGTTGCCCAGGTGTGCGGCGTTAGCCGTGAGGTCAATGTCGGGCGGTGGGTGCGGCGTGGCTTCGCTGCAAAACACGGCGTCTTCAAGGTGGAGCCCGCGCGCCACCATACCGCCCTGATCGCGATCAGACATGCCGGCCAGGATCCCGGGCTGGGTAAGCAGACCGATGGGACCGTTTGATTCTGGCTCAATCGCCAAGATCCCCGCGCCCGCAGCGTTAAGTCCATACCAACGCGCCATCTCGGGCGTGCCGAACAAGCGGCGGCTGGTGAAGAGCTCTGTTAGGCTTCGCTCCTGGACGGTGACGTGATCGTGAAAGAACGTCAGCGACGAATCGATCAGGTCTTGGCGAAGGTCAACGTGCAACCCATCGCGCTGAGTGCCTGAATCAAGCAGGGCATCTAGGTTGAAGAGGTCGCGCACCAATCGATCGCCACTTCGCTTTGCTCGATCAGTGTCTTCGAACATCCTGCCAAGCGTTTCCTCAAGACCAGTGGCGGTGGCCAGGGTGCCGTCGGCGGCCGCCTGCAAAAGCTCCGCGTCCGGCGCCGACGACCACAGCAAAAAAGACAGCCGTGAAGCAATCTCATGGCCATTCGCGGGCTGCGTGTCCTCGGGATCGGGATGGGAGCGTTCAAGTCGATAAAGGAACTGAGGCGCCTGCAACATGGCTTTGAGCACGTACGCCGCCCCCTGCTCGAAGCCCTCCTGCGCGGCGGTAACGTCGGCGAACAAGCCGGCGAAAACGTCGATCTCCCGCTCGTCGAGCGGCCGCCGAAACAGCAGGGCACCCGCTTTGGCGACGAACGACGAACGGCATTTGGCGCTCGCTTCCTGACATTGCGCGTATCGCCGCACGAAGCCCGGGAGGTCTTTCATTCGGTCCACCACCCGCTCAGCAAGCCGGGCGTACCCGGTCACATGCTCGGGGAACACCGTGAGGCTGGCGGCAAGCCCTGAGAAGCCGTCAATGCGTTTTTCCGCTGGAAGCTGGTTGAGCTCGGCACCCAAATCGACGCCGAGCAAGTCCTTGATAACGTATCCGTATTGCTCGCGGGTCAGTCGCGCCACCGTGCCCGCCAACGGGACAACCTTGCCATCCGAAGGATGCGTTCGCGACCCGCCACCGTCGTCCTTGCCCGCGGGACTGTCCCCTCGGCCGGCCGGCTCCGTCACGTCGCCCGTGCAGCCAGCCAGGGCCGCAACGCATGTCCCCCGGATGAGCCAAGGGACAATCACTCGGAACCGGAATCCGAGCCTCCCACTGCAAAGACAGAATCTGGACACAAACATCGTTACGCACGGCCGCGCGATGCGTGTCGCATTATCGGTCGAAATTCGTTCAATCGCCTGTCTTTGCGTTGCGTGATCGCAAAGGCGATCGGACTCACGCTCGACGTATCCGTGCGCGCACGCCGTGCCCAACAAACGCTGGCGATTGAACGCTCGGGATCTACGCCCCGTAAAGCGGCATGAACGGCCCTTCGACGCCCGTTGTACCCACGGTTTTTACGTCGTTTAACCCCATATACCGCATCATGGACACCAGCACGCGCGCCATGTCCTTACCGGCTTCGACCTGATCGGGTAGCCGACGGCCATCTGCCCCGGGGGGGCATTTGCCGCGCACGTAGCGGCCCGATTTGAACGTGCCCTGGCCATTGCCAAATATAATCGCAGGCATGCCGTAGGTGGCGTGCGCCTCAGAATGTTTGGAATCGCCGCCCAGTTCGCTCAGCCATAACACCACCGTAGAATCGAGCAGTGGTTTGCTGTGCACATCGCGATTGGTTTTGAGGGCGTCAACCAATTGAGCGATCTTGGTAGAATAAAATTTGTTGAAGATGGACAAGCCCTCGGACTTCTCGGGCCCATTGGACATATGGGTCCAAGGATGGTGCGCAGGTCCCGAATCGCCCGAATCCACTCGTGGGGACGCAGGCACGTTGTAGCTGGCGGCCAGCCGGTTTCGCGCCGCCTGCCCCGATAGCTGAAAAGCAATCACGTGGGTTAGCTCGCACGAAAGCGCTACCGACATGAGGCGCACGAAGGCGTCCATTTGTTTGTCCACATTCTCGGGGTTGGTCCAAGTTAGCGCCGCCGGCGCCGCAGCGTTGCCACACTGGGAAAACGGCGCCACCGGTTTGGCATCAATCTGCAGTTCAAGGGTTCTCAGCGATTCGCAGTGGTCTGCGAGCAAGCGGACGCCTGAAGTGCCCAGGTCGCTTGCCATCGCTTTGCAATCTTTGTTCACAAAATCAAGCATGCTGCGTTGCCGCTTGATCATGGTTTCCGCGGCAGCGCTGCCACCCTCCGAGGCAGGAATGAACCGCGCGAACAAGCTTTGCCATGCGCGAAAGGGATCAAGCTCCGCCCGAACGTCCCTGCCATAGCCCGCGCTGAAGCCCTCTCCCGTGGCGCCACCAGCCAGCCCCCAAACCACGCCGCCGGCCACGCCCTGGCGCCGCTCATCACGCAGCCGACGCGCGATGATTTGATCGATGCTGGGGCCCTTGGCGCGGTAGTGTTCTGCGCCAAATCCGCTGTACATCTGGCCGCCCAAGCCGTGTCCGTTTCCGGGCACAACGCCGGCTCCTGTGGCCGCCATGTGCGACATGAAGATGCCGTCGCGGCTATGGCGCGCAAGCGGTTGCCACCAATCATCGACCGTGAAAGTGTTTTCGCTCGAATTTTCCGTACATGGCCCCGTGCGGCCGATGGTGCCATTGCCCGAATAGATGAGAATCACGCGACGCGGAGAGGTTGCGGCCTCCGCATCTCTAAGCCTGACAATGGGGGATAATAAGGCGGCGAGCGCTGTATGGCGCAGAAGATTTCGGCGAGACAGCATTTGCGTAACGCTCGCGATGTGTGAAAGGGCCTGGTTCTTCATCGTTGTGCGCCTTTGGCAGCAATCACAAAATTCGGCGAGGCCACGATCGCGCGAAACAGCTTGGGCACGTTGCCTTTGCTTGCGACGGCCTCATTCGCCAGCTGTTCCAACAGCGCGCCATCCGTAAGCACCGGACGCCGCCCCAGTGCCCACACGAGCGCCGCCTGAGCAAAACAGCCGTGTGCTTGTGGCTGCTCCGCGATCGCCTCGACGAGCGCATCAGGCCCGGCGAATGAAACCTCCGTGTCATCGTGCAAAGTCACACTGCCCGAAAGATCCCAGGGCACACCTGTGGGGTCCTGCCGTGTCCACCGGCCCACGGGGTCAAAGGGCAAGAAGCTATATCCCATGGGTGAAAACATGGCGTGGCACCCTGTGCAGGTTGGACCTGCATTCGTGCGGTATTCAAGCTCTTTGCGCACAGTGAGATTCATAGGCGGATCGTCGCGGGCCTCATCCTGCGCGCTTGCCGGCGGATTGGGCACGGGCTCGCAAAGCAGGTGCGCACGAAGAAACAGGCCAATGCCAAACGGCGAAACACCATTTTCTTTGGTGTGTGAAGCTATGACATGCGGGTGCATCATCAGCCCCTTGCGCCGTTGGGGGCTCTCATCTCCCGTAGGATGCATCTCAGTTCCCCCCATCGCCGTCAATGCGGCAACCGGCGCATCTTCAAGGTAGCTGGTGGTGCGCAACATCGTGGCAAAGGTTGGCTCGTTGCCCTTTAGCGCTTTGGCGATGGCATCTAGTGCGCTGGCTTTCAGCTTGTCGGCGTACTCAGACTTGAAGTCTTCACGGAACTTGTAGTCCTTGTTGAAGATTTCTGACTCGGTGGCGCCGAAGTGTTCAAGCACGAACGACGCCAAACCCATGGTTCCAGCCTCTGTGGCGATCAATCGGTCAAACTGTCGCACCCGCTCGGCAGGGGTGAGCAGCGCCGCACTTTGCGCTGCCTGCACGAGTTCAGCGTCGGGGGGGCGCAACGTCACGAGGTATGACAGCCGCACCGCCACCTGTAGGGCGCTCAGAACTTCGTCCGTCGAAGCATCCGACGCCTTAGCGCCGACAGGGTGCTCATTACGATAAAGGAAGGACGGCGAAAAGAACACGTATCGAACGAGGCTCTCCAAGACTTGCAAATCGTCGGGGCGGCTCCCACCCGCGGCAGCGAAAAGCGCTGCCAAGCTGGAGCGTTCAACGTCACGCAATGGGCGACGAAATGCGCGCTCCGTCAGCCACCCCGCAAGACCTTGTAGGCAGGTACGCTGAGCTTCGCCTGTCGCAGAGCATCCGCGCTCTTTGTGCGCAAGCAACGACGTTGCGGCCTTGGGAGCAAGCTCATCCAGCGCAAGCCCCAGCCTGTCCAGGTCCGACGAAAGCAAAGTTGCGCCCACGTTGGTGAGCATGGCACCGTGGTCCTCGCGCTGATCGAGCGGCAGAAGGTGGCGCTCAGGCTTGTGGCCTACGATGTCCTGCATCGAGGTGATGATCTCGTCGCGGGACAGCCGACGCAGGGCCGTGTTGTTGCCGTCAAAGGTGGCGGGCCAGGGCAAATCGGGCGGCGGGGGCGGAGGCGGTTCAGATGGACCGGGAGAGGGCGATGGCCCTGGCAGACCCGATGGTGGTCGCCCACCCATCTTGGGGTCCTGCCCCATAGCTGCGTCGTCGGGGCTGATCACAAGGCCCGAACACGCACCGAGCGTCAACACGCTCGTGGCAACACATGCGCATACACTCAACGACACGGCGCTTGGCCGCAAAAATGGGAGCAATCCGAACATAAACTACCTCTGCCCGGTGGCGCTTGTTTAGAGCTGAAAGGTGAGGGTACCTCGGATAGGCAAAAATTGCCACCAAGGCCGCCACAAGCAATTGTGCGAAAATTGACTTCATGGATTGTCTCCTGTTCGTACCTGACAAAATAGGTGGACAGGGGCTCCAGCGCTTGCACGGATTTGGGTCAGGACCGCGCGGTGCGGTTGTTTACACGCTCGACCCATGCCGATGGCGTAATGCCGTACTGGTCCTTGAAGGTCCGGCTCAGGTGGGCGGCGTCTGAGAAGCCAACGCTCAGACCAACGGTCTTTGCGACGTCCCCAATGGGCAGCCTGCTCAACGGATCCGATTTTAGAAGGGAACGTGCACGTGCAAGCGGCCCATCAAGATCCGGGTCTTGTGTCTTGGGCTCAAAAACAATGCCCACGTACTCGAGAATGGCGTCAAGTGCCGGGCGTTCGAACGACCGTGCCGGGGTTCCATCCAGCAGCAAAACGGCGAGCGTCGTTAACATGCCAGCAAACTCGGTGGGTGCGGGTTGAGCGGCTGCGCCGACCGGCGCGAGATTCAGTCCGGCTTCTTCAACGAGGTGGTCGGCAAGGAACACCGTTAGGAAGTCCGACCCCGGCAGGTTTTCCCCACGGTGCGCAAAGCCAGCATCCACCCACATCCAGTCCCCGGGTCTCATCTGCAACGAACCCCCTTCGTAGTACAAAGAGCAACCTCCAGTGCCCCAAACGAAGGTCAGGCTGGCCGCTGGCGGAACCGTCGACCATCTCTCTAGGTCGGTGAAGCCTTTTCCCACCATAACCCAGGAGCCACTGTCGGCTGATGCGCCATAGTGACGACCAGGGCTAAGAGCGTTGAGTCGATCGAGGGCGAGGCCCGCTTCCGTCTGAGACATGACATAGATTACTTGCCGGGCGGCTTCGGCGCCTTCTTCTGTCACCTAAGCTTGCCTGGGCCGGGCGCGATGGGGTTGCTCTCTAGTCAGCGCGCGCGCCGGTAGTGCATGGCGACCGCGCCGCTGCGAAGCGGCTTTGCCGAGACCAGCTCGAGCCGTCGCGTGCTGGGCAGCCCGCTTCCGTACAGTGTCGGGCCGTGGCCGGCGATCCTGGGGTGGACGAGGAACTTGTACTCGTCGATCAGTTCCAGCCGGTCCAACTCGGTTGCAAGCTTGCCGCTGCCGACGAGCACGCCGGCCGGGGTCGCGTCCTTTAGCTTCTGGCGCCCGTGCGCAGGTCGCCGGCGATGTGGTGGCTGTTGGTCCACGGGAAGTTCTTTCGCGTTGACGACACCACGTACTTCGGCTTGACCTCCAGCTTGACCGCCCACTCGCGGATCGCCGGTGGCGCCTCCTCGTCGCCGCGGGCGACCGCCGGCCAGTAGCTCTCCATCATCTCGTAGGTGACGCGGCCCCACAGCATCGCCCCGCCCTCGTCCATGAGCTGGGTGAAGAAGGCGTGTGTCTCGTCGTCGGCGATTCCCTCCTGGTGGTCGA
>JBBSJE010000085.1:0-22610 GCA_038257535.1 Polyangia bacterium
CGGCCTCGGGATGGAGCGCGCCCGTGTTTTGGGAGGCGGGATTGATGGAAACACCTTTCGCCGGCAGTTGGGTGGGGGGCGCTGCCCAGGGGGATGACGACAGGCAGGCCTTTGCGCGTTCGCTCTGGATACGCCCACCAGGCGCTGCGTCCAAGCAACCCCACATGGCGGCCTTCCGCAAACGCTTCGAGGTGCCGGTCGGGGTGCGCATCGTGCATGCCGCGCTCTCTTTGGCGGCGGACGATGCGGTGGCCGGTTGGCTCAATGAGGGCGCGCACCAAGTGTGGGTCAATGGTGAATCGCACGCATGGCGCTCCGTTTACGGAGTGCGGGCGCCCGCGTTGTGGGATGTCACCCGAGCATTGCGTGCGGGCGAAAACGTTGTCGCGATCGAGGCACTCGACGGGGCTTCCAGTGCGGTGATCGCCCACTTGCGCGTGGAACTGGAAGATGGCCGTGAGCTGGAACTAAGCACAGACGAAACCTGGCGCGCGGCGCGGCCGTCTGAGGCACGATTCAAAGACGGGTGGCAGCAGCTTGCTTTCGACGACAGCGCTTGGCCGGCGGCGGCGGTGGTGGCGCCGTTTGGGCAAGGGCCCTGGGCGCGCGACGATCCGCACCAACGGATTGACAGGCTCGTGCCCCCGGTGGTGTTGCGGCGTGCGTTTACGCTCGACAAGCCGGTGGCGAAAGCGCGCCTCTACGCAACCGCCGCGGGCGTTTATGTGGCCGAGATCAATGGGCGTCGGGTGGGCTCCGAGGTGTTGGCCCCCGGGTGGACAGATTACGGGCAACGGCTTGCGTACCAGACTTACGACGTGACGCCGTTGCTTCGCCGTGGTGCCAATGCCATCGCGGCCACGGTGGCCGATGGCTGGTTCTCGGGTCGCTTGGGGTTTTGGCAGTTGGGTGCCTCCGTCTACGGCTACGACAAAGCCCTGCGTGCGCAGCTTGTGATCGACTATGCCGATGGTTCGCGTGACGTGATCGCCACAGATTCGCAGTGGCGGTACGCAACCGGTGCGGTGCGCGCGTCTGATCTTTATGTGGGCGAAGTGTGGGATGGGCGCAAGCAGCTGCCAGACGTGTCGAGCCCCAGCTTCGACGATAGAGCGTGGCCCCCGGCTGTGGTCATGCAGCCGCAGGTGGGCAAACTGTATGGGCAAAACGCCCCACCCATTCGCCGCATTCGCAGCATCGAACCAGCCAGCACAAAGCGGGTAGGGGATACCGCCATCGTCTACGATTTCCAGGAGAACATCGCCGGGCGCACACGTGTTCAGCTTCACCTTAGGCCAGGCGAACGCGTGCGCATTAGGCACGGTGAGGCGCTAGATGGGCAAGGGCGCGTTGTGGCCCCGAACGCGCGCATGATCAACACCATCATTGGTGGGGCCAAGGGCACGATTACATTCGAGCCGGAGTTTAGCTACCACGGGTTTCGCTATGCCGAGATCGTGGGCACGGCGTCAACGATCGGCCGGCTGCGGCCAAGGATCTCTGCCGTGGTGCTGCACACGGATCTAGAAAAGATCGGAAGCTTTGCAAGTTCCCACGAAGGGCTCAATCGGCTGCACGAGAGCGCTCTGCGATCCGTGCTTGGCAACAGCATGAGCGTGCCCACCGATTGTCCCAACCGCGATGAGCGCCTTGGATGGACCGGCGACGGTCACCTTACGGCCAGTGTCGCCGCCTTCCATTTCGACGTGAGGGCGTTTTATGGCAAGTGGGTGCAAGACATGATCGACGGCCAGCGGGAAGATGGCGCCGTGAACGACGTTGCACCCGCATGCCGTGTCTGCACCTACGGAAGCTCGGGCTGGGGCGATGCGCTTGTTCTGATTCCGGCAACACTGCATAGACTCTACCGCGCGCCTGCGCTGCTTCGTCACGCCTGGCCCGCCATGACGGCGTGGACGGCCTTTCTCGAAAAACGCCTTGGGGATGGTTCGCTTAAGGGCGAAGGCTGGGGCGATTGGATGTCGTGGGGGCCAAAGACCGATCACAAACTGGTGGCCGCGGCCTATCACGCCCATAACCTTAACAACATGGCCCAGCTTGCGCCTGTCGCTCAAGCAAAGGACGCTCAGCATTTCGCGCAACTGGCGGCCCGCACGCGCGGTCAATTTGCGCGCACTTTCATCAACAGCGATGGCGTCCTCCGCAGCGATACGCAGGCCGCTTATGCGTTGGGCTTCGGCTTCGACTTGGTGCCGGACGAAAGCAAAACTCACGCCGCGGAACACTTTGCGCACACGATCCTTCGCGCCGAGATGCGCCCGCAAGTGGGTTTCCTCGCGACGCCGCACCTGCTTGGGGCTTTGAGCCAGGTAGGCCGAAGCGACCTTGCGTACGCGCTCATCACCCAGCGCAAGGGGCCCTCGTGGTTGTATATGCTCGAGCGGGGGGCATCCACCATATGGGAGAAATGGGATGCCATGAAGGATGGGTCGGATTTGGTGGAGGGATCTTTGAATCACGCGGCCTTGGGCTCTGCCGTGCAGTGGCTGCATTCCGGGGTGACGGGCCTGCAGGCCGTCGCCACGGCCGACGGCGATGGTTTTTCCCATGTGGTGATCAAGCCCCACGTTGGTGGCGGCCTTACCTGGGCGCGGTCAATCTACCAGGCACCTCTGGGCAAGCTGTTCGTGGGCTGGAGGCAAAGGGGCGGACCCAAGGGTCAGTTCGTTCTGGACGTGCAACTGCCGCCCGGAACGCAAGCCGTAATTCATATTCCTGGTGAAGACATTGAACGCATGCGCGAGGGCGAAACGCCACTGTCGCAGGCGCCCAGCGTTGAAGTGGCGGGCCGCCGCGCAGGTTATGTGGTGGTCAAGGTGCGTTCAGGCCGTTACAGCTTCCGTTCCCCGTGGCCATCCGAGGGCGGCGAGCGCACGCGCACGGCCTCCGCTCCACCGTGACTGGGCAGGAGGAATTACCCAGTGGCCGACACATCCTTACGCTCTAGGCGGATTCAGTAGGCAGTTTAGACTGGCTTTTGGGTACGTGATTTCACCTAGGAGACTTTATGCAGAGCGATAAGTTGTTCCGTCGCCAAGTTCTTCGGGGCGCAGGAGGATTTGCCCTGGCGTTGCCGTTGTTGCCCTCTTTGCAACCACGAAACGCTCATGCCGCGTCCGGCGCGAAGCGTTTCGTGGCTTTTGCCACCGATCAAGGTGGCTCATTTTACAAAGACACCTACCCCGAGCGCTCCACGCTGACCCATAAGGAATCGCCGTACCCCGGGCACGAAATAGGCTGGGGGCCCTTGCCCCGGCGAACCGAGGGCGGCTTGGCGAAGCTCTCCAACATTCTTTCTGCCCCCGAAAGCCAACTTACGGAGCGCTTGATCGGCAAGATGAACGTCATCTGTGGTTTGGACGTGCCTTACTACCTCTCACACCACACAGGCGGGCACCTTGGCTGCTTTGCGCGCAACGACAGGCACGACCCAGGAAGTGCCGCGCAGCCTTTCATTCCCACCATCGATCAAGTGATGGCGTGGTCGCCTAAGTTTTACCCGAGGTTGGATGGCATCAAGCACAGGTCGATCGTTACAGGGCGCGACAGCCACGGGGTGTCCTTCGGCCACTCGAATCCCTCGGCGGGTTCCGGTATGGTTCAGAAAGTATCCGTAAAGTCCAACCTATCGAATCTCTTCAACGACATCTTCCAGCCGATGGTAGCCGCCCCGAGCCGGCGCACCCCGATCGTCGATCGGGTGATGGAGAACTACAAGGACCTGCGCGAGGGCAACCGCCGGCTGTCGGTCGAAGATCGGCGTCGCCTAGACGATCATATGTCGCGGCTTGCGGAACTGCAGCGAAGCTTAACCGTGGTAAGGGGCACAAACTGCACCGAAGGTGCCAGGCCCGAACTTGACGGCGCGGCCGGTGGGCTGGCCGCATCCAAGAATTACTTCGGGGCGCTCAATGACATCATCGCCACCGCTTTCTCGTGCGACACCACCCGCATCATCGTGTTTCATGTGAAGGACACGTTCTCCAATTTCACCGGTAGCTGGCATCAATCCGTCGCCCACCAGAACTGGCAGAGCCAAAGCGCGTACGACACGCTGATCGAATCATACCGACAGGTTTTCCGGCATGTGTTCGTTGATCTGATCGCCAAGTTGGATGTGGACGCGGGGCAGGGGCGAACAATTTTGGATGATTCGCTCGTGCAATGGACCCAGGAATGTGGCCCCGAATCGCATATGTCGATCAGCCTTCCCGTCATCACGGCCGGAAGCGCAGGCGGGTTCTTTCGAACTGGCATGTTTGTTGACTATCGCAACATGACAACACCTGCCGCCCGGCTTGGCATGAACGTCACCGAACGCATCGGAGATGTCCCGGCCAAGTACGCGGGGCTGCTTTACCAAAGCTGGCTTGGCACGGCGCTAGCAGCCATGGGCATTCCGCGCGCGGACTGGGAAAAGCCAGGCGTGCCCGGATACGGCAACAATTACTCGAACGCCGAGTACCGCAGGCGCTACGCATCCGGGGTTTGGGAGCGAGGCAGCGAAGTTCTGCCGTTTCTGCAGGCCTAAGCGGCCTTTGAGAAGCCTCGGCTTTGTTGTCGGGCGGACCCTGCCTACGACCGTTTGCTAGGTGAGGCTTCAATCAGCGACATTGAACGCCGGATTCCAAGCAACTTCCCACAGATGCCCATCGGGATCTTCGAAACAGCCGGCGTACCCACCCCAGAAAGTGTTAGCGGCAGGCTTAACGATCTGCGCGCCAGCGGCTGCCGCTTCGGCCAATACCGCATCTACTTGCTGCATGGTGGCCACGTTGTGAGCCAGCATGAATTCGGTGGCACCCCGGCTCGCCACGGGAATACCACAATCGGCCGCGATGCTGCTTCTTGGCCACAAAGCAAGCTTTAGGCCGCCCTCCAATTCAAAGAACGCCACCGCACCGTTGTCGAATTCCGTGCCGACGACGCCATCGGTTTCAAAGCCCAGACCATCGCGGTAGAAGGTGACAGCTTTGCCGAGATCGTCCACGCCGAGTGTTATCAGAGAAATTCGCGGCTTCATGGTGTTTAGGATACGACATGCCCGGGAGGCCGGCGCCTATGCGTGGGTCTCGAACATGACCGCCAGCCCCCGCAGCTTCTCCGGGTTGCGGGTCGAGTAGATGGCTTCAATGCGTTCATGCGCATCAAACTGAAGCGCGAAGGTTTGAATCACCTCGTTGTTCACAGCCACGACGGCCCCCGGCATGCCGTTGATTCGAAGCACGCGGACCTGCACATGCCCGCGCAGCGGGTACTTCACGCTCAGGCCGGCATAGAAGCGGCAGATGCGGTCTGCGCCGTAAACGGGTTTGCGGGCGGCCAGCACTTTGCCGCCGCCATCGGAGTAGAGAATGGCCTCATTGGCCAGGAGATTGCGCATGGCCTCTACGTTGCCGCTTCCCGCCGCCACAAGGAAGGTCTGCACCAATGCCCGTGCGTGATCGTCGGCGGGCTTTGCGTGCGTTGGGAGTGCGTTTAGCCGTCGGCGCGCACGAGCGGCCAGCTGGCGGCAAGCCGCCTCGTTTTGTGCAATGGCCTCGGCGACTTCCGAAAACGGCAGCTCGAAAACGTCATGAAGCAAAAAAGCCGCGCGTTCGGGAGGCGTCAACAGGTCCATCGTCATCATTAGGGCGAAGGAGATGTCGGCCGTTCGCGCGGCTGCCGGCAGTTGCCAAGCCGAATCTTCGACAATCGGTTCGGGCAACCATGTGCCCACGTAGGTCTCGCGCCGGCTGCGCGCCGACTTGAGCTGGTCCAGGCAAAGGCGCCCCGCAATCTTGTGCAGGTACGCGGCGGCGCTTTCGATCACACGATCCTCCTGCCGTACGGCGTGGCGAAAGCGCAGGTAGGTTTCTTGAGCCACGTCTTGCGCCTCCGCCAGAGATCCGAGCATCCGGTATGCCAGCCCCATCAAGGACGCGCGGTGGCGCTCGAACAACGCCGCAACCTCTTCGTCGTGTGGTACACACGGCTGTGTGCTCATGACAAAATTCCGCGTTCTTGCCCGGCCGTTTTTTGCCTGGTCACCGGCAGGTGGGCTTCATCGATGCACAGCCGGACACACGCTTTGCCGTGGCCAAGCGCGTATTTTAGCATGGGGTAGAACCGCGACATCACCACGGCAAGCGCCAGCGAAAGTAGTCCCAGCTTGCCCCACCGTTGTTCCACCTCTGAGATCACGCTGTCGTCATTTGAACGGGCAAGGGTGGCGCGTGCATAGCGAGTTGCGAGGCGAACGTCGTCTCCCAGTTCGTCTCCCAGGGTTTCTTCGGCTCCTGTGACAACGGCGCGCAGCACGTCAGCGGAAACCCCCGCGTGCCGGGCCATATTTACCACCAGTTGCGCGCATGGGCCGCAGTCTTCGTGCAAGGCTGCAACCAGTTTGGCGGCAAACCAGGCCTCTTGGGGCACGTGCTGGCGAAAGCCAGACAAGGTTTGTAGCCGCGTGATTGCCCAAAATGCGCGCGGGCTAATCTGCAAAATTTCTTTCAAATAGCTTGAGTCGTACGCAAATCTGCGCTCAAACCGTTCCACGCCGCGTAGGGCCATTTTCTTAAACATCGGGATCCTCCAGAGAGGAAGACGAGGTAGCTAGCCCGGATGTGACCTTGGGCTTGAGCAAATACACAGCGGTCGCTTTTTTGCTATCCCGGTGAGTATGAATCGCAGCGCCGTTCTCGGGGCCTTTGCGCTCGCCGCCGCCTGTGGCGGTAAGCAGCCGGTCCCTTCTGTCACCGTGCCCGGCGTCGCCGCGCCTACATCCTCAGAGGAGGCTCTCGTACATAGAAACCCCGCACTCGCCGCGCGCAGGGCCTTCGAGAATCCCGGAGGCATGTGGATTCCCCACCAGATGCGCCTGCCGCAGCACCAAGAGCAGCTTCGCGCTATGGGCGTTGGCATGTCCGTTGACAGGCTCACGGACCCGCTTGCAGCGCCGCTGAATGCCGTGGTGTCCTTAGGAGGCTGCACGGGTTCGTTCGTGTCGCCGCAAGGGCTTGTGGTCACCAATCATCATTGCGTGCAGCGTGCCTTACAGTTCAATTCCAGTTCGGAGCGCAACTTGGTTGAGCAGGGATTTCTCGCGCGTGAGCAATCGCAGGAATTGCCCGCCGGGCCGGCGCAGCGGATCTCGGTGGCGCAGGCTTTCCACGACGTGACCGATAAGGTGGTCGCGGGGCTAGATAGCGTGAAGGATCCAGTGGCGCGCAAGCGGGAACTTGATCTGCGCACAAAACGCATCGTCGCTGCCTGCGAAAAGGATCGTCCCGAGTTACGTTGCGATGTGGTGAGTTTCTTCGGCGGCGCCGCGTATAAGCTGATCGAGTACCTTGAGATCAAAGATGTGCGGCTGGTTTACGCACCAACGCGATCCATTGGCAACTACGGCGGCGAGGTAGACAACTGGGCGTGGCCTCGCCACTCGGGTGATTGGTCATTTTATCGCGCCTACGTTGCCAAAGATGGCAAACCCGCCGATCCCTCTCTCTACAATGTACCGTACCAGCCGAAGCACTTCTTGAAGCTGGCCCATGACGGCATCGCTGTGCACGACTTCGTGATGGTGGTGGGTTACCCCGGCCGGACCAGCCGGATCACAACCTTCGCTGAGGTACAGCACGACGTTAACTTTTTCTACCCCTACACGATCGACCACCTTCAGTCGCGCTACACGCTGCTTGAGCAACTTCTAAAGCCAGAAAGCGGGCTATCTGCTGAGGGACGTATCCTGGCCGGCGTGCTCAAGCATGGGCTGCAAAATGGGCTTGCGAAGTTCACGGGCGTGCTGCGCGGGCTTCAGCAGGGCAACATGCTGGAGCGCAAGCGTGCCATCGACGCCCAGGTGCGTAGCTGGGCCGCACAGCCTGACCAGGAGGCCTACGCGGAAGCGATCCGCGGGCTTGACGCTCTGGTCATGGAACAACAGGCAACCGCACGTGCAGACCGGGACCGCGCCGCCGTGCTTTCCGCCTCGGGCCATTTGCGCAACGCTTTGCTTTTCATGCGCTTGGCCGAGGAGCGCAAGAAGGCCGACGAAGATCGACGGCCGGGATATCAGCAGCGCGACATGCCCCGGCTTGAGGCCATGCAAAAGCAGTTCGCACGGCAATTCGATCCACAAATCGATCGCGCGCTGTTCCGGCTTGCACTTGTGCGGGCGTTGGCGCTGCCTGCGGCACAGCGGCCGTGGTTAGCCACCATCGTGGGCACACGGACTGGTGGCACGATCGACGAGGCCGCCATCGATCGCGCGCTTGAGCGCTTGTACGGCAACACCAAGCTGGCCGACGAGGCTTCCAGATTGGAGCTTCTCAAAGCCGCCACCCCGGCCAAGTTGCGCGCCACAAAAGATGCTTTCATCCAGCTTGCGCTCGCGCTGTGGCCAACGGTTTTGCGCGACGAGCGGCGCGACGACGCGTGGGCTGGGCAGGAGATTTTGCTGACCGCCCGCTACGCCGAAGCCATGCAGAAGGCCCTCGACGGATTTGTGGCGCCTGACGCCAACGCCACGCTTCGAATCACCTACGGAACGGTTCGGCCGCTTGAGCCGAAAGGGTCAGCGTTTACCGTGGCCAGCGAGATCCTTGCGAAAGACACAGGACGCGATCCGTTCGACGCGCCAGCGGCCGTGCTCGAAGCGATTCGGCAAGGGCGCTTTGGCCCCTACGCGGCCCCAGAACTCGGCGGGCTGCCGGTGAACTTCATCGCCGACCTCGACATCACAGGCGGCAACTCTGGCTCGCCCGTGCTTGATGCCAATGGCAAGCTGGTGGGGCTGGCGTTCGATGGCAACATAGAAGGCGTGGCCTCGGACGTGGTGTTCAACCATGCGACCACGCGCACCATCGGTGTAGACAAGCGGTACATGCTGTGGGTCATGGATCTCATTGATGGCGCCGACAACTTGCTGCGCGAAATGGGCGTGAAGCCGGCGCTGTAGGTGCGATTCGCCCTTGCGATTTCCGCGCCCTCGATGGCTTCGTCGAAATCCAAGCCGTCGATCCTGGTAAGCAGTTCGATTAAAAAGGGCTTGATCCCCATGCGATAACCATAGTCGCTGTGAGCGAAAAGACCTGCCGTAACTCCATGCGAGGCAACTGGAGCGCCAAAAGCGACGAGAGCCTGGTAGACGCGCTCGGCGTTTTCGGGCGTTGCACGAACCAGGACATCAATGTCGTCCGTGCCTCGGGCATGACCGTGAAGAGCGAGGGCCCAGCCTCCGATCAATAGGAAGTCTGCCCCGGCGTCTACCAAGCAAATGAGCAAATCGCGAAAATCTTCATGCAAGCCAAGATCATCGAGAGCCAATGCGGAAGATCTCCCCGGGCCAACTGCTGCGAGATTTACGCCCCAAAGGTGAAGATGCCGCGAACTGCCGTGCCACCAGTTGAGCTTGGGCTACAAAGCGTTCCTGAAGGTTCATCTCTTCGTATAAGCATGGCTTCGGTTGCCCAGTGCGCACAACCTCCCCAGGATAGCTCGCCCGGCGCAAGACCCGTGCTCTACGTGCCTCTGGAGAATCCATTACAATTTCTTCTCGTCGACTGCGACCCCTTAAGATAGCACGTGTGGGGACCGGGGGTTCTACACGAGAATTCGCGCCAGAGCCCAAATTGGTGGCCCGCTTTGGCATCTACGCCGTTTCCCACTTTGCTTCACTAAGGGTTTTTACCGTGGGGTGCAAAACACAACGACGACTTACCGCATCTGGCGCCTAGCGGCATTTGCCCTGCTCTTGGGCTCCGCTTGTGCCGGTGCCAAAGTTGGCGAGGGTGATGGTCCCCCCGGGCCCAAGCCGCTGCCCGACGATGGCACCCGCGGCACACCCCTCATCGCGTTGGGCGATCGCATGGGCTCCGAAGGAAAGTGCGATGCGCCCATGGTGGCACCCCAGCCGCTTCGTCGCTTGTCTCGGCTCGAGTACAACAACGCCGTACGAGACTTGGTGAAGGACGACACCTCGCCCGCCGCGGGATTCGTGGCGGAAGAGAAGGTGGTTGGTTTCAACAGCAACTCCAAGAGCACGGTCAGCGCCTTGGGCGTGGAACAATACCTGCTAGCGGCCGAGGCGGTGGCCGAACGAGCGCCAGAGAAGCTGACGTCGGTCACGGGCTGCAACGGTGAGGCCGACAAAGCTTGTGTCAAAGCGTGGCTCACAAAAACGGTGCGTCGCGCGTTTCGGGGATCGTGGCCCGATGACGAACGCGAAGGCTTCCTCGCCGATTTTGATTCCCTCGCCAGCAGCGATCTCAAAGCCGCCTTCCAATACGGCGTGGCTCACATGCTCACCTCACACCGCTTTCTCACCACCATGGAAACGGGCACGGGTTCAAGCGGTGTGGTGCCGCTTTCAGGGTCCGAGGTGGCCGCACGTTTGGCGCTGACGCTGTGGCGCTCGGTTCCCGATGAAGCCCTGTTGAAGGCGGCAGACGAAGGACGCTTGAACACCGCCGAAGGCGTGCGCACCGAAGCAAAGCGCTTGTTGAACGACGCAAAGGCCGACGCCGCCTTGGCAGATTTCGGTGTGCAGTGGTTGAATGTGGAATCAGCCCCCGCGTCCAAGGATGCCGGTCTTTACCCCATGTTCACGCCCGCCCTTGGCAATGCGATGGTGGAAGAGACCCGTCGCTTCTTCGTCGGCGTTAGCCGCGATGAAGGCGGCACCTTGAAAGATTTGCTGACGGCCGATTACACCTATGCCAATCGCGATCTTTCCACCCTTTATGGAAGCGGCGATGCCACGGGCAATGACTTCGTTCGCACCAAACTGCCTGGCGAGCGTCGAGGAGTTCTCACGCAGGCGGCGGTGCTGGCCAACGCCGCCCATGCAGCACAAACGTCCCCGGTTCTGCGTGGCATCCTCATTCGCGACCATCTGCTGTGTGATCCGGTGGCACCACCGCCCCCCGGCGTGGACACGAACGTGCAGCCGATGGCAGGAAAATCCGATGCAGAAGTGTTCGATGCCCACGCGAACAAACCGGGCTGTTCCAGCTGTCACATGTACCTGGATCCCATCGGGAAAGGCTTTGCCAACTTCGACGCCATCGGCGCTTTCAAAGCGGGGGCGAATGTCGCGGGAAACATCGAGCCGCCCGTGATGACCGAATTGCCCGACGACGTCTCGGGTCCCTTCTCTGGTGCCGTGGAGTTGTCGCAAAAACTCTCCGAAAGCAAACAGGTTCATCAGTGTTATGCGGTGCAAACTCTCCGCTGGGCTTTGGCGCGCGAAGAACAAACAGCAGACGCTTGCGCCTTGAAAGACCTGTGGGACGGCTTTTCCGCAAGTGGTCTCAATCTGCGCGAAGTCTTGATTTCGTTGGTGGGCACGCCTGCGTTTCGGTATCGCACCGCCGCTCAAGGAGGCAAATCGTGTCAGTAAGAAGTGGAGTGGCACGCGACAGGAGGCGGTTCCTTCGTGCTCTGGGTGCAGCTCCTATAGGGCTTGCCGGCGCGGGATCCTTTCTACGCGGCTTGCCGGCCTGGGCGGCGGAAGACAAGCGCTACCTCATCTTGCTGTTCACGCCGAACGGTGTGGTCCGTCACCTTTGGGGCGCCGACAGCACTGGGCAAGGATCAGGCGATTTCACGTTGCGGCCCTGGTTGGCGCCGCTGACGCCTTACAAGCAACACGTCACCGTGATCACCGGGCTGCAAAACAAGGTGGCCTCGTCTGTTGGCGGTACACATGAAGGCGGCATGTCCACCTTGTGGAGTGGAGGCCGCGCGGGCGCCACGCCGCAACAGCCCGCGGGGGAAACCATCGATCAAACGGTGGCGAAGCATCTCATGACCAACGGGAACGTGGGAACTCGCTTTGCCAGCTTGGAATTCCGAGCGCGCTCACCCGAGGACTACCAGGGCAAAACGATTGAAAACCGGATGATCTATTCAGCTCCCGGTGCGCCCATAGATCCGCGCGAAGATCCGATCGCGGCGCGCGATCAGCTGTTCCTCGGAATCGGCAAGGGTGCAGGGGATGCGACGCCGATGATCGATCCCGCTCCACGCCGGCGCCTTGCCGTGCGCAAGAAGCTGCTCGAGCGGCTGTCGGGCGATCTTGATCGCGTTTCGCCCAAATTGTGCACGGAAGACAAACGTCATCTGGACGCGCTTCGGGATGGCTGGAAAACCTTGCAAAGCCGCCTGGGTGGCGGTGGCGATGCGCCCGTGTCCGCGAATTGCGCGCAGCCGGGCAACATCTCGGGTGACAAAGCCTTTCCCAAGGCATCGCGCGACATGATCGAACTTCTCGTGATGTCGTTGGCTTGCGATCTGACGCGCGTCGCGAGCCTGCAGATGTCACAGGCACGCAGCCCCCTCGTGGCCTCGTGGCTGGGTCACAGCACAGACCACCACAGCATATCGCACGAAGCACCACAGCCTTTCACTTTGGGCCCCAACGCGCCGCAAGCGACGGACGCCGAAAAGCCCACGGCCGCTCAGCTCGAGCAGTTCAAAACGCCGATTCGCCAGATGACGGAGATGAATGTGTTTTACGCGGAGGAGGTGGCTTACCTATGCAAGCGCCTTTCACAATTTCCCGTGGACGGCGGCAAGACGTTGTTGGATCAAACCGTGATCGCGTGGGGCAACGAATTGGACAATGGCTCCAATCACGACCACTACAACATGCCCTTCACGCTGATTGGCAGCGCGGGTGGACGCTTGAAGACGAACCACGTGGTTAGGTACCCCGTTTTGAATTCGTACATGGGCCAAGCCGTGGCCATGCGACAGCACAACGACCTGCTCGTGACGCTGGCCAAGGCCTTTGGCGCCTCCATCGACAAGTTTGGCGATCCGACCTACAGCAAGGGCCCTCTGGCCGAGCTTCTTGCCTGACCAAGGGCCCCAGGCTTGGAAAGTAGGGCCATCAGGTCGCCTTCAATCGTTTGGCAGATCACATTGAGGGGCAAGTGGCTTGCCCGTGTGGCACTAAAAGGGTTCTCTAGTTCGTAACCAATCTGATCGATGGCAAGCAGCGGATAAGCGATCAGCATCGTGGCTACGGGCGCCACCCAGAAGGACGGGCTGCCTATAGCAAATGGGATGCTCAACAGATAGAACAGGATGAAGCGTCGCAATTTGATGCTGTGAACACGGGGCAGGGGGGTCTTGAGAATGCGCTCGCACCCGCCAATGTGGTCAATCAATAAGGCACGCTCGCGATCAATTTCCATAAACGAAAATCCATCCATGTTGAACTCGCGACGGGCTTGATCCAGCAGCACGGCCAATCTTGAAGCAACTGTGCTCGCCAAATGATGGCCTTCAATCACGAATTTCGCGTCCTCCACATTTTGAAACACACGTTCAAAATCCACAATGTTTCGCTCGGCCCGTAAGCCTTGGCGGGCGGCATGGCAAAACGCCGCCGCCCAGCGAACCACGTTGCCTTTCCAATTGTCATCGTCAGGCCCATACGCAAGCGCCTTGATTGCCAAGTTTCGCGACTGATTGACGATCCCTCCCCACAGTTTTCTTGCTTCCCACCAACGCTCGTAGCCCGTGTTCGTGCGCAGCACCAAAAGCACCGCCAGGGCGCCCGCCGTGTAGCCCAGGTAGGCATCGTCCACGCCCGGCCATTTAAGAAATCGATGAGCAAAGGCAACTGCCGAGGCATAAAGCCCGAAGAGGACAATGCGTGGCGCGAGCCGGGGGGTGATGGATCCTCGCCAAGCAAGGGCGTCTCGCCAGAATGAAAAACCTTCGGCGGGGTTCGGTTGAGCTTGAAAGGCCATGCCGCATACCTACAATTTTCCGATTCTATTGCAACACGGTGCAGAGGCATAAGGCTGCCAAGTGAAGCTTGCCTCTATGCCAAAGCTGACGGCGGAGGACAAATTTTCGACCGATTGTGCTGGCTTTGGCGGGAAGTGAGCAAGCCATGCTGGACACATGGCAAAGATCCTACTTCCTCACGCCTGGACCGCGCGTGCTCTACCTTCTCCCTCAGCGGCAGACCGATGAGATCTTGCCCCTGCAAGTTCAGCCAACCCCGGAGCAATTGGTTCGTACACTGCTCGTGCGCAGCGAGCTGATCACGCCAGAACGGGAAGCCGTGTTGTCAGCGCAGTTGACGGCGCTTGCGAGCGCAAACACCGCGGACCAAGCGGCAGCCACCAGCGCCTTGCTCGCCTGGGGACGCTTCGCCGAGCCATTTGTTGCCCGGGCGCTTGCAATGACGGAGAACCCCCAGGAGCGGGCCGCTGGCGCTGCATTGCTCGAGACGATCCGAAACCGGAAGCGGTGGGCGCCGCTGGCGGCTGAGTGAGCCAAGTTTGACTCCCTACAGCGCAGCAGGCGGCGTAGAAGCAAGCGCAACGCCGTCGTCTACGCGTAGCGGCCAGCGTACGTGACAGAAGGGGCATCATCGGACAGACTTGTCGATTGCCCATCATGACGCCGCGAACGCCTCGCCTGCTTGTTTTGTCCGCCCTGGCGGGGTTCGCCTTGGTTGCCGGCTGCACCGTGCCTAATAACCCACCCCTTCCGCCTCCCGTTGACCTGGACGCAGCCGTGCTTCTGGACGCTGGCGAAGACATCGAAGATGCGGGCGGCGATGCGGGCGGTGACGCTGGTAAGCCAGGGTCGGCTTGTACATTGCCAGGTGACTGCTCAAGCGGCTTCTGCACCCAGGGATTGTGCTGCGACAGTCCGTGCCGGGGCGCATGCGTTTCGTGTGCAGTGCCGGGCAAAGAAGGATTGTGCACGCCGCTGGTTGCTGGCGTCGCGCCACGTATAGCCGGGGTCTGCCCCCGCGAATCCCCCCGCACGTGTGCTTTCAACGGAACCTGCGATGGCGCTGGTGGATGCGGCCAGTGGCCGGAGCTCACAGAGTGCGGATCGCCCTCATGCATGGGAACTTCGATCATCGGGCTGGCCGCTTGCAAAGGGGGCGTCTGCACGCCGTCACCCAACCAAGACTGCGAGCCATTTGTTTGTGACCAAAGTGCCCAAGGCGCCGTTTGTCCAACCATGTGCCGGTCACCTTTTGATTGCGCCTCCGGCCTGTGCGACAAAGGCGTTTGCAAGAGTGGCTAGAGGCCCATCGCCGGGGGCCAACGCCCCCGCTTAGACAACGTTCGGATGCTACCCTTTCCGTCATGGTAGCGGTGGTAACGTTGTTGTTGGTTTTGGTGATGTCGATTTTGGTCACGCGCGTGGCGACCATCGCGTTGGTGCACACGGGGCTTTCACGCGAATCGGCGCGCTTTCAAGCCCGATCGGCGTTTACTGGGGCAGGGTTTACCACCTCCGAGTCCGAGCAGGTGGTCAAGCACCCTGTGCGCCGTCGCATCGTGGGCCTGCTGATGCTGCTGGGCAACGCGGGCCTCGTTACTGCGGCTTCGTCACTCATTCTCACCTTCGTCCGCGATCGCGAAGGCGGATCGGCGGCGGGGGCGAAGATCGCAATCCTGGTCGTGGGCGTGATCCTGTTGTGGTTGGCGGCCTCAAGCCGCTGGGTCGACAAGCACCTGTCGCGCCTCATTGACAAGATGCTTGAGCGCTACACCGATCTGGACGTGCGGGATTACGCGAACCTCATGCATCTTGGCGGTGAATACCGCTTGGTTGAGATGTCTGTGCAAACGGAAGATTGGCTGAACGGCAAAACGCTGGCGGTGGCGCGCTTGCGCGAAGAAGGCATCTTGGTGCTGGGCATCGAACGCCCCGACGGCACCTATCTGGGAAGCCCCCGCAAAGTGGCGGTCATCGCGGCGGGGGATGTGCTCTTGCTGTACGGCCGGGTCAAGGCGCTGGCTGACCTCGACTGTCGGAGGCTAGACCGCCATGGAGACAAAGAGCACCTCGAGGCCGTGAAGATTCAGGAGGACACCCAGGCCCACGAGGCCGAGGCAGATCCCGCAGCGAAAGTCCCCCCAGCGCCAGCCCTTTGAGATTGACTCATGAAACACCGAATTGAGCGATGTCGTGGCAACGGCGGGCTGCTGGGAGGCCTGCTCCGCGCGGTAAGGGTTGTTCTCCTTGTGGCTCCGACCTGCATGTCGTTGATTTCGCCATAAGCTCGCCACTCCCTGATCACTCACCACAACCCATCGCGGGAATTCGAACCACGACGATACGGCTGCGGTCCCGGTTGTAGGGTCCACTTCAGTGGAAACAAGGATCCCTTGGGGCCTTCCCTTGATCAGGTGCAAGCCGTCGCTTCTGTACCGGCAAGTTTTTGCTCTGTCGGCGGGCGCCGATGCCAATGGTCCGATGCGCGCCCCTGGTCAGCGGTTTTTGCTAGATCAGATCAATGACGACGCCAAACGCCTGATGAATCAGCTGGGCACAGCTGACGACAGGCAAAAACTGGAGAGCGTGCTGCAGTCGCTTGAAGACTATGAAAGCGCACGCATCTTACGCGAGAACAGCGATGCGCTTAAAACCTGCACCAAACCCTCGGCGGAAGACAAAGGCGACCAAGTTGCCGACTTCGACGCCATGTTTGCCATCGCTTCCTTGGCGGTAACCCGTGGGCTAACCAACACGATCGGAATCTCGTTAGGACAAGCATCTCACTCAGGGATGGGCAGCGAGTGGAATAGCATCATCAAAGTTGCGGCCGATCCTCACCCGCAGGGTAACGCGTACTATGGCCATGGCGACAACAACGTATACCCGGTGCAGGTTTCACGGATCAACCAGTATCTCAATCGGCATTTGGCCGCTTTGGCCACGAAGATGAGGGCCATCAAACAGGTCGATGGCAGTAGTTTGTTCGACAATTCCTTGTTCTACATATCTTCTGACCGGCCATCGCCCCGGCCCGGGCATCACGGTGAACTGCGTAGGTGGCCGCCTGTGGTGTTGATGGGTGGCGCGCCGGGGCTGAAACTAGACGGGAGGTATGTTGCATACGAAAAGGATGCCGAAACGTATACGAATCTGCTCGCCAGCGTGGGCGAAGCCTTCAGCCTCGACAATGAAAGGCACAGTGGCCGGGGGCAAAGATCCTCTCACCGGTCTGCTGTCGGGGGTGTTGCGCTAGCGCGCACGCCAGGGGATTTAAGGGCTGAACGCCACCTCGAAGCGCAGCACAAGGTGGCGCGCAAACTTTTTCCCGGTGGATGAAGTCAGGCCCAGGTAGGGGCTTTGCCCCAGCTGTGCCTTTAGATCGACCTGCTGTCGCAGAAGCGGCGCCGATGGCTTCTGGGCCACGTCTGACAGATACACCTCCATGATGTCTGCGGGTGCGTTGTAGTCGATCCAGGCAAATCGATCTTCGCCCGAGTCAAGGACAAAGGGCAGCGAAGGGGTGACACCCAGCGGGGCTGCGGGGTCAACCACGATGGCCACATGATTGTCATCGGCGTCTCCCGGACCGTGCGGGTGCGTATCGAATTCCACGGCCACCAGCGGCGCAATGCCGATGTATCCGATACCGTCGCCGGATCTGCCACTGGCCTGAAGTCCCTCCGGGCCGTTGTGCCACACCAATGCCAAGCCGTCGGCGCTGCTTGAAGAGTCAGGTGCCTTCTCGATACGAAATTGCAATTGAATGTTGAACGTTGTCGTGGGCGACAGCGCAATCGGGTGCGGCAAAAATGCCAATCCTTTGGCGTCTGGGTTCCCGGCCGTCAGCGCCAAAACACCATCGACGAATTGGGCTTCTCCCCTTAGCAACAGGTCGGCGGGGAAGGCTGACGGGCTGCCAGCCGCTCCGTCTGCTGGGTTGGGCTGGACGTCTGTGGCGGCGTCCGGGCCTTTACGTCTAGCGAGATCGTCGCGCACCTCGCAAGCGCCCCAGCCGAACAAGGCCAGTGCCACGCTGAGCCGTAAATGGTGGCGGGCCGCGGTGGGGCGCAAAAGAAGCACTTGAGCATGTTAGCCAATCGCGTGCCCTTGCGCGCCCTACCTGCAGGGGTGGGGGCGAAGGTTTAGAAAATATCCACCCATCTGGTCCGATTTAGGGTTGGTTTGGCCACTTCATCTTTGGGCACTCCCCCGTCAGGCCCAGCTCCAAACTGCCGATTAGAAGGTTCACAGTCTGCACCCATGCGCCTTTCCCCCAACGCCCAATTCTGCCCACTTCGCGGCGCGCCGCTCGCCTTGGGGGCCTTTTGGTTTTGGGCTGGTCTGTGTCTGGTGCCACCTGCGTTGCCACCGCCCGCGCCCGCCATACCCCCGCCACCCGCAGGCGCCGCCATCACCGCCCGCAGAGCCTTCGCGCATCTTTACACAGTAGGGATAAACGCATTCCACGCAACCACTGGGCTGCTGGCGCCGATGTCCACGGGTGGAGCAAGCCACAGCACACCGCCACTTGGCCGCCTCACCTGCGGCCATCTACGCGCCCCGGCAGCCGGAGAAAACAGCGCTATTCCGTGTGATGCAGGCCCACCTGGGCCAAGCCATTTTCATCAAGCGCAATATCGGAGGGCTTGAGGCCCAAAAACTCGGTGTAGCGCAGTGCCGCAGGCGCGAAGATATCGGGCGCATCATTCATAGGCTCGAACGGTGAAAGCCTAAGCTCGATGGAGGCCTTGGTTAGCTTTCTTTTCCACGTGCCAACAACGCGCCCCTGCCGCAGCATCGTGGGAAAAAACACACCGTTGCCGCCGGGAACAACCTTTTCGGCATGAGCATCGTCAAGAACAGCTTGCCGGTCGTTGTAGCCAAGAAGGTACTCGTCAAAACCGGCCAAAAGGTGCGTGTCGATCGCGTCCCCGGTGGGCGCCGGACCACTGTAGTAAGAAACGCCGTCAAGGTCCGTTTGCACAAGGCTTGGCTTTGCCGATTCAACGGCCGCTCTTGCTTCCGTTAACGTCAAGCCCGCCCACCAAGCCAGATCATTTGCTGTGGCGGGCCCGTGGCTAAGAAAATAGCGAGTGGCCAATTCACAAAGCGCATCGCTGGTCGACAAAACGCGCGGCTGCTTTACCCACTCGTCCAGCAAGACGAACGTGTGCTGCTTGCCCTCCATTGGGCCCATGCACACGAGGCCTGATTGTGCCGCGTGCCACAGGATGTGATAGCCGCGTTGGCCCTCGGTGCTGATGCCGGCAAGGTCCAGAATTTCCATGAGCTTGGGCCGTGGCAACCGACTGTGACGGCGAAGTGCTTTGCTCATCAGATCACGGCTGCGTTCTAGGTCATCCGGATGCAGGCCCAGTTGCCGCAACCGAGCTGCGTCTTTGGTCACCTGGCGCGCTGAAGTCAACGCCATCATCCAACCTACGTCTTGCGCCAGCACAAAATGAAGTGTGCCGCGCAGCGCCCATGTTCTTACAATCGTTCCAGTCGCGATTGCACGTTCAACGTCCGCCAAGGTCGACCCATGCGTGCGTAGGCCGATGGCCCACAACCCTTGTTGGTAGTCCTGCGCTTGCAACGCGCCCATCCACCCCACAACCTCTGAGGGCGTGGCAGCGGCGGTGATGCAGATGCGTTGGCTGGCGGGCCGGTGCGTGATGATTGCGATAACGCTGTCTCTTAAGCCGCGCGAGCGTCGATGCGTTCTATATGCGCGCCGATGGCACGCAAGCGCTCTTCGATACGTTCGTAGCCGCGATCAATTTGTTGTGCGTTGTGGATGGTGCTTTTCCCGTCGGCCACCAATGCGGCGATCAACAAAGCCATACCCGCACGAATATCCGGGCTGGAAACCACCTGAGCAAACAACTTTGAAGGTCCGGTGACAACCGCGCGGTGCGGATCACAAACGATGACTCTGGCACCCATCGAAATCAAACGATCCACCCAGTAAAGCCGGCTTTCGTACATCCATTCATGAATCAGCGTTGTTCCACGCGCCTGGGTCGCCAACACCAACGCAATGGAAGTGAGGTCTGCCGGGAAACCAGGCCAAGGCGCGTCGTGAATGCGAGGCGGAGCGCCATGCAGGCCTTCGACAGCCACCAACTCTTGGCCACCGGGAACAAAGATATCGTTGCCACGCACATCCCAACGAACACCCAACTTGCCGTACGCCGACGCCGTCGTGCGGTGCTCTTCAGGGCGCGCATTGCGAATCAATAGATCGCCGCCCGTCACGGCTGCCAACGCAATGAAGCTGCCCACCTCCAGATAGTCTGGCCCCACAGCGACTTGGCCTCCGTGCAGTTTGGGTACGCCTTCAATCTGCAAAACGTTGGTGCCAATGCCTTCGATGCGGCCGCCCATGCTCACAATCATGCGACAAAGATCCTGCACATGCGGCTCGGAGGCGGCGTTGCGCACGATCGATGTCCCTTTGGCCAAGCTTGCCGCCATCACCACGTTTTCGGTGGCCATAACGCTCATCTCTTCCAAGAAAATGTCAGCGCCCACCAAACCGGACGGGGCCCGCATAAGGTACTTGTCGGGACGCACTTCAATCTCGGCACCCAACTCACGAAAAGCTCGAATGTGCGTGTCGACTGGTCGCCGGCCAATCTTGTCGCCGCCTGGCGCGGGCAACTCAACTTGACCTTGTCGCGCAAGCAGGGGCCCCGCCAAAACGAAGCTAGCGCGCATTTTCTGGCAGATCTCGGCCGATGGGCTGGTCTTGGCAATCGTCCCCGCCGTTACGGTTACAACGCCGGCACCGTGGTCTCGCACGCTGGCACCCAAGTCCAACAAAGCGTCCTGCATCGTGCGCACATCCCGAATCCCGGGGACATTGCTTAGCCTGACCGGCTGGTCCGAAAGCAACGTGGCGGCCAGCATCGGCAAGGCGGCGTTCTTGTTGCCGGCAACAGCAATTTCTCCGGACAGGCGACGGCCCCCTTCGATGACGAATGAGTTCACGCCACAATCTTAAAGCAAAGCTGCGCCATCGCAGCGAATCTTGTTCTAAATTTGGGATAGGTGGGTTACCGGCGGCACTATCGGCTGCGGGGCGGTGTGTTTGGGTGGGGCGAATTGCCTTCGTTCAACATCGCAACCAGCGAGGCCATCTTTTTGGCCCGTGCCGCGGGTGTCTTGGTTTGCTGCAAGCGGAAAGACAAGGCGTAGCGGTTGGCGGCGTTCAGTGTTGCAAAATGCGCTTTGGCTTTGGGGAAGCCCTCTAGAGCAGCCAGAAAGTCCGTGGGGATCTCACTCTTGCTGGCGGGTGCATAGGCCGCCTCCCACCGTCCATCGGCTTGGGCGGCTTGTACGTGCTTAAGCCCGTGCGGTGTCATTCGCCCCGCCGCAATCAAACGCGCAACGTGGTCACGGTTGTTTTGGCTCCACAGGCTTTTCGGCTTGCGAGGGGTAAAGCGTTGCAGAAAAGACTTTTCGTCAAACGTCTTCTTCAGGCCATCGATCCACCCCCAGCACAGAGCAACGTCCAAGGCTTCCGCGTAAGACACCGTGGCCAAGCCCGAGCCCTTCTTGTGAATCTTGAGCCAAAGCTCTTGCGCTTTCTCGTGGTTGGCCTTGATCCATCGCTCTAAAGCGACGGCACTTGCAAACGCTCGAATGTTTTCCGCTGGTACCACATTGCCCACATTGCACGATTGGCGGACAACTTGGGGAATAGTTGCACGCCGCAACGTCACATCGTTACAATGCCGCGCATGAGATTTATCGGGCAGGTGGGCTTGATGGTTGGTCTAGCAATGGCGATGGCAAGCTCGTGCGCATCTGCCCAACCGGCATTGGTGCCCCCCTCCGAATTGTTTGCGCCGCAACTGAGCGTGCGCACGATGTTTGAGGGACTTCTGAACACGATGTTTGAGGGACGCGGTGCAAAAGAAAAGCCGGCATAGGCCGGCGTGTGCGAGACACAATTATTCGCGAGAGGCTTTCCCTTAAAACGGCAAATCGAGCTGTGCGAGTTCCTGCAAGATAGCCTGGTGACGAAGGGCGTTTAGGTAGGCGTCGAGCAGGTTGTCCATCTCGATGAGGTGGGCCGCCATGATGGCGGCCAAGCGCTCTGCGTGATCGAGGTCGCGGACCTTGCGCGATGCCATGGTGCAGCTTGGGTGAGCCAGGCGCAGCGCCCTGCGAGTGGCTCCCAAAGTGTCTTGAAGCAAGTGCATCACTATGGCTTCTGGGTGCTCAAAGGCGACGGCATCGCGGATTCTGCGGGTGATTCGTTGGTGTCGTGCCATCGGTCACCTCTTCTTCGTTGCCACCTTGGCGCTGGCTTTGAATTGCTGTTGGCCAAAGACTTCGAGATAAAGCTTTTCGTCTAGGCGCGGTAGCTCTTGGTCCGCTGCGGACGATAATAGTTCATCACATATGTTCATCATCACGCGGTAGTTTCCGGCGGCATGATCTGCCACGGTCGACTTGAGTTCGGTCGTCATCAACAGCGGATTGCCTGCCACTTCAGTGAGATGATCAAGGCAAGCAAGGAGTTCGTCGCGTGGTGCATATTCAAGCGTCAGACGGCGGCGCACACGGCTGCCAAGCGGCTGCAGATCTGGACCGCGAAAGCGTTCAGTCAAACGCGCGTCACCCGCCAAGACGACACAAAGAAGCTGCCGTGAATCCAGATCCTTGCTTGCAAGCATGCGAAGTTCATCGAGCACGGAGGTCAAGGTTTCCTGTGCTTCATCAATGATCAGTACCGGTCGGCTCAAGGTCGTTGCAATGTGTTCAGACCACCGTGTACGCAAGGCCTTAAAGCCTCCCCATCGATTGTGCGATGAGAAAGGCACGTTAAA
>JBBSJE010000086.1:0-22495 GCA_038257535.1 Polyangia bacterium
ACCGTAGTGGCATCAGCCGTGTCCGAAGCGGCGCTGGCGTACGCACGGTTGCAAAGCCGTCCCAGCTTGCAAGCGCCGGTTTCGGTCCTGATTCATGCTTTCGTCGCGGCCCAAGCCAGCGGTCATGTGGCAACGTCAGAAGGCCAGGCGGCCCAAGTGTGGATTCGTTCAGGCGGTTTGGCGCCACGGGACATCAACGAGCTACAGGCTCAGGCAAAGCGCGTGGAAAGCCAGCTTGGCGCCTCGGAACTTGAATGGCTGCACACCGACGGTGCGTTTACCTTCGTGCAGTGGCGCCCTTATCGTCCGCCACAAAACAAAGCCTGGACGCCCCAACCACCGCCGGCCTCCAGCTTCGACTTGGCGTCTTTCCTACAAGAATGGCAATGGGACATCAGCCACAACCCCGCGCCGCTGTCTCCCGCGCATCAGGGATTGGTCTCGCAGGTACAAGCGTTCCGCTTGGGCTACGAACAACAGGTGATGGGCGGTTATCTGTTTTACAAACCTACGCCAGCGTCGGCGCCCCCGTGGCTTGCCGTGCCGCAAGCGGAGGCCGCATTTGAAAGTTTGAAAATCGCTGTTGAGGCCGATGTGGCCGCCCACGAACGCGCGCCCTCGCTGCAAGCGGCGCTCTCCTTGTTTTTGCGGCATTACGAGCCGCTTTTGGGCGTCTTGGGTCTCAGCTTTCGCGAAGGGCGCAAAAAGTTGCAAAGCTTCTTGATCCAACACGCACCGCAGTGCTTGCCGCTGCTGCCAGATCTGTTGCGCGGGGTGGCCTCAATGGCCACGAAAAGGCAAACCCTATGGAGTCAAGTTGCAAACGCCCCGGGCAATGCGCAAGCCACGGCGTTGTGGGCCGGCTATGTCAGCATGTTTGGCGACGAAGCGGCCGCATGGGACGTGGCAGCCCCCACTGTGCGCGAGCAAGTGTTGCATTGGCATCCCGCCGTAAAGACCGCTTCGCAAAGCGTCCATGCCATGGCTTCGCTTGCCAGCTACGAAAGCGCGCGGGCCCGCGTGCAAAGCGCCTTGCCAAGCGATCGGCAAGCGGACTTCGATGCAACGCTGACAAGCGCGCGCACCTGCGCAGCTTTGGCAGAAGATGACGACGCGCTCTATGCCCGACTGCAGGCCCCACTGAGAATGGCGCTGAGACAGCTGGGGGAAAGGTTAATGCAACAACAGCGCTTGGAATCTGTCGACGACGTGTTCTTTTTGTCGTTGTCCCTGTGTTTGGAATTGCAAAACGTCCCTGGCGCCATGGATGCGAATGACTTGCGCGGAGAGGTGCTTGAAGCCAAAGCGTTGAACCGCCGCCAACACAAAAACCCTCCCCCTGTGTCAGCGCCCACAATGGGTGCCACCCCGGGTGTGCTGCGCGGACATGGCACCTCGGGCACCGCCACCGGCCGGGTGTTCGTTTACGATGGCCACGGATTGCCCGATGCAGACGCCATCGTGGTGGCGCGTACGCTGCTGCCCACGCAGTTGCCCTTGATTGTGGCGGCGGCACTGGTCATTGAAAGCGGCGGCCCGCTTGACCATGTGGCCGCCCAGGCCCGAGAGCGCCATTTGCCAGCCGTGGTCGGCGTGGCGCGCGCCTGCGAACGATTGCAAAACGGTGACCTCGTGTTGGTTGACGCCAACGCGGGCTGCATCCATGTGTTGCAAAAGTCAGGCGAGCTCGGCGGCAGCGGGACATTTGCTCACAACTTCACCAATCGCTGAAGCGTCAGCTTCTTGAGCCAAATGGCTAACCGCCTGTGATCCCCAAACGCTGACGAGCCTTGTCTTCATCGACCACCAAGGAGCGAAACATCGCTTTGAGGTCCTCACCAAAACGCTCCATGTTTTTGCCGGTAAACGCACCATAGATACGCACGTTCACGTCAGCCAAACCATTGGTGCCGGCCATGCACACGCGGGAGATCATGGGAATCGTGTTGCGGGCCACCGCGTATTTCAGTGTGTAGGGCGTGGACTGAAGCTCCAAGTTGGTGTCCAACGCCCACCAGTTTCGCCCTTTTTCGGAATCAGCGGTGGCCAAACACTCCATATAGGCTTCGCCAATCCAATCGGCGAAGCCGCCGCCCGAAAATGGCAGCGCCTCTGGCTGGGACAAAGCCACCGCAACAAAATTGCCCTTGTCGGCGTTGCCCGCGATGAGCCCAATGACCCCCGCATCGGCCATGACCTTCGGCTCGCCGTAAACCTGGGTCACAAAAGCGGGCAGTGCAATTTCCAGCGCACCCGACGGCAGGGTCAGGTGGGTGGTTTGGCCAAGCAAGCTCCGATCGGCAGGGCGTGATCGGCGTGCGTTCAAGAACAGCAGCGTCCCCACCGCCACGGCGACCAGCAAAGCGATGGCCAGCCCGGAACGGGGTGCGCGCGCGCGGGAAGCGGTTTCCACAACATCAGTATCGCACGCCTCTGGCCGGGCCAAAGGCCGCAAATCAAGCTTCCTCGTCGCCGAAAAGTCGCGGAAAACACCTACCTGCCGCCTCCCCCATCGCTCCGATTGCGCGATTGCACGTGCCCGCGCTTGACGGGACAGGCCCTAAGAAGCCAAAATCGCTGCGGGCCTATGACCACCGTTGAAACCTTTGTTGCCGAGCTTGAAGGCAAGAACCAATCTTCCTTCGACCGCCTTTTGGCAGCGCACCGTGAGTTGGTGGAAAGCGAAAGCTTGTCCCTCACCGACCTGTTGCGGCTTGAGGTCAAGGTTTGCCTGGAATCCATGGAAGCGTCGGCCTTGTGGCTGGCCGATACCGAGGATCTGCCGTTCAAAGTTGCGCTGGCGGCGTTTTGCGGCGCCTCGGCGCAGCGGTTTACCTTGTTGCAGCAGCGCCTGGGCGACTTGGGCGTGGGGCTCAGCGACTTCGACCCCTTGTGCTTGGGGTACTCCAAGCTGTTCGCGTTCTTTCGCTCGCTTCAAACCGTGGAAGAGCGGGCGGCCGCGGGCTCGCTCACCAATGGTGGCTACACGCTGGCGCGCTTTGAGGCCCTAGCCGCGCGAGCCGAAGCCATGGAAGATCACCAAACGGCCGCCCTGTTTCGGGGCGCCTTGCCCACCACCGTGCAAGAGCACGTTCATGAAGGCCGGGTGGCGCTGCTGGCGGCGGCCCGCAACGAAGAAAGTCAGGCCCGGGCCCGCAGGTCGTCGTTCCGAACAATCGAGCTCTTGGCGGAAGTTCAGGAAAATGGCTTCGTAAAGAAGTTCATTTCCAAGTCACACCACCGAAAAGCCTAGGCCCCAGGCGGCCTAGACCGGCTTAGCCACACCTTGGCAAGCCACCTTGGCAGCGGGGTGCGACGCGCTTATTCGTCAATCACGTCAACCACAACCACGGTGGTGTTGTCTTTGCCACCACGCTCATTGGCCAAATCAACCAAGCGTTTGGCGGCCTCTTCGCGCGTGCCGTGCATCAGACGGTCCAGCTCGCCGTCTTCCAAATAGCCGTGCAAGCCATCCGAACACAGCATGAACCGGTCGCCAGCTTCGATTTCCACATCGATGCAGTCGACCTCGACATAATCTTGGTGCCCTACAGCACGGGTTATTACGTTTTTTCCCGGGGCATTTTCGGCTTCTTCGGGCGTAATCAGGCCCAATTTCAGGCGAAAATTGATCAAAGTGTGATCTTCGGTGAGCTGCACGGCCTGCCCGCCGCGAACCAAATACACGCGGCTGTCGCCCACCTGGGCGATGTAAGCCAGCCGTTTGGTGACCAGCAGCGAGGAAAGCGTGGTGGACATGCCCCGTTGGCCAGGATCTAGCTGGCCCATGCCGAAAACCATATAGCAAGCCGATTGCACCGCGTTTTCCAGCAGGCGTCGCACCAGCAAAGCCTTCTCTTCGCTAGGATTCGTATCGAATTCCTCGATGGTGTTGCGCCAACGCCGAACCCAGGAATGCACCAGCTCAACCGATTCGGCACTTGCCACTTCGCCCTTGGCGTTTCCACCCACCCCATCAGCCACCACGAAGAGCTGAAGCGTGTCGTCGCAAAGGAAGCTGTCTTCGTTGTTTTTCCGGCGTCGGCCAACGTCGGAGAGGCCCGTGGATATCGCGCGCATCAGGAGGTTCGATGATACACCGTGACTAAGGGCAGGTACAGTTCGCCACTGCAACTTTTGGTCACGGGCGACAACCCATTTGTCCAACTCATGCGTCCAAAGGGTGCGCCAGCGTAAGCGCGGGTCGTGCTTGCGGTCACAAGTGGGCGGGGCCAACAAAGGGCCAAAGGGCCGAAATGGGGGCGCGAGGCCCAACAACCGTGGGGGCAAAAAACAGCATCTTAGGAGAAAGATAGCGGCGTGTTATAGTGTTCCACGCATGGCACACGAGGGAAAAGAGGACACTCTTCCCTCGAAGTTCGGGCGCTATACCCTTGTCGAGAAGCTTGCTACAGGGGGTATGGCGGAGGTCTTCAAAGCGAAGATTCTTTCAGCGCACGGCTTCGAAAAGCAGCTCGTTATCAAACGCATCCTTCCGCACCTCGCTGCGGACAGGAATTTTGTGTCTATGTTCATTGATGAAGCCAAGCTGACGGCGCAGCTTGTGCACCCGAAGATCGTGCAAGTGAGCGACTTCGGTGAGGTGGCGGGGCAGTATTTTATCGCCCTGGAATACGTTGAGGGTTTCGACGCGCTGGCCTTGTTGCGCACGTCAGCGCAAAAGCAAGTGCGCATTCCCTTGCCGGTCAGCATCTTCGTGGTGCTTGAAGTTTTGGATGCGCTTGACTACGCCCACAACGCCATCGACGCCTCCGGCAAGGCAATGCGCTTGGTCCATCGCGACATCTCGCCGTCGAACATCTTCATATCCCGCCGCGGAGACGTGAAACTGGGCGACTTTGGCATTGCGCACGCGCAAGAGCGCGAAAGCAAAACCCAGGCAGGGACGCTCAAAGGCAAATACGGGTATATGTCGCCCGAGCAGGTGGTGGGTGCGCCACTTGATGGACGCAGCGATGTGTTTGCGATTGGCATCGTGTTGGCGGAGATGCTGATGGGCCGCCGATTGTTCACCGCGCCCACGGACCTTGACGTTTTGCTAATGGTGCGCGACGGCCGGCTTGAGCGGCTTGACAAATATTGCCGCGACATTCCCGATGACCTTGATTTCATCGTTCGCAAGTCGCTGAAAAAGCGCGTGGGCGATCGCTACCAAACCGCCGCCGAGTTTCGAGACGCGCTTTCGGATCTGCTGTTTCGATTTGGATTCCGCGTCACTTCGCGCGATCTGGCCACCGTGGCCAATGACTACTTCGATCCGCTGCCCGAAGGGGTGGCGCGGCTCAAAGCGCATGCCAGCAAGTGGCATATGAAGCAAGATCGCGTGCGGGTTCCCAGCGCCCCCACAGCGGTGGGCGGACGCCGTGGCGCCGTGGCCGAAAACCAGGATCGCACCGAAGAGACGCCGCCGCCTGAGGTCACCCGCCCCACCAGCCGCGCTTCGTCCGACGATCTCGACGTGGTGATTGACGATGACGTTGGTGGCGCGGAAGCTGGCGAGGCTGATGCCATGGGGCGCGCGCTTGACAGGCCTTTGGCCATTGTTGAACTGGACCGCTACGAAGAGCCCGCCACGCCCACGGCGCCTGTGCCGTTGGCGCCGGTCGCCAGCGACACGGGCCCCTTGCCGTATCCTTCGCCGCCCGGATCTTACGGCGCTTCGCCCGCGGGCCCCATGCGGGTGGGGTCATCGGGAGCGATCGCGGTTTCTTCACCCTACGGTTCACCGTTTGGCGTTCCCGCCGGCACCCCCAGCACCGCAACCCTGCCCACTCAGCGCGCCACCAATTCCTCGGTGGGGCTCGCGCCCACCACGGATCTCAGCCGCCCCATGTCCACCGAGGTGCGTCCGCCGGACAAAGCCGGCGATTTGTCAATCATCTCGCCCATGCGCATGTTTGCGGATCTGGCAGCCGGCAACGAAACCGGGCTTTTGAGGTTTGAGCTGTCACCACACGTGAAAGAGGTTTATCTGGTGAGGGGGGCCCCCGAGTCGGTCAATTCCAGCCTCCAAAGCGAGCGCTTCGGTGAGTACCTGGTGTCGCGCGGCTTCTTGACTCCACAAAATCTCGATGTGGCGCTTCAAAACGTGCCGCGATTTTCCGGAAAATTGGGCGACGCCCTGGTGGGGTTAGGTCTGATGCGTCCGCTGGATGTCTTCCGCTTGCTGTCTCAGCAAGTGCGCGAGCGGGTGATGGAGATCTTCTCTTGGGTGCAGGGCTATTTCAGTTTTTATCGGGGTGTGCGCAACCCGCAAGAAGCGTTCCCGCTGGGGTTAGACACATTCGAGATTTTGGGCGCGGGTTTGTTGACCTTGCCCTACGAATTTCTTGAGCGAAAGTTCACGCCGTTTTTAGAATACCGCCCCCGCGCCAATCCGTTTGGGCGCATTCAACCCGAGGCGTTCCGCTTGGGGCCCACGCCCCGCGAAGTTCTAAACTTTCTGGATGGCTCGCGAACGTTGCGTGATTGGATGAGCCACTTCACACAAACCGAAGAGCTGCTGACGTTTCTGCGCACCCTCTATCTGTTGGTGGAAACCGATCTGGCGCAGTTTGAATAACGCCCTGCCGTTAACGACGCGTGGCCACCACGCGCAACCCTTCGGCCTCTAGCGTGGCGGTGTGCGCGGCCACATTGCGGCCGAAAAGCACGCGCAAATGCAAGCCGTTGTCGCGCATTTCCGCCCAAACTTGCGTGATCCCGGCTTCGTTCACCACAAACTTTCCTGCGTGTGAAGACAGTTCGCCTTGCGGAAGAATCGCGCCAACGCCATTTGGCTGCGTAACGTTGTAGACGCGGTGCCCGGAAGGGCTGCCCGCCAAGGGCACAAACACAGTGGTCTCGGCGCCTTCGACCGCCACCGTGAACGGCCAGCTTGGATCCGAGATGGGGCGCCACTCTCCGTCAACAGCAGCCACAGCAGGTTTTACGACTGGCTTCTTGGTGGCCCACGACGGCGCGGCTGGCTTCGGCAGCGCCGCGGGCAACGCCTCGATGCGGATGCCTTGGGGTTGCGGCGAAGGCTCTGCGGGCACCTGCGAAGACGCGCTGGGGACCATCCGTTTTGCTTCGTCGCCGCTTAACAACAACAACGCCACCGCAACGGCCGCCACCGCCGCGCCCACGAGCACCTTCCAGAGCACTGACTGCGGCTGCTTATGCGGCTGGCTTGCGAAAGGTGGCAACAAGTCGCGCCCACTGGTCACACGCAGGGTTGGCTCACTGACCGGGGCGGGCGGCAAAATCAGCGGGGCAGGCAACGATGCGCCCTGCTCGGCTGGCTCCGGCATCGGCGTCAAATTGATTTCCATCGAGGCAAGCGCTGGGGGCAGGGACGCGCCCGCCGTAAGCGACGGACTCCAATTGACCTGCTTGACCTGCAACGACGAGGGCTTGCCATTCACGGGCGTCACCTCGGCTGCCAACGCGGCGACTTCGGGCGCCGCCTCGGGCGGTGGCGCTTCACAAACTGGCTCCGCTGCCAAGCCCCTCACAACTTGCGTGTCTGAAACCTCCGCGGCCGCGTAGGCCACAGGCGCGACGTCAGCGTGCGGCGTTGACGGCTCAAGCATGGCCTCCGGATCGCTGCCAGGACTCGCGGGCATCGTGTTCATCACCGGTGTGATGTCAGGATCCGTCAGTTCTTGTGGCGCGGACGCCCGCATGTCTTGGCGTTCGCGAAACGAGGGCAGCGGCAAAGTGAGCGCTTGCGGCTCAGTGTCCACTTCAAGCCGCACCGGGGGCGTTGGCCCAACGGTGTTGTCGGCCTCAACCGCCTCGGGGGCGATCAATTCCACCAACAGGCGCGGCACACCATCTTCGCCCGTGGCCCCCAGCGAAACCGCTTGGAGGCGGCCTTGTCGCGAAGCAGCGGCTTTGGTTGTGCCTTCAGGCGACGAGAACCGAACTTTGACATCAGAGCCCACGCGCAAGAACGGCAACTTCGTGGTGAGCACCAGGCCATCTTCCGTGATCCGGGCGCGCGCCTTCACCGGTGAAGCCAGACCTTCAAATTCCACTTCCACGCGACCCAAGTTGTCGGAATCAATCTTTGCCACCAACTCAGGAACAGGGCAATCCAAGTCAGCGCTTGGCGCGCTCACGTCCAGCACCTGCCTTAAGACTTCGCTGTCTTTGCGGCACAGATCCACAAACTCAATGCCGGCCCCCACGTGCTGAGCCGGCGCATCAGGCGCCACCCAAGCCACCTTGCCTTTGATGATGCGTCGGTCGTTACCCAGAATGACTCGACAAAACACAGACGCGCCGGGGCGGGGCACACGCTTTGACGCCACGAACATGCCTAGGGCGCTGAGATTGCGGATCTCGGCCTCTACGCTTTCTTCCTCGCCGAGGCCGCGCAGGCGGACAAACCCTGAGAAGGCCACGCGCGGCTCACGACGTTGTTCGTTGCGGTTTGTCATTTCACATCCGTTTCGTCTTCCACGCTTCCCACCTCTGGACTTTAATTTCTAAAACAAACACGACAACAAGCCAAAAAATCGCACATCGCCACAGGGCAAACCGGGAACCTGCTTTGCTTGCCCTTGTGCTAGAACCGGCCGCCATGACGCTCGTCGATCGCCGTTTTCCTGTTGCAGCGCTTGGAATGTGCCTTGGTGTTTTGGCGACGGGGTCATGTCGCTCAGCCCCCGCCCCCACACCGCCTGCCCGAGCGGCCACGCCCACGACCGACAAGGATAACAGCGAAAATGACTGGGAAAATCCGCAAATTTTCCGCGTGGGCACGATGCCGCCGCAAGCCACCCGCTGGGTTTTCCCTGATGCCCAAAGCGCCCGCAAGGGCGCCGGCGTGGAAGCTTGGAAGCACACGCCTTGGGCGCAAACTTTAGATGGGGATTGGCGCTTCTGGTGGTCAGACACCCCACGCACGCGCTCACGAACATTCTTTGAGACCAGCTTCGACGACAGCGGCTGGCTTCGGCTCCCTGTGCCCTCGAACGTGGAGCTGCATGGTCACGGTGTGCCTATCTACACCAACATAAAATATCCATTTTCACCCAACGATCCGCCACGAATCCCCTACGAGCAAAACTCTGTCTCCCAATACCGTACGCAATTTGAGGTGCCCACTCAGTGGAATCAGCGTCGTGTCTTCTTGACCTTCGATGGTGTGTCATCCGCCTTCTATGTATGGCTTAATGGTCACAAACTCGGCTATAGCCAAGACAGCCGAACCTCGGCCCGTTTCGACATCACCGGCTTTTTGCAGGCGGGGCCAAACACCTTGGCGGTCGAGGTCTATCGCTACAGCGACGGCTCTTACCTCGAGGACCAGGATTTTTGGCGGCTTTCAGGGATCTTCCGCAGCGTCTTTTTGTCCAGCGTAGGGGCCACGACCATAAAAGACTTTCGCGTGATCACCGATTTCGACGACGCGTATCAAAACGCGCGCCTTGGCGTGTCGGTTGATCTTGACCACACCGAAGCAGCACCTTCGCAAGTAACAGTGCAGGCGCAACTTCTGGATGCAGAAGGCATGCTGGTGGCCACCACGTCAGAAAAGGTTCAACTTGCCGCCCAAGCTGGCGGGCAGCTCAACTTGAATATGGACGTTGTGGCACCCAAGCCATGGAGCGCCGAAGCGCCCAACCTTTACACCCTGCTGCTTGAACTGCACAACGCCCAAGGCAAGACCATCGAGGTTGTTCCCTCTCGGGTAGGTTTTCGGGAGGTGCAGGTGCAGCAGGGCATCGTCACACTCAACGGCAAAAGGCTTGAGGTTCGCGGCGTAAACCGCCACGAGCACGATCCCGTCAAAGGCCACGCGATCGATCTGACGTCCATGCGCAAGGATCTGACGCTGATGAAACAGAACAACATCAACTCCGTTCGCAACTCACACTATCCCAATCACATTGATTGGTATCACTTGGCCGACGAATTCGGCGTTTACCTTGTTGACGAAGCCAACATTGAAAGCCACGGCGCGCAACAGTTGGCCAACTATCCGCAATTCCGGGAAGCCATTTTGGACCGTACCCGCAACATGGAGGCGCGCAGCAAGAACCACCCCTCGGTCGTGTTTTGGTCCTTGGGCAATGAAGCGGGCGCGGGATCAAACTACGCCGCCAGCTACGCCTGGCTGAAACAAAAAGATCCCACGCGTCCCGTGCAATACGAGCAAGCGCGAACCTTGCCTTACACCGACGTGGTGGCCCCTATGTACCCGCGGCCGCATCACGTGGCCTGGTATCTGTCGCAGCCGCGGTCCCGACCGATGATCTTGTGTGAGTATGCCCACGCCATGGGCAACAGCACCGGCGATCTGGCGGCTTATTGGGATTTGTTTCGCTCCCACCCGCAAGGCCAAGGCGGATTCATTTGGGACTGGGTGGATCAAGGCATTCAAACCGCAGCACCGCCTCGCCACCGCATCATGAACAAAGCCAACGGTCACGAAGGCTTGTTCGTGGGCAGCAAGCAAGGCGACACGGGGGCGCAAGGCTATGCGACGTTTGCGGCCGCGGACACGGCTACGTTGCACGGGCCCTTCACTTTGCAAGCCCGTTTTCAAATGCCGAAGCAAAGAACACACCCCGAAATCCCTTTGATCACCAAGGGCGATTCGCAGTTTGCGCTGGTGGTGGATGGCCAAGAGATTCAGTTTTGGGTTTACGACGCCGACATGAGCCGGGGGCACAAGCAACGCAAAGTCATGGCGTTGGCACCGCTGCCGCAAGATGCAGCTGAGCGCTTCGTTGATGTGCAAGGCGTGTTTGATGGTCAGCAGGTCAGCCTGTTCGTTGATGGCCGTTTGCAATCTCAGGTTCCGTTTGCAGAAGCCATCAATAGCAATGCGTTTGCGTTGCTCGTGGGTCGAAACGGTGAACGTTTGCAAGCCACCGACGCGGTCACGTTCGCCTACGCCCGTGTGTGGTCGAAGGCGCTGCCCCCACCGTCGTCGTCTAGCCACAGTGCAAAGGAAGCGTTGGTGTTGGACCTTGATTTCACCACTTTGGGCGATGCGCTGCCCGAAGAAACTTTCGATGCGTACGGCGGCGATTTTGGTCCGCCCGATGTGCCCTCTGATGACAACTTTTGCATGAACGGCGTGGTTGATGCACACCGCGCGCCTCACCCCGGCTTGGCCGAACTAAAATACGTATACCAGCCGCTTGAAGTGCGGTTGTCACGCGTGGCGGGCCGCAAGGCCACGGTGGACATCACCAATAGGCAGCTGTTCACGAACCTTCAGCAATGGCTTGGCGGCGTTTTGCAAGTGCAGGTCGATGGCCGTGTGGTGGCCACGCAAGCGTTGCCGGCCTTGGATGTGCCGGCGCTGCAAACCCGCAGCTTCACGTTTACCTTGCCCGCCTTCAAGGCGGCAGCAGGCGCAGAGCCGTGGCTTGATCTTTCGTTTCAGCTGGCCAAGCCGCAATCTTGGGCGCCGCAAGGGCACGAGGTGGCGTGGGCGCAATTTGCTTTGCCGCACACAACGAAGGCCTCAGCGCCGCGATCAGGAGGCCGCCTGAATCTCGCGCAGGACGCTAAATCTGTCACCGTCACAGGCGAGGGCTTCGCCATGATTTTCGATCGCCAGCAAGGGGTCCTGGCAAGCTGGAAGGTCAACGGCAAAGATCTGCTCGCAAGCGGTCCAGCCCCCGACTTTTGGCGCGCCCCCACCGACAACGATCGCGGTGCCCAGATGCCAGCACGTCAGGGGCTGTGGCGGCAAGCGCACCATCGCTCGCAAATCACTACGCAGGCCAAGGCGCTGCCAGGTGGGCACGTTCAAGTGGAGGTAAACGCGAGTTTGGCCGCGGTGCCCGCGACCCTTACCACCCGCTACACAGTTGACGCCCAAGGTTGGGTGGGCGTGAAAATTGCGTTCCAACCCGGCCGCGACGCCCTGCCTGATTTGCCCCGCTTTGGCACCCAGCTGCGCGTGCCCGCAAGCTATGACCACATCACGTGGTACGGCCGTGGGCCGCAGGAAACGTATGCAGATCGAAAGGCCGCCCGCATGGGCGTGTTTCAACAGAGCGTGGCCGAACAGGTGTTCCGCTATTCGCGACCTCAGGAGACCGGCAACAAGGTCGACGTTCGCTGGGTGGCGTTAACGAACGCCACGGGCCAGGGTCTGTTGGCGGTGGGTCACAAACCACTTTCGCTGTCGGCGATCCCCTACACTGCTGAGGATCTCGCGCATGCGAGGCATTTTTGGGAGATCCCTCCGCGCTCCGAAACGGTTCTGCATCTGGACATGGCGCAGATGGGCGTGGGCGGCGACGACAGCTGGGGCGCTTTGCCTCACGAGCCCTATCGTGTTGCAGCGAAAGCCTACGACTACGGCTTCGTGTTGGCGCCTTTGTTGCCGGCCTCGGACGCAGCACGAGCGCCAACCGCCTGGGCGCAGCAGGCGCGCAGCCTACAGGCCTGGGGAGAGAGCGCGCTTTAGAAAACCCGACAGAAATGGGTCAGCTGCAAGGCGCAGAGCGTCCATTGGGGAGGGTTTCCGCGCGCGGCAAATGTGCCCGCGCAGAAGGGTTCGCTTGCCTTCGCTCTTGATTGAGTGCCAAAGATGGTTAGAAAGCCCCTTGTTCGTGGCCCATGCCTTCTTCACCCGCCATCGCCTTTGAGCTGAGCTGTCGATACATCGACACGCTGCTGAACATTGCCATCGAAGAATGCGACCGCGCTGAGTTCCATAAGTTTTTGGGGCAATGGCAAGTTGATGTCGAATATCTGCGCAACCAATCGAACTGGGTGTCGCAGCGGTTTTGTGAAGGCCTAACCCAGTGGGTGGTCGAGCGGGTGGGCATCGCCCACGTGAGCGAGCGAACCACGGAAGCCGCGGTGTCCGAACGCGCCTTGGGATTTCTGGTGCCCCTGTTGCGGGCGTTTGGATCGCCCCGCGTGACTTACGCGTACACGCCACGGGTCGCGGCGCTGCTGAGCAAAGTCAGCAAAATTGAAGTGCGTGAGATTCGTCGCGGCTTCGGCGCCCTGGAATTTAAGCAGTCCGATCAGCGCGTGCGCGAAGCTTCGCCTTACCTGTGCCACTTGCGGCGCGCCTACCTTTCGGCGATTCCCACGCTGTGGCGGTTGCCGCCCGCGATCATCAACGAAGTTGAATGCCAGCAGCGCGGGGGGCACCGCTGCCTTTATCACATCCATTGGGTGGAGCGCCTCTCGTGGTGGCCCTATCCCGCGGGCGCGGCCCTGGGCGCGGTGGTTGCGCTGCTTCTGTCCGCAGGCCTTCTCGGGCGCTTGGCGGGGGCCGCGGCAGGTTTGGTGGTGGTGGCGGCTTGGCAAACGTTCAACCGTTGGCATCAAGCCAGGGACATCCGGCAACGCTATCTGGCCGAGCTGGATCAGGTCGCACAAGCGGCCGAGGCGCGATTTCTTGAACACACCAGTGAAGAGCTAAGCTTTCCAAACAGCCGTCGCACGGTCACCGCCGAATCAACCTCGTTGCCGCCGCCTGCACGGTTTGAGGTTCGGGCCCAAGCGGCCGGACGGGGCACAGAAACAGAAGAACGAAACTTCGAGGCCCACGTGGGCTCCTTGCCAAAACCAGGCGCCGTCCTGGGTGACCGGTACGAGGTTGATTCCATGCTTGCCCGCGGCGGCATGGCGTACGTGTTCCGCGCGATCGACAAAGAAACCGGCCAACCCGTGGCTTTGAAGCTGCTGCGGCCAGAGCTGGCGCTTGAGCGACAATGGATCGCGCGCCTGGGGCGGGAGTTTCGGCTGGCGCGCCAGATCCTGCATCCCAACGTGTGCCAGGTGCTGGACTTTCGCCACACGGACAACGGCACGTTTTTGACCATGCAGCTGGCGCAAGGAGGCACTTTGCGCGGGCAACTGCAGGCCGACAACTTGCGCTCTGTGGACGATCGATTGGCCGACGCGCGCGCCATCATCGCCGGCTTGGCCGCCATTCATAGCGCCGGCATCGTTCATCGCGACGTCACGCCCCGAAACATTCTGCGCATGGGCGACGGCCGCCTGGCTGTGGCCGACTTTGGCCTTGCGATGGACCCCGATGAAACCATGACCTTCGTGGGCGGCACGCCGGGCTACATGGCCCCTGAAGTGGTGATGGGGCAAAAACCCACGTTTCAGTCCGACGTGTGGCAGCTGGGGCTGGTGATGCATGAAGTGCTCTACAGCGAGCGGCCCCGCTGGCAAACATCAACGGGCACGGCCGGGCACTACGTGGTGCAGGCCCGCGCCGACAACGCGGCTATGCAAGAGTTGACCGATGTGTGTTCGGCCTGTCTGGCTGATGATCCGGCGCAGCGGCCGGCCTCGGCAAATGTGGTGTGGCAAACGGTCGTGATGGCTCAGCAGGCCCGCATTCCCGGTTGGTTCTCCCGTGCGTACAGCAACTTCGCCAACCTGCGGCCAGCCGGGGGCCGCCGCAACCCTTCACCTTCCCGTCCCGACCCCGCTGCGAAACCCACCGACTCGGCCGCCCCCTAACACCCACTGCAATGGCACTGAGGCCAATCGCTGGTGGACGACAGCAAGTTGCGGGCCATGAAAAAAGCGCGGCCACCACCTAAACGGCGTCGTGTTATTTCAGACACTTATGGATTTTTTTCTGTTCTTGGGCAGCGGGCATTGTCACCCTGGGGTCATATGGGTCAGATATGACTCAGCCCCTTTCGTAGGGGCCTTCCGCCATGCCCGCACATCCGTTATCCCAGGCTGACGAGCCCACGTACCATACTGAGGCAGAATCTTCCCAGCCTTTGGTGGGTCGTCACGCCTTGTTGATCGATGCGGGCGATGCCGCCAAAGGGGGTGCCGCCGGGGCGCGGCGGTGGCTTGAATTGCACCGGCCCGGGCTGGAGATTGGGCGCCGGCCCACAGGGGAAGGGGGGCTGCCCTGTTGGGAGCTATCCCACCGGCGGGCTTCGGGGCGTCACGCACGCATCACTTGGCAAGCCGACAACTGGTTCATCACGGATCTTGGCAGCACCAACGGCACCCTCGTGAACGGGCGGCTGATCACCATCCCCACCCGGCTGACCGACGGCATGTTCTTGATGTTCGGTGGACAGGCCGCCGTGTACCGCCTGGTGGACGAAACCGATTTTCAAGCGCTCAAGGAAGAACAAGCCAGCCCTTTGGGGCCCGTGGCTTCGGCGTCGCCGCGATTGGCACGCATGTTGGCGCGTTTGCGGCGGCTCGCGCCCAGTTTCGAAGAGGTGTTTTTGGTGGGCGAAACGGGGGTGGGCAAAGAGGTGTACGCGCGCGCCGTGCACGCGGCCAGCGGCCGCAAGGGCCCGTTTGTGCCCATTAACTGCGCCGCCGTGCCGGGCGAGCTTATTGAAAGCGAGTTGTTTGGCTATGTGCGGGGGGCGCATTCGCAAGCCGGACAAGCCAAACGCGGTCTGATCGAAAAGGCGCAAGACGGCACCTTGTTGCTGGACGAAATCGGCGACATGCCCTCCGCGGCGCAAGCCAAGTTGTTGCGCCTGATCCAAACCCGCCACTTCACGCCCCTGGGTGCCACCACGCCGCGCCGGTTGGACACAAGGTTCGTGGCCGCCACCAGCCAAACCGTGTTCGACGCCGTGCTGGCAGAGCTGGCCCCGGCGGTTCGCAGCGATCTCATGGGGCGCATGGGGGCCGAGCCCATTCGCCTGCCACCTTTGCGCGAACGCCCTGAAGATTTGGGGCCGTTGGTGGCGCATCTGCTGGCCACCGCGGGCAGCCCGGGTTTGGAGCTAGAGCCGGCGGCGTTTTTGGCGCTGTGGCTTCACGCGTGGCCGCGCAACGTTCGTGAATTGGAAAAAGTTGTGCGCGAAGCGCGGCTTTACGCGGCTGACAAAGGCCGCATTGGGCTTGAACACCTTCCGCAATCCATGTCGGGCCAAGTGCGGTCACCGCCCTCGCCTGCGTCCGTGGCAAACGACTCGGTGAGCTCACCCACGCCCAGCGAGTTGGAAGCCATTCGCCGCTCTCCGCGACCACTTCCCTCGCGTGAAGCGCTAGAGGCCTTGCTGGCTGAACACAAAGGCAATGTGGCGCGTGTGGCGAAGGTTTTGGATCGGCAATGGGCTGTGGTGCACCGGGCGATCAACCGCTACGGCCTTGATCCCAACAAGTTCAAGGAATAGCTCATGAGCCAAACGCCGATGCGGCCCGTGTGTTGGGGCGTTTTGGGGGCCAGCAAGTTTGCACAGGCCAAAGCAGTGCCTGGCATGATGAAGGCGCCCTTGGTTCGCGTGTTAGCCTTGGCCTCGCGCTCGCTTGAAAAAGCGCAGGGTGCGGCGGCGGCGCTGGGCATTGCGCACGCCGTGGGCAGCTACGAAGCGCTGCTGCAAGACCCCCAGATTGAGGCCGTTTACATTCCTTTGCCCAATCATTTGCATGTGCCATGGACGCTGGCAGCTTTGGCGGCCGGCAAGCACGTCTTGTGCGAAAAGCCGCTGGCGTTGAAAGCAAGCGATCTAGATCCGTTGCTGCGCGCGCAGGCGTCCACAGGGCTATGCGTAGCGGAAGCTTTCATGGTGCGCCATCACCCGCAGTGGCAAGCGGCGCAAGGGCTGGTTCGTGAGGGGCGCATTGGCCAGGTGCGCAGCTTGCATTGCGCGTTTTCCTACACCAACGTGGATCCGAAAAACATTCGCAACCAAGCGGGCATTGGTGGCGGCGCGCTTTACGACATTGGTTGCTACGCGGTGAACACAGCGCGGTTTCTTCTGCAGCGTGAGCCGCAACGAGTGGTTGCTTGCGCAAACACCGATCCGGCGATGCACATTGATAGGCTTACGTCGGGCATCATGGATTTCGGCGACGTACACGCAACCTTTAGCGTAAGCACCCAACAGACCAGCCATCAGCGTGTGCAAATTCTGGGAACCTCGGGGCGCATAGAGATATTGATTCCTTTCAATGCGCCGCCAGATGGCGAATGTCAGCTGCGTGTGGACCCAGGCCAAGATGTTTGGGGGACCGGAAGCGAAACGATGACGTTCCCGGCGGTGGATCAATACACGCTGCAAGCACAAGCGTTTTCACAAGCGGTGCGAAACGGGGGGGCGCTTGCCAATGATCTGCAAGACGCTTACAAGACGGCGCTCACGATGGATGCGTTGTTCGCGTCCATCGCCGGTGCCGGGTGGGTGGCTGTAGGAACGAGAGTGGGTTAACCCCGGGCCGCCAACGCCGACGGCGGGACCGGCGACGCGCTTTAGTTGAGGGGCTTAGCCGTGCCGCCCATTCGACAGCTCTTCGGCTTGCAGGATCAAGGCGGCGACGCCCGCATGCTCAACCGCTTCGAGCGAGTTGAGGTAGACAGATCGAACCTGCGATCCGGTGTCGCGCAGCAAACCCCAGCTGTCGTCAAGTAACACCCCATGTTCAAACCCCAGGCGAATGCCTTGGGTTGAAGGGGCCAAGAACGCGAAGTATTTCGGCGCTGAAAACCCTAGAAGGCCCCAGCCCGGACGCACACGTTCCACCGCGTGAGGCACCAGCATTTTGATGCGTGCACGCGCCGCAACAAACACCGGGCGCAACGTGGTGGGGACAGCGGCAACGAAGGCGCTGACTTCGAGTGCGTCTTTTGTGGGGCCTTCTAGCTTCTTGTCCATGGGGAAATCTTACGCTTCGGCGGCAAAGGTTTGCACTTGATCCAAATGCAAAACGCCTTGGCTTAGGTCCTGGCTTTGCGGTGGCACCATCAGCGAAAAATACGCCTGGCAAGCCGCGTTCAGAGGCGCGACCTCCATGGCTTTGTCTGCAGCGGCTCGGTTCTGCCAATGCACCAAATCAACCCAGCGATCCGCGCCGGCGCGCAGCAGCTCTCGCCGCACGAACCCGGGTTGCTGCGAAAGAAATTCTTGTTGCAGCTTTTGCGACGCCGCAATCACCGCCGCGTCTGTAACGCCCTCAAGAACCTGAAATGGGGCCCATTCCAAAACCTGTGTCATCTAGTGTCTCCATTTGTGAAGGGGGCGGCGCTGTGCCACCCGCTTTACACTTGAAGCTACAGGCATCCATGACAGAAACTGTCAGTCATGTCGCGCGCGTCTCGTTTGTTTCGGCTGTTAGAATTGCTTCGCGGCCGCGAAGAGCTCACGGTTGCCGACATCGCCTCGCATCTGGGCGTTAACGCCCGCAGTGTGTTTCGCGATTTGGCCTTGCTGCGCGATGAAGGTTATCCCATCACAGGCGAGGGTGGGCCCGGCGGCGGTGTGCGTTTAGAGCGCGACCGGGGTGTATCGGCGGTTCACTTGGCCGATGACGAATTGGTGGCGCTGTGGCTAAGCGCGCATTTGTCCCGCGTGGCCACGGGGCTGCCGTGGGGTCGCGCCGCCCGCACGGGCCTCGACAAGCTTTTCGCGAGCGTGCCGCGCCCCAGAGCGCGCCAGTTGCGCGCCCTTTGCCGACGCGTGGTGGTTGGCAACGCGGCAAGCGCCATCGTGCGCCAGGGTGCCGCTTCACCACCGGCCGAATTGCTGGGTCTGTTCGAGCGCGCGTTCACAACCGGCGTATGCCTGAGTTTCGAGTACAAAGATCGCAACGGACAAGTTACGCGACGGAACTTGGAGCCACACGGGTTGTTGGTTGAGCCGCCCGTTTGGTACATCCTGTCTCACGACTTGGATCGGGAGGCGCCGCGCATGTTTCGCATGGACCGCGTCAGCCGGCCCGCGCTGTTGGAGAATCACACGTTTACGCCCAGGGACGAGGTGGTGCGGGTGCAGACAACACACCTGGGGTGAATGCCGGCAAACCCCGTGACACAACCTCGGTGAATGTTTAATCAACAGGAGCGAAAAACGGCCGCTCCTCAGCCACCCGAGCGTGCAGTATGATCACGCCAATGCAAGCTGCCTCGATCGCGATCGTGAATGACCAGGACTCGCCCGCCGGCGATGAGGAGCTCGAGCGGCTGCTGCTCCTTGTGTACGTGGACGCCGGATTCACCGAGCCGCACTTGGCTCCCACCGCCTTCGCCGCCTCGGCGTTGAGAGATCGGGGCCAGCTTTATCTCGCGCGCGACACGGCTGATCAGTCTTTGGTGGGCATGGTCATCGTGGTCCCGCCCAGTTCCCCGGCGAAGCATTTGGCAGCGGACAACGAAGCGGAGATGCACCTTCTCGCCGTGGCACCCAAGCAGCGGGGCTCCGGCGTCGGCCGCCAATTGGTCGAGGCTGCCATGCAAGCTGCCCAATCGCTAAAACTTGCACGGATGGTGCTGTGGACCCAACCGGCGATGGAGCCCGCCCAACGCCTGTACGAACGGACCGGGTTCGTGCGCGCGCCGGCGAGGGATTGGAGCGGGGGCGGGCGCGACTTCTTGGTGTACGAACGCGCGCTTTGAGGGCGGCTGTGGCCAGCCTGGGAACCCTTGGTGGAGCTCAATTGAACCGTGCGGAACAGCCTGGCGTGGGCCGACGGGCAGGCGGGGCCTTAGGTCGGCTCTGTTCAACTGAGGGTAGAGGCGCCACTTTCTGAACATTTGGCCGAGGCGCCCCACCTTCACAGAATCGCCACACCTTTTGCATCGACGCGACGAATAGGCAGTTGTTCGTAGCCGAGATCTTGTGAACCTTACTCGGCACCGAATGCCGCTGCCAAGCATCGCCCTTCTGATTCCAGATTCCAGATTCGTCTCCGCAAAGGAGAGAAATTCCCCAGGCTCCCCCATCTACGGCCTGCAAGAGGTCGCGACACGCCTTCGGCAACCGCGGCAGGGGCGAAGCATTGCGCTCTCGAAGCACAAACACATCCTTGTTGCTGCATACAACAAGTCCCTCTCGAAGTTTTCCGGGGAACGAACGCCAGGACACAGGTTGGCACTTTGGAGGGCTCGCTTGCTTGGCAAAGAAGAACAAATCGTCCGCCGATTTTCGCACCTTTGGGTCATCGGGAAGTGCAAGCCATTCCCCGGCGGGGCCGCGAAAAACTGAGCGCAGACCCAACGCAAGTACGCCGTCCTCACCGGCAATCTCGGCGGCGCCAACCTTCATCAATAGGTCGGGATCTCGAGCCTTCCGTATCGAAGTATCTCGAAGTTGAAACACAAGCGCTGGGCCGTCTGCATCAATCTCCCAAATGGCTCCATGCGAGCCGACGGCCCAGACTTGCTTTCGCACCGGAGCGATCTCGACCATGGCCAACCCAGGGATAGGTGTTGTTCTTGGCTCGCCACTCAAACTATCGACGATCAGATCTTTACCGCCCGCCACCCATTGATCTTTGTCAGCCGCCCAAAGGGCATCGATCCAGGTGTCCTTGCTCTTCAATTCGTGAAGCAACTCCCAAGTCTCCTTGGGAGGCTCAGCTTGAGCAGCCGCTGCCAGCAGTGCCGCGAGAAAAGTTGCCCTTAGCAGCATGACGGCCTCACCACACGGGGGTCATGATGTCTCTAGTGGACTGGAGTGCCTTCTCAAGCAAGCTTGGTGTGTCACAATCAGATGCAAAGGTAGCTGCCGATCGACCTTCTGGTGAAGGTACTCTAGGGAAGTCTTGACGCCAAACTTCATGCCTATCTGGGCAGGTTGCCCACGAAACGATCACCGCGAACAAATGACGAGCCGCGTTGCGCCCCAGCCCAACGGGCACAACTTGACGTTGTTTGAGTCGGCGCGGCTAACGTATAAAGCGGCGAGACTTGAGATCGCATTGGCGGGTCGGGGCAGCCGCAACGACACAGCCTGCATCGCTCTTCTTTGTCCACGCCAACTGCATATGACGACCACCTTTTCGCAAACCGCCGCCTACATCTGGTCTCTTGCTGAACTGGTGCGGGGGGATTTTAAGCAAAGTCAGTATGGCCGCGTGATTTTGCCGTTCACGATTCTTCGTCGTTTGGAATGCGTGCTGGCTCCGCGTAAAGAGGCGGTTCTGAAGGAGGCGCAGAGGCTAGCGCCGATGAAGCTTGAAGAAGACGCGCGCGAAGAGTTTTTGGTCAGCTTGGATCGATGCAAGCGAATGCGACTCGCGGGATGCGAAGGTCGGCGTGGTCGGATGCGAGATCCCGTTCCATCAACATTTCTACGAGTAACCGGCAAGATCGACGTTCGCAACTGGCGTGCACCTAGCATCGACGCGGACCTAGAACCCGCAACGGAAGTTGAGGTCGCGTGAGCGTGCAGGCTTCCGTCTCCTCAAGGGGCTCCGCGTGACCGCCAATCCCTTCGACGTCATGCCCTTCCTAAAGCAGGAAGGAGGGCAGCATTTCGAGCGGAAATCACTGCTCGAGGGCGAAGCGGGTCGCAAGCGCCCGCGCAACCGCCGAACGGTTCGTGATCAGATTGCGGAGTACGTTGCCGCTTTCGCGAACGCCGAAGGCGGCGTCCTGATCCTGGGCATCGAGGACGACGGCACTCTATCCGGCCACAGCTATCCGCCTGACGTTGTGCAAACGCTCCTTACCACCCCACAAACACGGTTGGCGCCGCCTCAACGTCCTGGATTCGCCGTTACCATCGATGGCCGCGAACTTCTGGTATTTGAGATCGACATTTCTGACGTGGCCGTGCATGTCACGGACGATGGATTCCCACTGCGCATTGGTGACGCCACCCGCCAGGTGCCCGAAACGAAGATCCAAGCGCTCAAGCTGGCCGGGTTGGTCGAAAGTTGGGAAAGCCGCCCGTCGCCCATCCAGCTTGCCGACCTTGACCCCACCCTGCTCGCCCGCGCACGCAGAGGCGCTGGGTTGGAGGCGCTTTCGGATGCAGACTATCTCTTGCGCCGCAAACTCGCCGATCGCCGGGGACACGCCCTCGTCGTCCGTCGCGCCGCAGAGTTGTTGTTCGCCAAGCACGGCCCGGATCATGCGAACGCTGGCGTGCGTGTGTTTCGCGTGATCGGAACCGAGCGCCGCACCGGAGCCGAGCACAATGTTGAAGAGCGTCCTCGCATAGAAGGCCCCGTGCCATCTGTGCTCGACGAAGCCACCATGCTGATCGGCGGGTTGCTGCGCCGCCCGTCGAGGTTGGTCGGCACGCGCTTTCGCGAAACGCCGGAGTACCCCGAATTTACATGGAAGGAGGCGTTGCTGAACGCCATCGCCCATCGGGATTACGGGATAGAAGGTCGCAGCGTGGAAGTTTGGTTGTTTGAAGACCGCATGGAGATCCGAAGCCCGGGCGGCCTTGTCCCTCAAATTAGCCTGGATGATCTCACCTCGCTCGCCCGCCAACATGTGAGCCGCAACCCCCGTCTCGTTCGGGTGCTGGTTGACCTTGGATACATGCGGGATCAGGGCGAAGGCATCCCCCGCATTTTTGCCGAGATGGAAGGGCTCTTCCTGCCCGCCCCAACCCTTGAAGCCGACAACCGTGAGTTTCGACTCAAGCTCCGCAACACCCCCAGCTTCACAGACAGCGACCGGTCTTTTGTCGCTTCGATTGGACCCGAGGACGTCAGCGATCATGAGTTTCGCGCCCTCTTGGAGGCACACCGGCACGGGCGGGTCGATAACGCGCGCATGCGGGTCATAACAGGCCTGGATACCCTGAGCGCCAGCCAT
>JBBSJE010000087.1:0-22321 GCA_038257535.1 Polyangia bacterium
AAGCCCGCATCGACTGGCTCTTCACCATTGATCGCGCACGCATGAAACTTGGTCGTTCCTACCCTCAGCCCAAGCACGGCTCTCCCGCTATCGAAAAGGCCGCCGCGTGAATCCGTCAAATCCTCTGTGGGAAGGTACTAGTTGCGATAGACGAAAATCAAAAACGGATTCGATTTGCAAATTGCAAACGCTCTGACAATAAGCTCTTGTCATCGCTGGCAACGACAGAGCGGCATATCAGCCGCTTTTTGAGCATCCGCCCCCAGCCAGGGTACGCTATTGAGAAGGTCGCCATCGCGCCCGAGGTGGAAAGCGTCACGGCGGCACAGATTCGCGATAAGGGTTGGGTTGTGGAATACCTAGCGACACTCACGTCTGGGCTTTAGGCGCCAGGGCGATGCAGCTCAAGCCGCCATCATGGCGCTAACCACTTGGGTCTGCTTCCTCAACAATTCGGCGCTCGCCGCATTCACGTTGAGCAAGCGCACGCGGGTGCCGGTGATTTGCAGATTCTTCACAATGTCGTCAAGCGCATCGGCGGCCGTGTTGTCCCAGATGTGGGCGTGTGCCAAGTCTATTTGCACGTCCGTGGCATGCGGAAGGTTTTCGAAGGCTTTGCGAAGGTCACTGGTTGAACCATAGAACAACGCGCCCGATACGCGAAACGTATGGCCTTGCTCAAGCGATTCAACCCGCACCAGCGTGTGCTTCGACACCGCGCGTGCGAAGAAAAACGCGCTGAGCACCGCGCCCACGCCCACCCCTAGGGCAAAATTGCGCGTGGACAAAATGGTGACCACAGTGGCCACCATGGCCGTGGCTTCTGTGCGCGGCATCGTGGCAAGCCGGCGCAGTGACCGCCAATCCATGGTGCTGACGGAAACCATAAACATCACGGCCACAATGGCGGCCATCGGAATTTGAACCACCCATTTGTTCAACACCACCACCAAGAACATCAACAGTGAGCCCGCCACAAACGAAGACAGCCGCGCCCGCCCGCCCAGGCGATGGTTCAGCATCGATTGGCCAATCATCGCGCATCCAGCCATCCCTCCGAACAACGCGCTGGAGATGTTTGCCACGCCTTGCGCGCACGCCTCACGATCTTTGTTGCTGGTGGTGCCGGTGCGCTCGTCAAGGATCGAGGCGCAAAGCAAAGAGGCCAGCAAACCGATCAGCGCCAGTGTGACCGCATAAGGAAAAACGATCCGAAGCGTTTCTATACTGGCCGCAACGGCGGGCCACGCCAAGCTGGGCAGCTCATGCGGCAACACACCCATATCGCCCACGCGACGCACCGACACCTTGCCCAAGATGGCCACCGCCGTTAATGCGAAGATGGCGATCAAAGTGGAAGGCACAAAACGACCAATGCGTTTGGGCGTGAGGTAGATAACCACAAGCCCGGCGGCCACCATCGCAAACATGGGCCAGGCTTCGCCTTGAAATTGCGGCAGCTGGGCTGTGAACAGCAAGATGGCCAGCGCGTTGACGTAACCCACCATCACCGAACGCGGAACAAAGCGCATGTAGCGCGCCAAGCGCGACACACCGAATGCGATCTGAAGCAACCCTGCCAACATCGTGGCGGCGAGCAAATGCGCCAACCCATGATCGCGCACCAGCGGGCCCATCACCAAGGCTGTGGCGCCCGTGGCGGCTGAAATCATGCCCACGCGTCCGCCAAGAACCGCGGTTATCATCGCGATCACCGAAGCGGCGTAGAGGCCCACTTTGGGATCGACGCCCGCGATGATCGAGAACGCGATCGCCTCAGGAATCAGCGCCAAGGCCACCACGATGCCCGTTGTCAGTTCGGTGCGTGGGCTTCGGTCAAACCATTGACGCTTTAAGTTTTCAGACAGCAAAGTGCGCCCAAGATAGCAGGCACAAATCGATAGGCACGAGCTTTGGTGTGCGACGATCAGTCAACACGAACCGTTTGGCATCCCACCACCAGATCAACGCGGCCACGTGGGTCAGCGCGCAGTTTGTCGCAGGTGCTGGGGCACACGTTGATCATGGTGGGCATACCCGCACCGGGCGCCACGTCATAGTGCCAACCGCCCTTGTTCGGGTCGCAATCGGCTGCGGTGGGCACATAGCCGATGGTGGAAAAACTGCGATTTCCAGCTAAAAACCGCACGTTTACCTGTTCGAGATCAAGCTGCCCGCGCTGCGCTTCAGGAATTTTGTACTCGCAAGCCAATGCTGTTGCGCGTATGTCTGTCAACGCCGACAGTAAAGCGTTGCTGGTGTTTCCCGTCGTTGAAACAATGAACGGCGACGGTGTTCCACCGGCTTGCGCCCAGCGCGAAAGATTAATGGTGGCAGCCCCAGCTTCTTGTGGCGCAAACACACCCAAAACGAAAATTGGAACCACCGGGCTCGCGGCCGTGGCCTGCATAGCCAGCGCTTCAATGTCGGCCACGCTGCGGGGTGAGCAGTTGGTGGGGAAGCCATCGGTGGCCAGCACAATGGCCACCCGACGACCTGGGCGTGCCATGGCGCTGGCGCGAGCCTTCGCGATGGCGCCTGCCAGCGCGGGGCCTGTTGGCGTCATGCCATCGGGCTTCTGTTTGTCGAGCAGGGTGGTTAAGGCGTTGGCGCCCGATGGCAGCGCCACCAGATCAGAAATGCCTGCCGCATAACTTTCCTGCGTGCACAAATCGTGTCCGACACAGCGGCCTGGCAAGGCCACACAAACATCACCCGTCTGATCAGAGCAACGCTCACCTAGGGGGGCGCAGTAATAGGGTTGGTGTTTGCACTGACCCAGCACCACGCAAGTGCCCGCAGCGCCGCCGCAGGCCGCGTCCGAATCACACACACTGAGATCAGGCGATCCTACGCAAGTGCGCAAAATGGTGCACGGGCCAAAGCCTACGCATTGCGCGTCGTTTGTGCATTCTTCGGGCACGCCAGGCTGCACCATCGGAAAGAAGCCCAATCCCGCGCTCACCCCTGTGGATTCCGGTGCGCGGGCGAAAGCCGCAAACGCCGCGCGAAGCGCCGCCCATTTGGTGACGCCGCTTGCTGTGGCGTCCAACATTGATCCCGAGGTGTCGATCACGAAGAACAGATCAAGCGGCACACGATCAGGGCGAATGGTTCGCGAGCCGCAGGCGTTGGCGAAGGGATCGATGACGTCGCGGTGAGGATCATCGAAACGAGGTAGCAAGGGATCTACCATTGGCCCTGCATCCAAACTGAAGCCAGGCTCTGTCAGCCCCTCGCTAGAGCATGACAACAATGCCGCCGCAACCAGGGCAAAGCAGACCCGGCAAACGAAGGTGAAGCTACTGTGGTGCTGCGGCGGCAACGATTAAGTGTAATCGCGCCGCAGCGATCACGAAATGTGGGTAAGCGCGGCCGGTGTCCCCGTATGTGGGCTTGATCCTGGCGCCCCCCGCCTGCCATGAGCGCTTGCACGTTTTGCCGGGTGGCGCCCAGGCACCAAAATGCGAGTTTATGGTGTCTTAAAAGACGCCGAAAGCTTGATGTCTGACGCTTTATATAGCACCATTAAACTCATGAGAGTTGCCAGATCGACTGCAGCCACACAGCGCAGAATGCTCGATTCGAGACTTATCCAACTAAGATCCTTGGCGGGGTTTCCACCACCCCGCTCTGGTTGGATAAAGGCGATTCGGGGCGCCTTGGGCATCACCAGCCGACAACTTGGGGTCCGTGTCGGCACAACCCACCAGGTAATCGTGAGGCAGGAGGAACGCGAAACCAAGGGAGCAGTGACCCTAGATTCCCTTGACCGAACCGCGCGCGCCATGGGTTGTCGCCTCGTCTATGCCCTTGTGCCCGAAGCTCAGTACGGAAGCCTCGAAGGCATTTTGGACCATCGTGCGCGTTCACTCGCCCGCACTCTGGCCACCGCGGTGGCTCATAGCATGAGGCTTGAGAGCCAGGGCGTTGATGCAACTGACACCGAAGCTCAGGTGGAAAGTTTGGCCCAAGAGCTTAAGGCCAAGCTCGATCCCAGGCTGTGGGCGAAGTAGCCGATGATCTACAAAACGTTCCCTTTTGAGCACGAGCCGGGTGCCACACCGCTAGATCCAAACGAACTAGAGGGCCTGCTTGCGGATTACATCAGTACACAAGGCGAATTGAACAAGCTTGAGCAGGCGAACATTTTGGAAGCCAAAGCGTGGGCCTCTGGCAGGAAACATAAAAACTTATTGACGGACACCTTCGTTCGCGATCTTCACAAGCGCATGTTCAAAAACGTGTGGAGCTGGGCTGGGAAAACGCGTCTTTCGGAAAAGTCTCTTGGAGTCCCCTGGCAGCAAGTTCCAACCGAGCTGAGCAAGCTGCTTGCTGACACGACCTTTTGGATCAACAACGATACCTACCCATGGGACGAGTTGGGAGCGCGCTTCCACCATCGCTTGGTGGTGATCCACGCCTTTTCAAATGGCAACGGTAGACACGCTCGCTTCATGACAGACCTTCTGCTCGAAGGCCACGGGCAAACTCCCTTCACTTGGGGAGCCAGCCTTGCCGTACCAGGCCGCCTTGAGACAGAAGGGCTTGCACGCGACGAATATATTGCCGCGCTCCGAGAAGCTGACGGCCGCAAGATCAACCGCCTTGTGCGGTTCGTTAGGTGTTAGCGGCCCTAGGCCGCCGCCACCGTGTTCTGCACGCGCGAGAACAAGTCCTTTAAATCAGCTTCCCCGAGCGTCTCTTGTGCCAGCAATTTGGCGGCGCCTTCGTCCAAAAGCTGGCGATTGGTGGCCAGGATGCCACGTGCCTTTTCAAACGAGTTGGCCACCATTTGGGTAACCGCGCCGTCGATGCGATTGGCGGTTTGGTCGCTGTACACGGGGCGGTTGGGCATGGGCGCGTTGGGGGTGCCCAAAAAGTTGGGGCCATCGGTTTCGTAAGCCACGTTGCCCAGCTCGGGAACCATGGCGTAGCGCGTGACCATGTTGCGCGCGATGTTGGCGACCTTTGCCAGATCGTCGGCTGCGCCCGTGGACAGATGTTGAAAAACTTCCAGCTCCGCCGCCCTGCCACCCAACAACACCGACATCTTGTTTTCAAGCTCGCCGCGCGTCATCAGGTAGCGATCTTCCAGGGGTCGTTGAATTGTGTAGCCCAGCGCGCCCACGCCGCGCGGAATGATCGAGATCTTCTGAACGGGATCACTTCCTGGCAACGCGGCCGCCACCAAGGCGTGGCCCATTTCGTGAAACGCCACCACCCGCCGCTCATGTGGATTCAAAAGCCGGTTGCGCTTTTCCAAACCCGCCACGATGCGTTCGATGGCTTGCTCGAAATCGAACAAGTTGACGCTGGTGGCGTTGCGACGTGTAGCCACCAACGCCGCTTCGTTAACCAAGTTTGCCAAGTCGGCGCCGGTAAACCCCGGCGTGAGGCTTGCCACCGCTTCCAGGTTTACCTCGGTGTCGAGCTTGACTTTTTTCACGTGCACTTCGAGGATCTGTTTGCGGCCAATTTTGTCGGGGCGATCCACCAGCACCTGTCGATCAAAACGTCCAGCCCGCAACAGCGCGGGATCCAAGATCTCCGGGCGGTTTGTGGCGCCGATCAGCACGATGCCCGACGACGAATCGAAGCCATCAAGCTCAACCAGAAGCTGGTTCAGCGTTTGCTCTTTTTCATCGTGGCCACCCATGCCAGGGTAGGCGTTGCGCGCGCGCCCCATGGCGTCGAGCTCGTCGATGAAGATGATGGCGGGCGCCTTTTGCCGGGCTTGCTCGAACAAATCGCGAACGCGCGCCGCGCCCACGCCCACGAACATTTCAACGAATTCAGAGCCCGAGATGGAGAAAAACGGCACGCCCGCTTCACCGGCAACGGCCTTGGCCAACAGGGTTTTTCCCGTGCCTGGCGGGCCAATCAGCAAAAGCCCTTTGGGCATGCGCGCGCCCAATCGTCCGTAGGATTTCGGATCGCGCAGAAACGAAACCACTTCTTCCAGTTCGGCCTTGGACTCGTCAACGCCGGCCACGTCTTTGAACGTGGTTTTCACATCCGTCTCTACGTAGACCTTGGCCTTGCTTTTTCCGATCGACATGAGGCCGCCGGCGCCTGCCCCCCCACCCATGCGCCCAGCGATCTTTCGCATGACAAAGATCCAAATGAACATCACAAACGCCAGCGGCAGCAGCCAGCTGAGCGCGTTTGAAATTAGATTGCTTTCCACGCGGCCGGAAAACTTCACGTCGGTTTTGGCCAGCGTGGCCGCCAAGTCGTCATCCACGCGGGTGGTGACGAAGCGCGCTTTGCCGTCCTCAGCTTGCTTCAGTTCGCCGTGAATCTGATCGCTGCCAACGGAGATCTCTTTGACCTTGCCGTCCTTCAGCCAGGCCAGAAACTCGCTGTAGGGCACATTGGCTACGGTCTGCGATTTTACCCACAGGTTATGAACGGCCAGGATTCCGAAGGCCGCAATGATGAAGAAGAGGATGTCATATCGCCGCACGTTTCCCATCTTGACTGCCAAGCCTAGCAGCCGCAGCGACAACTCTCTTGTTCGCCGACGCGGATTGCGGGGCAGCGCGAGAGAATGCACTTAACGAGCGCGTGTTTCGCTCTCGTCACCGGTGCGCGCGCGACGGCGCCGTCCATCACAACGGCCTGACGGCTGAATCGTCGCCAGGGCCGTTTCGATGAAAGCCGATTGTCCTTTACGCCAAGCCACGGTTGCGAAGCGCTTGCTCCGCTTGGTACCAATGATCTTGGTCGCGCCCATGGGCCGACCCGTCGCGTTCGTATAGCTCGTAGGCTTTGCGAGCCACGTCTTCCCACGAAGGCGTCAGGTTCAAGTCGGCGGATTTGGCCTTCACCGCTGGCTCTGACTTGGCCGCCTCTGACTTGGCCGCTGGTGCCTTGGGCGCGGCCTGGTTTTCAACCTTGCCGGCCACCGGGGCCTCAGGCTTTGCAGGCGCCTGGGCTGATTTTGCCGGTTCAGCTGCGCTCGTGGGGCTCGCTGATGCCTTCACCTGCTTGCTTGCGCTTGCCTTCGAGACCGTTTTCTTCGTCGTCTTCTCAGTCATCTCACCCTCCCCTTGTAGGCGCCTCTTACCCTGTCGGAACACGCTGGCAGCGTCAAGTTTCTCTCGCCACCACGAAACCTATTCGCGCGATATTTTGTCCGAACGGCGGAAATTTTAGCAGTTGTGCTTAGGTCATCAATAACGCGCGCCGATAACAGCAGAAGCTTTCTCATGGCTACCCCTGCAAGCAAAACTGTTACCGGCCGTGCCCGCCGCAGAACCGAGGAGATAAGTCTACCGGTCGAATTCAAACGATTGCAGCGGCAAAACCAGGTGCTTCGGCGCGCGGTTGCAGAGCTGCGCAGCTTGAAAGAAGCGGCGTATCACGATGCGGTCACGGGGTTGCGCAATCGGCGCTATTTCGACGAGCGGTTGGCAGAAGAGTTGGACCGGTTGTCGCGACATCCCGATCGAAGTGGGTCGCTCATCCTCGTGGATGTGGATGATTTCAAGGCTGTCAACGATGGCCACGGGCACGTGGTGGGCGATCAAGTTCTGTGTGAAGTGGCTGTGATGCTGGCGCAAACGCTACGTCTAGAAGACGTTTGCTGTCGGTTCGGTGGCGATGAGTTCGTGGTGATCTTGCCAGAAACGCCGGCCGCGCAAATCTCGCACGTGGTTCGGCGCGTTCAGCACGCGCTGGCGGTGCGAAACGCCACGGCTAGCTTCGAGGTGCATGTGTCGCTCGGAACCGCCTCGTGGCCCGAAGATGGCTGTGACGCCGCGAGTCTTTTGGCGCATGCCGACGGCGACATGTATGTGCGCAAACGCGACGGCAAGCGGGCCCGGACGCCTATCCCCGGCCGGCCGAAGCTGGTTTTGCTGTGACGCGCCGTAAGTAATCGGCTGCGCAAGGCCCGGGAATGTTGCGGTTTGGTTGCTGGTTAGCGTCTCGAAGCGACAACACCACCCGAACGGGGGCAGAAAGCCTCAGTTTTTTGCCCTCCGGCCCTTTCACCCCTGGCGACCGGTCGACTAGAATACGCGCCGCTACGGCCTCAACCGGGGCCTTCATCATGCCTTTACCAGTGTTCCGAGACTTTCAACCTCACGCCAACGTGGGAACCCCCTTGGCCCCATCACAAGCGCTTGCGCTTGAAGGGCCCAGCCATGTCTGAGGGCCCTGCTTCGCACAACTGGGAGGTTTCGCCGTCGAACCTCGACTGGGTGGAATCGCTTTACCTCACTTACCGCGAGGATCCGGCCGCAGTGGACGCCCGCTGGCGCGAGGCGTTCGCGCGCGTGGACAAGGGCGAGCCGTTGTGGCTTGAGCCTGAGCCGTCTTCTGCCCCAATGCCTTCGCATACGAACGGCAACGGGCATACGTCTTACGCTGACGTGGGGCACACCAACGGTCATGCCATCGTGCAGATGTCACCTTTGGTTGTGGCGCCTGACGATCTCGACGACGTGGGTGCGGTGGCCGCGCACCGGGCGCGCGGTGGCAAACGCATTCGCCGTCTGATTGAAGACTATCGCGAACTGGGCCACATGGCCGCCAAGCTTGATCCTTTGGACTTGATCGATCGTTCGGTCAACGAAGTGCGCCTGTCTGAGTACGGCCTGGGGCTTGAAGACTTAGACACGGTGGTGAAAGTCGACGACGACGGCGGGCTGGTTTCGGGCCCGCTCAAGGACGTGCTTGAGCACCTGCGCGAAACGTATTGCCGTCACATTGGCGTTGAGCTTGCGCACATCCATGACAACGAGCTGCGCGGCTGGCTGCAGCAACGCGTGGAAGGAGCGCGCAACCGGCTGTTCCTCTCGCGCAGCGAACGACTGCATCTTCTGGCCAAGGTCACCGAGGCCGAGGTGTTCGAGCAGTTTCTGCAAACCAAGTTCGTTGGCGCAAAACGGTTTTCGCTTGAAGGCGCCGAAAGCCTTATCCCCATGGTGGATCGGGTGATCGATCGGGCCGCCAGCCAAGGCGTGAGCGAGATCGTGATCGCCATGGCACACCGGGGCCGGTTGAATCTGCTGGCCAATGTGTTGGGCAAACCCGCAGCCGAGATCTTTGCCGAGTTTCTCGACAAGGCCAGCGCCATTCAGTGGGATCCAGGCGGCGACGTGAAGTATCACCTGGGGTACTCAGTTGATAGAGCCACAGCCAACGGCAAAGTTCACGTGTCCTTGGGCTTCAACCCCAGCCACTTGGAATGGGTGAACACGGTTGTGCAGGGGCGCGTGCGCGCCAAACAAGATCGTTTCCGCGACAAAAACAGATCGCGTGGCTTGCCCATTCTGATCCACGGCGACGCCGCATTTGCTGGGCAAGGCGTGGTGTATGAGGCCTTCAACATGTCGGGCCTGGATGGCTACACGGTGGGCGGCACCATTCACATTGTGGTGAACAACCAAATTGGGTTTACCGCGTCGCCTGACAAAACGTATTCCACCACGTACTCAACCGACGTGGCGCGCATGCTGCAAGTTCCGATCTTGCACCTCAACGCCGAAGATCCTGAAGCCGTGGCGCAGGTGGTGGATGTGGCGGTGGATTTCCGCCAACGATTTCACCGCGACGTGGTGATCGATATGTGGTGCTACCGCAAGTTGGGGCACAACGAAGCGGATGAACCCAGTTACACCCAGCCGGTGATGTACCGGCGCATCGCCACAAAAAAGCCGGTGCGCGAGGCGTTTGTTGAGCACTTCAGCAACTCGAACGCCGGTGGTGAGCAGCCAATTGCACTTGAGGATGCGGAGTCCGCCTCTGCGAAAAAGCGCCAGGAGCTTGAAGAGGCGCTGGAAACGGCGAAAAGCCTGCAACAGCCACCCATTCCCAGCACATTCGCGGGCGTTTGGTCGCGGGTGCGCGGCGGACGCGAGCCGGTTGATAAGCCCATCGACACGCGCGTGTCAGCCGAGGCGCTGGAAACGGTGGGCGTGGCGATCTCCACGGTGCCGCCGCGGTTCACGCCGCATCCGAAGCTGAAACGTCTGCTGCAGATGCGCAAAGAAATGGCGCTTGGGGAACGTCCCGTTGATTGGGGTATGGGCGAAGCGCTGGCGTTTGGATCTTTGGTGGGCGAGGGCATTCGTGTGCGCATGAGCGGACAAGACGTTCGCCGTGGCACCTTTAGCCATCGCCACGCCACCTTGGTTGATTACGAAAGCGGCGAGGAATACACCTCAATTACGAACATTTCGCCCGACCAGGCCTCGTTCGAGATCTACGACAGCTTGCTTTCAGAGGCCGGCGTGTTGGGGTTCGAGTACGGCTACAGTCTGGACACGCCCGATGGGTTGACAATTTGGGAAGCGCAGTTTGGCGACTTTGTGAACGGCGCACAGGTGATCATCGATCAATTCCTGGTGTCGTCGGAAGCCAAATGGCGGCGGGTGAGCGGCTTGGTTTTGCTGTTGCCACACGGCAATGAAGGGCAGGGGCCTGAACATTCAAGCGCGCGGCTTGAACGCTTCTTGAATATGTCGATCAACGACAACATTCAGGTGTGCAACCTCACCACGCCTGCGCAGTACTTTCACGTGCTGCGGCGGCAGGTGATGCGTCCTTACCGCAAACCGCTCATCATCATGTCGCCCAAAGCGCTGCTGCGATCGGCGCTGTCGCCGTTGGAAGATTTCCACAGCGGGCATTTTCAAACCGTAATACCTGACACCGAGGCCGATCCTGCCAAGGTGACGCGCATCTTGTTGTGTAGCGGCAAGGTGTATTACGACTTGGCGGCGGCGCGCAAAGAACACAATCTGGACCACATTGCGATCATTCGCATCGAACAGCTCGCGCCCTTGCGGCTTGACGAGTTGCTAGACGCTCTGTGCAATTACCAAGAAGGCATTCGTTGCGTTTGGGTTCAAGAAGAACACCGCAACATGGGGGCATGGAACTACGTTGAGCGCCAACTGCGTCCGGTGTTGGTGGGCTTTTTCCGCTGGGGCGGCATCACCCGGCCCGCTTCCGCCGCGCCCGCCACGGGATCGAAACGACGCCACGACCTTGAACATGCCCACCTGATTCGCCAAGCCCTGGGGCTTCCCGCCCCCACGCCCTGATGTTCCAAGCAGACTGACTGAGCAACAACATGAGCAGCACGCAAACGGTTAAAGTTCCCCAAATTGGCGAATCCATCACGGAAGTGACGATCGGCGCTTGGCGCAAAGCTGAAGGGCAGCAGGTGAATGCTGACGAGGCTTTGGTGGAAGTGGAAAGCGACAAGGCCACCATGGAAATTCCGTCGCCCGTGGCCGGGGTGCTTCGCAAGATCATCATTACCCAAGGCGACAACGCCAAGGTGGGACAGATCATTGCGGAGATCGAAGCGGGGGCCACCGCGCAAGCGGCACCGGCAGCCGCAGCCGCACCGGTAGCTGCAGCAGGGCCGGTAAGCGCAGCAGCGCCGGTAGTGGCACTTGCGCCGGCACCTGCCGTGGCCGCACCCGCGCCCAGTTCGGCGGTTGAGGGTCCTGCGGGCCGCCCAATGCCAGCGGCGGCCAGCAGTGCCGGCAATGGCGCACCCGTGCACGCGTCGCCCGCGGTTCGTCGCATGATGGCCGAACACAATCTGGGGGCAGCTGACGTTAAAGCCACGGGGCCTGCCGGCCGCATCGAGCGGCAAGACGTTGTTCGTGCCACTGCGCCCGCGGGGGCCACGGTTGTGGAAACGCCAACGCGTCGCACAGGCTCGGGCGCACCACGGGGCGCGCGCGCGGAGCGTGAGCGGGTGGTGCCCATGACGCCCCTGCGCAAGACGGTGGCGCGGCGGTTGCTGGAAGCGCAACAAAACGCGGCCATCCTCACCACGTTCAATGAAGTGAACATGGAAAGCGTGATGTCCTTGCGCAAGCGATACCAGGATTCGTTCCTCAAGCGGCACGGCATCAAGCTGGGCTTCATGTCGTTTTACGTGAAGGCGGTGGTGGAAGCGCTGAAGGCTTACCCCATTGTGAACGCGGAGGTGCGCGGCACCGACATCATTCACAAAGACTACTTCGACATTGGCGTGGCCGTGGGCGGAGGCCGTGGCCTTGTGGTTCCGGTGGTGCGTGATGCCGATCGGTTGTCGCTGGCGGAAATCGAAAAGACTGTGGCTGAATTGGCGGAGCGCGCACGCGACAACAAATTGGCGTTGGAAGAGCTGCAGGGCGGATCGTTTACGATTTCAAACGGCGGCATCTACGGATCCTTGTTGTCGACGCCCATCTTGAACCCACCACAAAGCGGGATCTTGGGCTTGCACGCCATCCAAGACCGCCCCATTGCGCAGGATGGCCAGGTTGTGATCAAGCCAATGATGTATTTGGCCTTGTCTTATGACCACCGGATTGTTGATGGGCGCGAAGCCGTGTCGTTCCTCAAGCGCATTAAGGAGTGCATCGAAGATCCTGAGCGCTTGTTGATCGAGGTTTAGGCTGGTCGCTTAAAAGGCACCACCTACGGCGCGATTTGCACTTCGCTCTCGGGTGCGGCCGGCGCCGTCGGAGGTTGCGGGGTCTCGCCGGGAGCCTGTGGCGCTTCAGGTTCGGGAGCGACCGCCGCATCTACGGTTGGTGGTGGGAGGGGTTGTGGGGCAGTGTTGGGTGGCGCATCCGTTGGGGTGGGCACTTCCGCCGGTGGTTCGTCCGGTGGGGCGGGCACAGGAGCCGGTTGCGGGGAGGTACCGCTTGTGCCGCCGGTGCTGGGCCTAGTGGTTGTCCCGCCGGTTCCCGTTCGACCGCCCGACGCCGACGTTCCTTTGCTGCCCCCTGTTGAGCCTTGCGTGCCGCCCGCACCACCCTTGCCACCCGAGCCGCCTTTTCCGCCCTCATTTGTGGTTGGGGATGGAGGTGGAGCCGCAGGAACACCCGCATCCGAGGTCCGGCTTGAGTCATCAACCTGTCCTTGCGCCGACTGGCGTCCCCGGGAGATCCCAGGCGTTTCGGACTCCTCCTCCAGCTCGAGGTCATCCGCGAAGGGCGGGTCGTCCTTGTCCTTGCTCTCGCATGAAGCCATCAACACCGCGCCGCCTAACACTGAAGACAACAGCCACTTGCGCATAGGACCCTCCTTCGCCGTGTGCGTTGCACAAGCTGGTTTCCCGCCGTGCAACTATGCTTTCGATAGGGGTTATTCAAACCCCATGCCAGAAGGGGATGAGTTCCTACCTATGACCCCGCTGGTGTGGCAGTATTGAATCAAGGATTCATGCTTTCCAAGTTAACGGGAAAAAATCAAGTCACTCTGCCCATAGACTTGATGCGTCAGTTGCCGGCGACAGAGTACTTCGACGCGACCATTAAGGATGGCGCCATCGTCTTGCGCCCGGTCCATATGGTTCCAGCCATCGAACTGGAGAAGATTCGCGACACGCTCAGTGAGGCCGGCTTAACAGAAGCGGACGTCTTGGATGCCGTTCGCTGGGCCAGGCGTCCGGGATGAGACGAGTCGTTGTTGATACCAACGTGTTGGTATCAGCACTTTTGTTTCGAGGCGAAACAGCTACGCTCTGCGAACGTTGGCGTGAGGGTAGAGTCCGGCTTCTCCTCTCATCGGAAATCTTACTCGAGTACGCGAGAGTGCTTGCGTACCCAAAGTTCAGGTTAAGCGAACAGGCGGTGGCTGGACTGCTTAGCACCCAGGTGTTGCCGTTTGCGGATTCGCTCAAAGTGGTTGAGGGGGCCCGTCTTTGTCGCGATCTGGACGACGACAAGTTCGTATGGTGCGCCGAATGTGGTCAGGCGGATGCCTTGATTACGGGCGACCTGGATCTCCTTGCCCTCCGCACCAAGTTGGCGTCGCTTGTGATTTGCACGCCCGCAGAGGAGAACAGGGCTCTGGATCAGCTCTGACCACCCCATTTCATCCAACAAGCTGCGAAATACTTTTTCTGAAATCCGCCGAAGTTGTGTCTACCCCCTTGAAGGGAGACATCATGGTCATCACGATAACGAAAAAGGTTGGCTTGCTGTTCGCGGCGCTAGGTACGGTTGGTTTGACGGGATGCGGAATCGAGAGCGACGGGGCCGATGAATACAGGCAGGCGCTTCCGCAACGCCAAACGGTTGAAATTGCTATGCCCGCAGGCGCTTCGACCACGCAGGCGCTGATGACAGGAGAGGGCGCTACCTCCACATATTACAAACTGACGCGCACGGTGAGCCGTGACATCAACGGTGCAGTGCTTGCGGTTCTGGGTTTGGTGCGCGCGGTGGTGAGGCATCCGCCTACAGAGCTCTCGGACAACAGCGCGATCTGGGGTCCCTTCGCGGAGGCCCTAGATCCCATCGCCTGGAAAGTCACAGTCACCCGCGTTTCGCCCGGCAACTACAGCTACAAGTTCGAGGGGCAGCCCAAAAATAACCCGACGGCGGCGTTCGAGACGGTGCTTTCGGGAACGCATCAACCCATGATGGGTTCAGATGGCCTGCCGGTAGAAAGCTTTGGGTCGGGCACTTTCGTTTTGGACTTTGAGGCGCGAAATCGCTTGCCCTTACCGGAACGCGACGTGGGCACTGCCAGCGTCACCTACGCGCGTCCCGCGCCGGGCAATCCTGTGGCCGTGACGGCGACCTTTACGCAAGTGCGTGACGACGAGCGGCCCGGCCGGCGGGTGGACGTTGACTACGTGTACAATCTGAGGCCTAGCGGTGAAGGCGACCTGCAGTTCAGCTTCAAGCCCGACCCCACGGCCGTGAGAGAAGGGCCTGCTCGTGTGTCTGTGAACAGCCGCTGGACCGCTGCGGGCGCCGGCCGCTCGGACGTGCAAGCCAAGGGCGGCACGTTGCCCGCCGACCCCGCCACAGCCAACGAATGTTGGGATACCAACTTCAACAGTGTGTACTTCTTGCCAAGCTGGGCTCCGGCTTTCGGTTATGGCATGGAAGCCGCTTGCGCTTATTCCACCGCGGTTTATTCCACCTTGCCGCTTTAACTTGATTGTGGCCACAGGCGCCTGCGGGTGTTCTGTGGCCGTTTTCCCCTTACAATGACCACGCATGGAGCGCCGGTGAAACCACGGACCGTAGCTGCGAACGCAGGCTTCAACGCCGAACACGAGCCGCTGCGTTTGCTTTATGAAGCCTACGGTGGAGCTGTGTATGGCCGCTGTGTGTATTTGTTGCGCAACAAAACTTCGGCTGAAGATGCCATGCAAGATGTGTTTGCCCGCGCGCTGGACAACTACAAGAGCTTTCGCCAAGAAGCCTCGCCCTTAACCTGGCTTATGCAGATCGCAACAAATCATTGTTTAAACGTTTTGCGTGGCCAGCGCGCACCGTGGTTGCAGAGGTTTCGGCGCGAAGAACAATCAAAAAGCGAAGCCACCGGGGGGCCTCAGATGTTGGAGGCACGCGACTTGGTCCGGCGATTGTTGCAGCGTTTTGATCAAGAAACCCAGGCCGCGGCGGTGCATTACTACGTTGACGAGATGACGCTTGATGAAGTGGCTGCGGCGCTGGGTCGGTCCGTGCCCACGGTGCGCAAGCGCTTGGAGCGGTTTACAACAGCGTTGCGGGCCCAGCAATCAAACGAAGCCTGAGGAGAAGGCATGACATCCAGCGAACAAACGCCCATCACCCTGTTGATGCTAAAGCGCTATCGCGCGGGCGAGTTAGATCCACAAACGCACGCCCGCGTCACCGATGCTTTAGGCGCCAGCGCACAACTTCGGGCAGCCTTCAAGGGCGTGCAAGACGAACAAGCGGTCTTCGAACGCGAAATTCCCTTCGATCGTTTTGTGGGGGGGGTGCGGCGCGCGCAAAGGCACGCACAACGCCCTCGCAATTTGTGGATGTTCTCGTCAGGCGCCGCGCTGGCGATGGCCGCTGCAGGTTTGGTGTTGTTGGCGCGACCGCTGACGACGCAGGATGCACAGTCTACGGCTCGGCATAGCAATCGCAGCAAAGGCGATGCGCCCGCGATCGCGGCGCTCGTCCATGTGGCCGGTGCGTCGGCAACGGCGCGGGTGGCCGAACCTGGTGCACCGGTGTCGCTTCAGCCTGAGGATCGTGTGCGGCTTGAGTTGCGCCAACGCGCATCCGTGCCAGCGCTATATCACTTTGCGGTTGTTAGCCTGGATGACCTCGGCGAGGCCACGGCCATATATCCCGAAGCCGGAACAAGCCTGACCTGGCCCAAGGGCGTTTCGCGATACCTCTTGCCCGATGGCTTGGCGTTTGACGGGCAGGGGCGCGAAAACTTGTTTGTGGCGCTGTCGCTGCGGGCGTTCACCGTTGAAACCTTAAGTTCTGGTTTGAAGGTGGCCTGGCGCAAACACGGCGCTCTTGATGGCATTTCAGCCAAGGATCTGCCAACCATCGCGGAACCAACGCTGTTTGTTTTTCCATTTCATAAACCCTAAGACGCATTTGAATTCGTTAATCCTAGCCTCTGTGCAGCTGGCGCGCGCTTGTCTATGCGTGATCGCCTTTGCTTTGCTCAGCGCGGGGTCTGCGTCCGCCGCGGAACAACGATTTGCCCTCTTGTTGGGGAATGATTTGGGAGACAACAACACCGAGCCGCTGCTTTACGCTCGCCAAGACGCCCGCCGCATGCGGGATGTGCTGGTGCGCCTGGCTGGCGTGCCCCAGGAACATGCGGTGGTGCTTTTGGGGCGCGACGCAAAGAGTGCCAAACGCGCGTTGATGGACCTGGAAGCACGCGTAAGGGATGCGAACCGCGCGGGCGCCAGAACCACGCTCATCGTTTACTATTCGGGCCACGCGAGGCAAGAGCAGCTTTTGCTGGGCGAGACGTCGTGGCATCTGGAGGACTTGCGACAACAGTTGCATCGCAGCAGCGCCACCTTGCGCTTGGCGATCATTGATGCGTGTGGCGCGGGGGCGATCACGCGCAGCAAGGGCGTACGCAAAACCCCGGCGTTTCAAGTTGAAAGCACGGCCACCACGCAGGCCGAGGGCTTCGTGATTTTGGCCTCTAGCAGCTTCGACGAGGATGCCCAAGAATCGGATCACCTGGGCGGAAGCTACTTTACGCATCATTTCTTGAACGGCTTGCAAGGGGCCGCTGACAGCTCGGGTGATGGCAAAGTTACATTGGCGGAAGCTTATGAACACACGTACAAGCGCACGGTTGGCAGCACAGCCGATAGCGCCGCGGGCCCGCAGCACCCTACGTTTCGCTACGATCTCAAGGGCAGCGGCGACTTCGTGATCTCAGAATACGCACGTCGTAACGAAGGCTTGCACCTGCCTGCCTCCGCGCCTGGGGGAACCTATTTTCTTGTGGATAAAAGCGGGGTGGTGGCCGCTGAAATAGACAAGGCGCCAGCGCAAGAGCGGCGCGTGGCTGTGGCGGTGGGCGCTTACACGGTGAAGCGGCGCTTGCCGGATCGGCTGCGGGTGGGGCAGGTGACCGTTATGGCCGGGCGGCTTACCACTTTGGACGAATCGGCGATGAAGGACGCGCCGTTTTCGGACGATCCTGTCAAGGGCGCCCGCCGCGATGTGGGTTCGCACTGGTCGATGGGCCTTGGCCTCACAACGCAAACCTTCTTTGATCAACCGACACGCGAGAGCCTATTTCCAAACAGCGGGCTTATGGCCTTGGAACTGCAACTTGCCGACTTCTTTCGCCGCGATTGGCTGTTGGGATTTGATGTGGCCGCGGGAGGTGGGCAGGGGCTTGTTGAGCATCCTACCGCCGCCATTGCGTTTGAAACACGCCAACTGAACTTGGGCGGAAGTTTGTTGCGGCAATGGCGAACGCAGGACGGCGATTGGCTGCCCTTTGTAGGCATGCGCGTGGCGTTCTTGTTTTTGTCCCGACGTTTCGAAGAGCAGGTGCTGCCCGAGCAGATGTTCTCGACTTTTTCACCCGGTGTGTTTGCGGGGCTTCGCTATCGCATAACCCCTCGCCTCTCGGTGTTTGGGCGGGCGCGGTTGCACTACCTGCTTTACAACGTGGATGAAAACCGATCGCTCGGGTTCTTGGAACTTACGGCTGCGCTGGGATACGACCTATGAGGGCAAGCAAGATGCAAAAACACAGACTTGTTGTGGCTGCGGCGTTGTCAGTTTTGACTGCCTGCGGGGGCAACTACTCCAATGAAGACATCGAGTTTCAATCGGCGGTGCCCGCGCGCGAACAGCTTGAGCCCATCGTGGCCGCGCAACGAACCGCCGCCAGTGCCGAGTACTATCGACTTACCAGCGTTGTGGCGGAAACCTATGGGGGAATCGTGGTGGGGGTTGCCAAGATCTTGAACCGCGTTCGCCGCCACCCCGCCACCACACGCAAGCTTGGCGAGCGCACCTGGGGGCCGTTCGACGATGAGGTTCGGCGAAATTTTCAAGTGCGGGTTCGTATGAAGCGAGAGCCGGCGGATGACGAACAACCGCTGCGTTTCCGTTATGACATTGAACTTGCGCCCAAGGGGACGACCGCCCCAAGTGACGCGTGGGTGGCCTTCATTTCGGGCTGGTTTGATCCAGCTACGGGTCTGCGCGAAGGCCAAGGGCGAATTTTTCTAAACATCGACGCTTTGCGGACCAGGGGTTATCCCGAAGGCGAAAACGTGGCCACCTTGCGAACCCTAGAACTCGATTACAACGTGACGGCGTCGTCGCGCGAGTTGCGCGCGCGCCAAATCAACCTGGGCCCCGCAGAGGCTCGAGAAGCCAATCTGTTCTATCAACAAGCCGGTGATGGTTCGGGTCTGATGCGTTTTGACGTTACCGCCAATGACAACAACCCGTTTGTCGACCGTTATGAAATGGTGAGCGCTTGGCAAGCCAATGCGGCGGGGCGCGCCGAGCTGCTGGTGTTGGAAGGCGCTGCAAAGGGGCGTTCGGGAACCGACTGCTGGGACACGACCACCGTTGCCACATTCAGCCAGCGCGATTGGGCGCCCAATATGACCCAAGGCGATCCCGCCACCTGCGTGTTGCCGCCGCTGCGTTAATCGGGGCAATCGCGGTGGGGGCCCCCTTTGCTCTAGCGGGGGCACCAGTTGATTAGGCAAAACGAACCTGTAGGCGCGCCGACGGCTACGGGCGCAAGCCCGCCGCCTTCATCACGCGTCCAAGCACTTGGCTTGCCACTTCGCGGGCTCGTGTGGCGCCTTGCTTAAGCAATTGATCGATGTGGCCCCGATCATTCATGAGCCGCTGGTATTCGTCGCGCTCATGGCGAAACCGTTCGCTGAGCAACTCGAACAGCTCTTTCTTGGCGCGGCCCCAGCCGAAGGCCTCACTGGCGGCGTCATCAGGGTTGATGCGACCTGTGCGACACATGCTCAAGAAGTGTTGGTTTTGGTCTGGCGAGGCAAACAAAGCGAACAGCTGCGCAACCACGCTTCCTGAGGGCTGCAGCGGCTGACCCAGCGGGGTCGAGTCGCACACGATCTTGTTGATCATGTTTTTCTGTAGCTCTTTTTCGGACGTGCCCAGAATTTGAATGGTGTTGCCGTAGCTCTTGGACATTTTGCGCCCGTCAAGACCCGGTATGGTCATCACGGATTCGTTGACCTGCGGTTCGGGAATCTTCAGAGTTTCGCCGTAGCTCAGATTAAATTTTCGCGCCGCTTCCTGGCAGATCTCCAGGTGCTGCTTTTGGTCCTTGCCTACCGGAACGATGTCGGTGTCGAAAGCCAAGATGTCGGCAGCCATCAGCACAGGGTAGGAAAACAAACCCATATTCACTTGGTCATCGGATAGGTTCTTGTTCACCACCGCGTCTTTGTACGAGTGGGCGCGTTCCAACATGCCTTTGGGCAAGCAGCACCCCAACACCCACGCGAGGTAGGGAATCTCCGGCACCTCACTTTGGCGGTAGAAGACAACCCGTGCGGGGTCGAGGCCATGCGCAAGCCACGCGGCCGCCACCGCGTACGTGTCTTCCACAAGCTGTTTGGGGTCTTGTTTGCCCGTGAGCGCGTGAAGGTCGGCGATGAACAAAAACGATTCGTGGCTTTGGGCCAGTTCGATGGCGGGCTGGATGGCTCCCAGATAATTGCCCAGGTGGGGCACACCCGTGGGCTTGATCCCGGTGAGAACGCGCTTGTCTGACATGGCGGCAAAGCCTATCAGACCCACGCTGGGGGTGAAGCCGAACAAATGGTGGAGGGCGATGATTGACCAGGGATCGTTGCACCGCCCCCTAAGTTATGGCAAGCCGCGGGTTTAAGGGCAGGCCGTGGGAGTTCCCGTGCCGCCGCACTGCAAAGCCGGCGCGGTCAACATGCTGAAGGTGATGGCCGAACACAATGGACCAACCATGTCGCAGGGCACATTCATCCGAACGCCACCGCCGGCAATGTTGCGAATGGTGGTGGCGGCGATCATCGAGCCTGGAGGCGTCACCAAGGCCACTTTGTAATTGGCACCGCTGCAACCTTGCCCATTGCCTGCATATTCAATGATGGTGTTGGTCAAGCTGGGCGTGCCTTCGACGCTGCTGTACCAGATGCAGCCCCAGTCTCCCGGTTGCGGAGCGGCGTTGGCCGAGGTGAAGACAACAGGCTGCTCAGCGGTTCCTTGAGCAATCATGTTGGCGTTAAAGACATCCACGGTCCCCCCGGTCATTTGAATTTTGGCGCCTGCCGCGATGGTTATTTGAGACTCGCCCCTGATGCGGATGTTTGTGGCGCGGTAGGGGACGGGGTGGTTCTGCCAGGTGCCCGATCGCTCGGCACTGAAGGTGGAATCAACACGAATGAAATCGTCGGTGTCCTCGAACTGATTCGGTACGCCCAAGGTGATGATCTCGTTTTGTGCCACCCAGATCGACGGGTTTGCGTTCCGGGCAAAGCGGTTGTTTGCGAACGCCCGAATGCCTGCGTTGTTCGCGATCTTGATGCCATGGCTGCCGCTGTCGGTGATGGCGCTGTGGCTGATGCCGCGGATGCCGCCACTTACGATCACGGTGGCTAGGTTGTCGTTCGACCCAGTCACCGTGCAGAGCGCGCCGCCGTACTCAAACGTAGTGTACTGAATGTCGCTGTCTACCGCGCCGGAGCCTAGAAACACACACTGCCAATCGGCGGCCAAAGGAGACGCAGAGATCGACGTGAACTTGACCGGCTGCGCGGGGGTTCCCACCGAAATCAATGTACCCGCACCGCCAAAGGCGCCAACGTCAAAATGCGCCCCGCTTTTCATCAAGACCGTGGTGCCCGGGGCGATGGTTAAAACCGCTCCGTTGCGAATGTCGGTTTTCCCGGCGACGACGCAGCCCGGACCCACACTTAAGTTGGCTTCAATTCGCGCCGGCAAGTCCATCATGACCGGGCAGGTTCCTGTGGCGACCTCGCCTGCGGGCCCGTCGGCGATCACATCCGCACTGGCGTCTAGGCCGACTGCGGGTCCGGGTCGCGTCCCGCCCTCGTCATCGCAAGCGACGATCAAAGAACTAGCTACGGCCAACTTTAAACAATTTAAGAGCGCAATTTGGTGTTTCATTTTTGGTCCTTATATGCGCGTACGATACGTCAAAGCGCCCATTTTGGCGAGTTAAGGCGCAAGTGTGCGAAATTACGAAGGAGACGAGCAAAGCAAGCTCGCTACGCCCTGGGCACGAACAAGCCCCTAGCTTTACAAGGGGGCCCCTCTTGGTAGCTTGTGGGGGCCTGCATGCGCTTCAACATCTCAAGTGAACTTCACTACAAAATCGAAGCGCCAAGCACCATCATCCTCAATGTGCACGCGCTGCAGACCGCGTCGCAAGAGGTGGTGGAAGAAAGCTTCAGCATTGAACCTCACGTGAGCCACGAACACTTCGTGTCGCAAAGTGGTGACAACAGGTTCGTGCGTTTGTCCACGGGTGACGCCAAGGAATTGGTCATCCGCTACCGGGCGCATGTGAACCGAACCCACGAACTTGTGCCTGCAGCCAAGCTGACCCAGGTGGCGGTGAAGCAGATGGACAGCTCCGTCATTCCGTATCTGTTTCCCAGCCGCTATTGTCAATCGGACAAGTTGAGCCGACTGGCTTGGAAGATGTTTGGCGAGATTCCCGACGCCTATCAAAAGGTCGCGGCAATTTCCGACTGGATTTTCGAGAACGTTGAATACCTTCGCGGGAGCACCGATTCCCAAACGTCGGCGTTCGAAACCATTACAGAGCGCGCGGGCGTTTGCCGCGATTTTGCCCACCTGGGCATCGCGTTTTGTCGGGCGCTTACCATTCCTGCAAGATACTTCACTGGCTATGCACACCAACTAGAACCGCCGGATTTTCACGCCTGCTTTGAGGCTTATATTGGGGAACGTTGGATGCTTTTCGATGCTACGCGTTTGGCGCCGCTCAATGGCTTGGTGCGGATCGCCACGGGCCGCGACGCCGCCGACGCCGCGGTGGCACCCATCTTTGGTGGTGTGGT
>JBBSJE010000088.1:0-22045 GCA_038257535.1 Polyangia bacterium
GGCAACTCCTGACACAGCAGCCGGTTGCGTACCCATTTGCCGCGGAAGATCGATTTTTTCCGTTCATCGCCGTGTGAGCTCACGGTCATGACCGCGGCGTTGGTGAGAAAGCCAAGATCACGTTCGGGATCGCCTTCGACCTCGGTGAACGTTGCGCCACCGCCGGGCAGGTCCAAAAATTTCGCGAGGCGATCATCGCTATAGAGTTTCGTGCTGCGCACCAGATCTCTGAAGACATCCTGCGAATCGAAGAACAACGTTTCGCCCAAGCGCTCGGCCTGTTCCAGCATGGCGGCGGCCACGTTGGCGTCGAATCCGGGGTAGAGGCTGTTGTCGCGGGTGATGCCAGAGACAAATCCGAAATCAAGCCACTCGCGAAAGAAGCGACGGGCGATCAGCCGCGCCTGGTCCGTGTCAAGCAACCGGTTTGCGTGTGCAGCGATCGCTTCTGGATCGGCAAGGCGGCCGTCTTTGGCAGCGGCGAACAGCTCTGGGTCGGGCATGGTCCCGGTGACGAGATAGGCAAGCCGCGTGGCCACCTGCCAGTCGTCAAGCGCCACAATGTCTTCGTTTCCGCCACCCAGTTCCACCCGGTAGAGAAACTGCGGCGACATCAAGATGCGTTGCACGAGTGCCCCCAAGGCATCGGCGGGTGTCTCGCTCTTGCGAGACTCGGTGAAAAAGCTGGTAAGCCGCGTGCGCTCATCGTCTGACAGGGGGCGACGGAAGGCGCGCAGGGCGAATCCATCAAGCACCTTGGCAACGCAGTTACTTTCGCCGTCGGTGGCAGGATCGCAATCAAAAAGTTTGCGGGCGTTCTGGGCTGCCAAGGTGCCCAGCTTCTGCGACGCTTCGAGGTAGCCTTCTGCCAGCGCGCGAACGATTTCCTGCCTGGTGGCGTCGTTGCTGAAGTTGCCTGCGAAAGCATCAGCCGGAAAGCCGAAATCGCGCGAGGGCGCGCCCACATTGATACCAACGAAAAGGTCCCGCACCGTGGCGTCGAACTCGGGGTTCGTGAGCCGCCGTAGGGGGGTGAGGCCCACGTCGCGGCCGTCACATTTCAGGTTGTCGTTTTCGGGGTCAAGCCCCGGGGCGAAGGTCATATCGCCCGGCAGCGGGGCGTTGTCTTCGCCAGCGGCATCTTCATTGCCGTAGCCATCCACCTGTCCCGAGCAGGCGCCAACCAGGGCGGCTAGGGCCAGGTTGAGGGGAACTACGAACTTCACACTGGCCGTATTGCGCTTCGTCATGGACAGAACTCCAGGTCCAACGGGTTGCTCGTTGACAGACCATCAAGCGTACGGCAACGCCACCAAACGGCGTATGGACACCCCGACACCAAACATACGGTCAGATGACCATAGGGCGATTCCGTCAATCCCTTGACGGCGACGGCTTCACGCGCTGGACTCCCAACCATGCGTAAGCTGACGGTGCGGGTGGAGCGAGGGTGTGGGCAGCGTGTGCTTGAGATGATGCACGAGCGACAAGCCCGCAACGTGACCATGTTTTCGGCAGAGGATCGCCATGAGAAATCCGAAGTTGTGATGGGCGCACTGCCGAACGCGCAGGTCGATTCTTTGCTCAGCGCCCTAGAGGGCCTGCCGTCTTTACAAATAACCTGGGCTCCCCAGGGCGTCTTCGCGCTACACGCGCCCAGCGATAAACCGTCTGGGCAAGTGCAAGACGTTCAGTTTCTCAGCGCCTCGGAAATCTACCTTGGCGGGCTGCAGAGCATTGGCAGCTGGCGCGGCTTCCTTAGCTATGCGGCCGTGGCGGGTGTTGTGGTCTGGATGGGGCTTTACACGAACACAATCTACCTCTTAACGGCCGCCATGCTGATCGCGCCGTTCGCTGGCCCCGCAATGAACGCCGCCTTGGCCACCGCTTGTGGCGATGTGTCCCTGTTGGGGCGTAGCCTGTTGCGCTACTTTGCCAGCTTGAGCGTGTGCATCCTGGTGTCCTTAATCCTAAGCCTCATCTTTCCGATCAACATGCCAACTGTGCAGATGGTGGCAGCGTCTTCGGTTTCGGGGCTGGCCATCTTGTTGCCGCTGGCCGCCGGCGCGGCGGGTGCGCTGACCCTTGCGCAATCGGATCGCAGCAGCCTTGTGTCAGGGGCCGCCACCGGCCTCTTGGTTGCCGCATCGCTGGCGCCACCGGCCGGTCTCGTGGGCATCGCGATTGCGCTTGGCCGCGGCACTGTGGCGGCTGTGGGCTGCTTCGTGATTCTGCTGCAAGTGGTGGCGATCAACGTGTCGGGTGCCACCATTTTTCGCATCGTGGGCGTTGGGCCCCAAGGCGCGCGCTTCAAGCGCGGCAGCAATCGTTGGTTCATGATGGGCCTCGCTGCAAGCGTTCTGTGTGCTGGTGGCGCGCTTGTCGTTCAGCACCGCCTGATGCCAGATTTTCGCCGATCAAGCCGCGCGCAATCCGCTGCCGGCGTGGCGATGGACGTGGTGGCGCAACGGCAAGACGCGCGCTTCGTGGATGCGCAGGGGCGCTTTGCACCGCTTGGCGAAGCAGAGAAGGCCGCCTTGCTCGTGACGGTGTGGGTGCAGTCCACAGAGCCCACCGGGCGCAGCCGTTTGAGCAACGATCTGAGCGCGGCCATCGCGCGTAGACTCGCGCAAAAGGGCGAGCCTCAAGCGTTCGTAGATGTCGTCGTGGTGGCCGCCGAGGGTGATTCTGGGAGGTAATGTCGTAAACTGACAAACTGGCGCCACTTTCGAATGGGGGGGGACTTGAACTTAAGGCACATTTACCCGCGTGTTTCGGCTTTATGGTCCCGGGCGCGCGACGGGCTGTGGTTTGTTCCGGCGGTGCTTGTAACGTTGGCCGTGGTTCTATCGGTGGTCTTTCTGTACCTCGACCGAACAATACCCACCATTGGAACGTGGCTGTGGTTTTCGGATGCGAAGGCCACCGCGGCGCGAGAGATTTTGTCCGTCACAGCCGGATCTCTAATCACGGTCATCTCGGTGGCGTTCTCGGTGACCATCATTGCCCTTCAGCAGTCGGCCACGCAGTACTCCCCCCGCATTCTGCGCAATTTCACGCGCGATCGGGGCAACCAGATCGTCCTTGGCACTTACATAGCCACCTTTGCGTATTCGATCCTCGTTCTGCGCGAGGTGCGCGACTCCGGTGACTCCGTGGATGGGTTCGTTCCCGCGCTTTCCGTGACGATGGCTATGGTTTTTGCCATGGTGAGCTTGGGTTTGCTGATCTACTTCATTCATCACATTGCCCAATCTCTTCAGGTGCCGTTTGTTTTGCAATCCATTCGGGACGAGCTGGACCCACAGATGGAAAGTCTTTATCCCAGTGCGGTCGGCGAACCACAGCCGCTTTCCCCTTCTGCCGGCGAAACTGTGCAACGTTTGCGGCTGAATCTCATCGAGAAAAAAACACTGCTGTATGAAGTGCGCGCAAAGTCCGAGGGGTATCTCAACTCTGTGGACGAGGAACAGCTTGAGAAACTTTGTCGGCGCGGCATCTCACTTTTGTGGATCCCCGTTCAGGTGGGCACCTACGTCTTCCGTCAACAAGTCATTGCCAGGTTTCTGTGTGATGACAAAAAGAAAATCACAGAATTCGATGAAAGCATCGGATTTGCCATGATCTTCAGCCCCCGGCGCTCGATGCAGCAGGACATCCTCTTCGGAATCGAGCAAATGGTTGAAATTGGCGTGAAAGCCCTCTCACCCGGCATCAATGATCCTACGACCGCAAAACAAAGCCTGAATGCGATTGTTGGGGTTTTAGGGCTGCTCATTCGCCGCGATTTCCCTTCGCCTGCGCGCAGGTTGAAAGGCGGCAATGAGGCGTTGTTCGCAAGGCCCGTGTTCTCGAACTACGTAGACACCGCGTTTTCGCAGCTTCGCTGGGCGGCCCGAAGCGACTACAGCGTGACCACGCACATCTTGGATGTCATCGCCTCCTTGGGCGAAATGACATCGCAAGCGGAACGCGTGGAGCCGCTGCGTGTGCAAGTGCACGCGATCGAGGTAGCGGCTGAAAAGAGCGAATGGTCGCAAGGTGAGGTCGCTGAGCTCAAGCGACGAGCCGCGCAGATCATGCGTGAGTGGGCCCAGTAACAGGTTGACCACGTAGGTCTATAGGAACTTGAATCCGACCCACATCGTGTCATGGTACGTAGAGGGGATGGTGCTTGGTGAACGTTGAAGTGAAAGCGCCGTTACGCTGATCACACAAACCGGATTCAACCGAGAACGGAGGATGGGATGAAAACGACACTAGGGGCGTTTGCAATTGTGGCCACACTAGGTTTTTCCACCGTGGGCTGTGCAAACAAAGTGAACATGGACCGCAGCGCCGCCGTGCCTGCCGCCGAAGCGCAACTGAAGGTCAAAAAGAATGACAACGGCCGCGATATCAAGGTTGCGGTTGAGCATCTGGCTCCCGTCGAGCGAGTCAGTCCCGAGTCGAGCCACTACGTGGTTTGGCTGCAACCCACGCAAGGTCAAGCTATGCCTGCAAACATGGGCGTTCTTGACGTAGGCGACAATCAAAAAGCCGTGCTCGAAACCACAACGCCATTTGAAAGCTTTGAGGTTTTCGTTACGGCAGAGAAGGACGCCCAGGTTACAGCGCCGCGCGGACAGCGCGTGCTGTGGGCCACCGTGGACTAGGGTCTGGGTTTGCGGCATTTGCGACGTTGTGGCAAATGCAGACGCAACTCGGGAAGAGTAAGTAAGTCTTCGGCGCAACGCGTGCGCCAAAGAATGTGCTTGAGACGCCATGACGGAAAGGCCGGATCCACGGGTTAGTGCGCCCTGGAACCCGTCGAGGGCGAGGTCCTGCCTGGGTAAGAAGCTTCACAAGGACTTGCATCCGCCGCCTTCTCGCCGGTACTCTCAAGTGCAATGGAACGCATCAAAGACATGCTGATGCGTCACGTGGATGACCTTCCCGTGCTTCCCAGGGTGGTGGTGCGGCTTATGGCTTTGGACCCTAAAGAGCCAAAGTATTTCGAGCGGGTGGTAAGTCTTATCGAAGCTGAGCCTGCCTTGGCGGCTCGTGTGCTTGCGCTGGCGAACTCTGCCGCCAGCGCGCCGCGGACACCGATCCCCACGCTGCTGGCGGCCGTCCCCCGCGTTGGCAGCGCCACGGCTTCAAATTTGGTCCTTGCGCTTTCTGTCACGCGCGTTTTCGTCCCACGCGACGATTGGGAAAAGAGCCTGTGGCGACATGCCATGCAAGTGGGGCTCTTGGCGCGCGCACTCGCGCTGCGCTTTTCGGATCCAGATCTCCACGCGGATGTCGCCTACACCTGTGGTCTCCTTCACGATCTGGGGCGATTCATCATGTTCCAAGACGCGCCGGAGGCGCTTCGCCAGATTGATGAAGGCGATTGGGACGCACCGGAGGCGCTCGTTGCGGCCGAGCGTTCGATCTGCGGCCTCACACACACCGAGCTTGGCGCCCACGTTTGCGCCAATTGGCGGCTACCGCCCACGGTCATCGGCGTGATTCGCGACCACCACCTTGCCCCACAGAAGTTGCCACCGGGCGGGGGCGGAAAGCTGCTTTCCATCGTTCGTTGGTCAGACCTTGCCATGTTCCCTTCCGCGATGCCGGGAACGCCAGGCAACGAACACGCAAACGACGACACGCTGAAAACTTTGCTTGAGAAGGGGCCCGCGTTCCTTCACCTCACGCCACAGAGTCTGCGCAGCATGCTCAAAACCGTTGCGGGCGATGCGGAGGCTATGTGCGTGGCGTTGGGGCTGGGGTAGCGGGCGGGGGCACCGTGGTGAGGGCCGCGTGGTCGAGAGGCTGCGATCAGTGGAACGAAAAACTAAGAACGGTAAAGTTGAAGCTCAAACCGATCAATATCGTCCTCGCTCTTACCGCGCTATCCTTCGTCGAAACCATGCTTATACAGCACGAAGCTGCGAAGGTGAGCTTGCCGGGCGCGCAGGCGGCGTCCACTGCCCGTGTTGCCGGGCACGCCGCCATGGCGCTACTACAAGACGCAGTTCGTGGCCCCCGCCGACACCGATTCGATCAGCCCGGCTATCAACTGCACCCTGTAGACTTAGTCAGACGGATGCCGATGCACATCCAGGTAATCGCGAGGCTCTTAGCGGCCGACTGAAGGCGCATGCCTCTAGCCATCGTTTGCGTGTCGTGTTTTCGCTGTTTCTCACCTAACGATGAGGAAGTCGCGCGCATTGAGCCGACAAAGGCACGGACCTTGAACGTAGACATGACAGCGTGTTGCGAGCGAAGATCGGTTCTTGAACATCATCGCGCTTTGCAGCTGAGCTTTGCACGCTACGCGGGCCACGAAAGAAGACATCACAGATGGGCAAGGTAACCCCGTTCCTTATGTTCAACGACCAGCTTGAGTCCGCCATCGAGTTCTATACTTCCACGTTCCCGGACTCTCGGGTCACAACTGTCGCCCGCGATGGCAAAGATGGCCCCATCAACTCGGCCGAATTCGTCATCGGCGGTCAGTCATTCATGGGTTACAACGGCGGTCCGCACTTCACATTCTCCGAAGGCTTCACGCTGTTCGTGGAGTGCGAGGACCAGGAAGAAGTGGACGAATACTGGAATAAGCTCGTCCAGGCCGGAGCCACCGAAACGGCATGTGGCTGGATCAAGGACCAGTTCGGTTTATCGTGGCAGATTGTCCCGAAGCGATTCACCGAACTCATCCGCGACAAGAACCCCGCGAAAGTGAAGGCCGTCATGGACGCAATGATGAAGATGGTGAAGCTCGACGAGGCGGCCCTTGAGAGTGCATACAACTCGGTGCAATGAGCGCAAGCGCCGCGGCATCCGCGAGCGCTGGGAGCAGTCCAGGGACGTCAATCTAAGACGTCTATGATCGGTTTTAGCGCCCCTTGGTTATGGGGGTGGCGCGCACAGCCACGTAGGGGCGGCCGGGTAGCTGAATTGTGAAGTTGCCGCTGTATTCGCCGGGCGCAGGCGTTTGTGTCATGGCCCAGGTATCGATCACGTCGAAACGCCAACGCGCTTGCTTTAAGGCCGGGTTGGTTGCGAGTACGTGCTTGAGCAGACCAGGCCCACCCCGCGCGGGGCGATGCCGCCCCAAGTAAATGAGAAAGCTGTTGCCACATTGCACGACGGGATCGTCTGGGAACGGTTCGTCCTTATTTATTGCGGGATTGAGTGGGCCACACCATTCGACGATCTGGCGCAGGAACCTTATGCGCGCGGGGCTTTCGCCCTTGAGCATGCCACCCTTGCCCCACCACAGCACTTCATCGTCGGCGTGGAAGGTTTCGCCATGCCCAACGTAGCCACCGCGCATGAAGCCAGCCCAATGCCGATGAGACAGCTCTTCGCCGGTGATGTTGCCCCAATTGGATTCGATGTTGCCTTCATATTCGCACTCGTCGTCGATGACGGGCTTTTTCCATTTGTCGCGCCATTCCAGCATCTTCGTTGTATCAGCCGCTTGCACGCTGGCATGGGTGATCGAAGGGCGGCTGTGGTCGAAGAACTTCGCGCCGTTGTGAATTGAGGTGAGGTGCTTGTAGGGGTCCTCCTGCGCCAGCACATCGAAGAGCTCATTCCACTGCCCCACCGAACGGCCGCCCACGAAGTCCCATTCATTGGCCATGGACCACCAGACGTTGCGAAAAGCGCCGAGGCGCGCGACGAGATAGCGCAGGTAGGCTTTATTCGCTTCAGGGGGCATGTTGTCGTAGCCCCAGCGAACAGGATGCCCCGGTGTTTCACTGACGTCGTAAGGGTGAAACAAGATGAGATCCACTTCCACACCCAGTCGCTGCATTTGCACGATGCGATCTTCCAAGATGCGCCAAAAGGCAGGATTGGGCCGCGTGGGATCGGGAAAGCCATCGGGCTTGTGCACGTAGGGAAGCTGCGGCGGCTCGCTATGGTTGTATTCGTACCATTTGGGAAAAACGCAAATGCGAATCTTGTTGAAGGGGCTTTTGGCCAGGCTGGCCAGCGTTTGTTCCTGCAGGGCTGCAGGTTGATGAACCAAGGCGTACACGGTGGTGCCGAAGGGGTAGTAGGCCGAGCCTTCTGCGAACGCGAAGTGGAACTTGTCTTTCACGCGCACGGGGCCACGGTTGCCCTTTTCTGCGGCAACTGCGCGAATTTCGCCCCGAAGGTTTGCCAACGCGGGTTGCTTGCTGCTGGTGCGAAAGTTCCATGTTCCAGCCGCATCTGGCATGAACCGCACCTTGTATTTGCCTTCGCCGTCGTAAAAGCCACGCACGGTGATGCTGCGTCGGCCCTGCGTGAAGGTGGCTTGCAGCTCAACATCAACGAAGGGGTTACCTTCCTGTGGGCCTGGGAAGCTCAGCTCGGCCATGCCCCACACGGGCACAGGGGAGGGGGCTGCCGCGTTCGCATTTCCGCTGAACATCGCGAAGCTGGTGAGCATGCAGGTGGCGGCCGCCAGGGCGATGCGCAAGGTAGCTTGGGGGATAGCTCTAGATCGGGGTGAGATCGTCATGGGTAAGACTTATTGATCCATGAACAGGGGGTGGTCGGCATCGACTTGTGGGATCTCTTGTGCATTTCTGGGCTGAAATGTGAGATGCCTCACGCGAGAGGGTTCGCGCGCTGTTTAAGGGCTGTTGCGCGTGATTCCCAAACGACGCATCAGGGGCGCAACCGTTAGCCCCTGACCGATGATCGAGAAACACACCACGACGTAGGTCATGGTCACCAGCGTGTCGGCCACAGGGGCCAAGTTGCCCGCGAGCTTGCTCTTGAGCGATAGCGCCAACGCAACCGAAATGCCGCCCCGCAAGCCGGCCCAAGTTAACAAACGGGCGGCGCCCGGTGTAAAGGTCTGGAATCGGCGCAACAAGGTGACCATGCCACCCACCGATAGGAAGCGGCTCAACAACGCCAGAGGGATCACAGCCAGCCCCGCCAGAAGATAGCGAGGATTCAAAGTGATGATCAAAACCTCAAGGCCAATCAACACAAACAAAACGGCGTTCAAGATCTCGTCGATCAGCTCCCAGAACTCGTCGAGGCGTCGGGCGGTTTGTTCACTCATGGCAACGGCGCGCCCTGTGTTGCCAATGAGCAGCCCCGCCATCACCATCGCCAGCGGCCCTGAAAAGTGCAAGGCGGTGCAAAGCGCATAGCCTCCCGTGACGCCCGCCAATGTGATCAACACTTCGGTTTTGTAATCATCGATCGCACGCAGCATCGCAAACATGATTGCGCCCAGCACAAGCCCCAAAACGACGCCGCCGCCCACTTCGACCAAAAACAAGCCAGCCACCCCGCTTGCCTGTTCGACAACCTCCGCAACCAGATCCCCACTTGGCCCTGCCTTGGCTGCCCCCGCACCACCATGACCGGCAATGCGCAAAAGCCCCAGGAACACCACCACACCAATGCCGTCGTTAAACAAGCTTTCGCCCGCCAGCTTGATTTCGATGCTTTTGGGTGCGCCCACCTTCTTCAAAATGGCCAGCACCGCGATGGGATCGGTCGGCGCGATCAACGCACCGAACACGAGGCAATAGATAACGGGCACGTCCAGATTCAAAGCCTGCGTCACAATCCATGCGGCCCCGCCCACCAAGCAGGTGGTGACCAAAACGCCCAACGTGGCCAGCAACGCCACGAGGCCCCTTTGATTTTTAAGTTTGGCCAGGTCAACGTGCAGCGCACCCGCAAACAGCAGATAACCCAACATGCCTTGCATCAAGGTTTTGTCGAAATCGATGGCTGCCATCATCCGCTCTGCCGGGGCGGTGAACGTGGGCGCCACCTGCTGAAGCGCTAGTAACCCCATCGCGTTGGCCAGCGCAAAAATCATCAAGCCGATGGTGGTGGGCAGTTTGAAAAAGCGCTCGTTGATCCAAGCGAAAACCGCAGCCAGGCTCAACAAAACGCCCATGATGGCAAACAGCGAGAGGGTCATCGTGTTGCTACCTACCAAATTGCCGAATCAGGCGCGTCCCCCAATTATCTCAACCCTCCGCTTCTGATCAGCGACAAGCGTCGTGTTAGGGTTGAACGCGTCTGCATGATGATGGCTCTTAGACTCCCCTTTTGTTTCGGCTTCATGGTGTGCCTAGCGGCCCTTGTGGCCTGTCGAAGCGCGCCGGCTCCCGTGCCGCGAACCCCACCGAGCAAACCCACTAAGCAGGTCAAGGTGGAGCCTATCGAACCTTCTTGCCGCCCAGGCGTAGCGGTTAAGCTTCCTGCCGTGCAAGCGGGAACCCGCTCGTGCGTGGTGGATGTGGGCAGCCGCAACGTGAAACTGCTGGTGGCCGAATCTAGCGGCGCAGATCCTCGGGGCCTTCACCCCGTGCGTACGTGCCGTGCAAGACTGCAGCTGGGGGAAAAAACGCAAGATCCCGTCTCCCATCAGCCCAAGGATCTAGGTGAAGTCCATCTGCTTGAACTTGCGGGGCTCGTAGACCTTTACCAAAAGCTTTGCCTGGGCGACGGGGGGCAGGTGAAGGGCGCGTTTGCCACAGAATGGGCCCGCAAAGTGACCAACTATGCCGCCATCCAAGCCCAGGTGAAACGCATCTCTGGCATCGGCCTGGAAGCCATCACGCAAGATCGAGAAGGCGCCTTAGGCTACTTGGCGGCCACGAAGGGACAACGCGGACGCTTGGTGCTCGACTTTGGAAGCCGCAGCTTTCAGGTGTCCGTGTGGCCTCAAAATGCGTTGGAGCCGATCATCGTGGGACTGCCGCTCGGCATTGATGAAGTTGGTGAGCGATTTTTCGATGCCGATACAGTGCGCAACTATGCCACGGGTGAAGCCGCGTTCGTGGCGGCGCTCAAAGCGTCGCTCTTGGTCAATTGGAAGCAACGGCTCAAGCGCGGCGCGGGAAAGTTGAATCGCACCTTGGTTTCGCTAGGCGAAAATGGGGACGTGGCTTTGGCTCTGGATGGGAAGCTGTGGAGGTCAGGAAGATCGCCGAAGGTTGTTGATGAAGAGGATTACCTGGAACAAGTGGCCGCCGCGTCGGCGCGCGTGGAGCCGCTGTTCGGGCGCATCATGGGAGCCTACGATGTGGCTGCCCTACGACGTTGGCGAATGCGTCTGCGCAACGACCAGAAACTGTTCAATGCCTTGCGCGCCCCCGAACGCCGCAAAGCCTTCGGCCACAAGATGCTGGTGTTCCCGGCCTTGGTAAACTTCCTCGCCAGCGAGCTTGGCATTCAACGTTTGGTTTTGGTGCCCGACGATTTGGCGATGGGTCTGTTGGTGGAAGCGCATACGAGCATGAAGTTCGAATCTGATAAGAGTTCACCGTCAGAACGTGAGCGCTAAAGTCACGCCTCGCAAATCGAACGGCCCCACCATAGCGCCCAACCGCACCCGATGCTCAATGGCCTTCAGCTCTGCGCGTTTGGCGTTGATCTGGGCGCCAAGTTCGCGCCGCGGCTGCAGGCGTGATTGAAGGTTCACAAGGCCAAACATGCCCACCACAACGCCAGCAACGCCCACAACAACCATGGCCGTGCGAAAGCCAGAGTTGTCATTGCATGTTTGGTCGTAGTCGTAGCAGTCCAAGTCCTCGAATATTGACGCGACCATGTACATGTAAGCCGCGCTTAAAGCCACACCGCCGCCAGCCGCCATCATGACAATGGGCCCCACGATGCTGTACTGGGCCCGCTCCGCTCGCAATGACTCAATTTGCAGCCGCAGCTGGTAACTATGGTCATAGAGCACCGAGGGGCTCGTAGGGGCTGGGGCTCCAGCGGGTCCTTGGGCAGACGCGGATCGACCCAACAAGATTAAGATAATGATCAAAGGCAGTGTGCGTAAATTAGACACCGCGCATATTAAGCATACGCGGAGCCCGCCATCAACACGGAATGCAGGCCTGGTGCACTAAGTCACCAAGCCCAACTGACGCCAACCTGCCCATCACCGCTGATCGTAAACCGGTTGCGGCGGATCAACGTGATAGTCCAACTTCTCGACTGCCTCATCGGTTTCTTCCGCGGCTTCGCGGGTGGCACCCTTGGCGCGGGCTGCGGCTTCCTCTGCCGTTTCTTCCACCTTGTCCCCCGCACGTTCAAGCGTGCGTTTCACTTTGGGCGCGGCTTCCTTCACGGTATCGGCCACGTCGCGCGCTGCCAGTTCAATCGTTTCGCCCACGTTTTCCGCGGTGGCTTTGGCTTGTTGTTGCGTGTCGCGTTTGCATCCTGAAACGCATGCTACCGCCAAGAAACCACTCAACAAGATGCTGCTTGTTTTCATCTCAATCCCTCGTTCGTTGAGACATCACTGCATTTGCCGTTCCATAAACGCCCGTTCAAGGGGCGGCCTGCTAAGCTGCTCCGCATGTCACTTGAAACGTTCTTGTTGTGGGTTGTGATTGGGTTGGTTGCCGGGTGGCTCGCATCGGCTGTGGTCGGTGGCGGCTTCGGGGTCATTGGCGACATTGTTGTGGGCGTGGTGGGCGCATTTTTGGGTGGATTCCTCTTCCAAAAGTTGGGCGTGAGTGTGCCTTTTGGTGGCATCGCTGGCACCATCTTCGTGGCCTTCATCGGCGCGGTGGTGCTGCTCTTGCTGTTGCGTCTCATACGTTCAGCTACAAGAAGAGGCGCCTAGTCGCGCGGTCAGTCCGTACTCAGAAGCCTTGCGCCAGCAACTCGTACGAGCGCAAGCGCGCTTGATGGTCATGAACTTGCGTTGCCACGATCACTTCGTCGGCACCTGTTCGTTCAATGAACCGCGCAAGGTCTTCGGCCACGGCATCTCTGTCGCCAACAAACGAGCAGCCTAGAAATTCTTCCACCATGATTCGGCCCTGGAAATCCAGGGTTTGGTCGAAATTTGCAAAGGGCTTAGGCAAGCGGCCACGTTGACCGCTGCGCAGAGCGAGCACGGCCTGCTGAAGCGAAGTGAACAATGTACGTGCCTCATCGTGCGCGTCCGCGATCCCAAAGCTGCTGCCAGCTGCGCGCCGTAGAGGCTTGAACCCAAAAGCCACACTTCCACGTCGCATCCCGCGCCTGGTATCGCGCGCACGGCCGCGCCTTGTTGCTCCTCGAAGTAAGACATTAGTTCATTGATGTCCTGGGGAAATTCGTCAACGCTTGTGGAAAGTCTGCGGCGCAAAGCTTTTGACGTGGGCATATCGGTGCCGGGCGCGCGGCCCACTCCCAAATCAATGCGGTGGGGGTAGAGCTCTGCCAGGGTGCCGAATTGTTCGGCTATCACCAGCGGCGCGTGGTTGGGCAACATAATGCCGCCAGAGCCCACGCGAATGCTTTTGGTGGCTGCGGCCACGTGTGCCATCACCACGGCCGTAGCCGCGCTGGCAATGCCTGGCATGTTGTGGTGCTCGGCCAGCCAGAACCTTTGGTAGCCCCACGCTTCAGCGTGCTGGGCCAAATCGCGCGCGTTGAGCAGAGCCTGCCGCACACTGCTGCCTTCCCCAACCGGGGCAAGATCAAGAACAGAAAACGCAGGCACGGTTTGAATCTGGGCGCAGGCGCCGGCTGATGCAAAGGCAAAGGGGTGTGGCGGGCGGCAGTTTTGGCCCTCGGCGCCGCTGGTGGTAGATTGTGAAGCGTGCTCGGAGCCGGTTTGCCCGTTTGTCCCCCGCGTGATCTGAGGCGCTCGTGAGGGTGCGCTTTTGGGGCGTGCGCGGATCCGTGCCGGTGCCCGGTGAAAACACGGTGCGTTATGGTGGCAACACGTCGTGCGTGGAAGTGGAATCCACCGACGGCACGCGGGTGATTCTGGATGCGGGTACGGGGTTGCGGCGCCTGGGCAAGCAATTGGCCCGCGGTTCGTTTGCTGAGGGCAAGGGCCAAGCGCACATTCTGATCAGCCACACCCACTGGGACCACATTCAGGGCCTGCCGTTTTTTGCCCCGCTATATCAGACCGGCAATCAGCTGAACATATACGCCCGCAAGCGGGATGATTTGCGTTTGCGCACGGTCCTGGCGGGCCAAACCGAGGCACCGTTTTTTCCCGTGCCCTTCGATGAGGCCCGCGCCAGCGTTGAGTTTTCCGAATTGCCCGATGGCCACCAATTCGACATCGCCGATGTGAAGGTCACCACTGCGCAGCTAAATCACCCTTACACCGCCACCGCGTACGCGCTGGAAGCGGGGGGGCGCAAAGTGGCTTACGTATCGGACACGGCGCCGTTTGAGCGCATCTTGTTTGGTGAGGAATTTATCGCCAAACCGCCGCCGCCTGACATCAAGCTGTCGCTGAGCGATCAAACGCGATTGGCCGCCATGCAACAGTCGGTGGTGCGATTGTGCGCAGGATCTGATCTGGTGATTTACGACACCATGTTCACCGATGCTGATTATCAGCGTGTTCCGCATTACGGCCATTCGCGCCCGCGCGACGCGATCGACATTTGCCGGCAAGCGGGCGTTCGTCGTTTGGCCTTGTTTCACCACGCCCCCGAACGCAGCGACGACGAAGTGGACCAGATGCGCGAACACGCCAAGGCCGAGGCCGCAAAGGTTGCGCCCGGCTTGGAGATCATTGCGGCGTTCGAAGGTTTGGACGTAGGCTTATCGGCTGGTCGCTGATCCAGGCGGCTTTCGACCCCGGCCCGGCTGAGATACACTCACACCATGCAGATCACCTTTTGGGGCGTGCGCGGGTCGATTCCAGCGCCGGGCCCCAGCACCGTGCGCTACGGCGGCAACACCCCTTGCGTGTCGGTGCGTTTGGACAGCGGTGATCTCATCATCTTGGATTTCGGAACCGGCGCCCGCAACCTTGGCAACGCGCTGATGGATGGGCCATTTGGCAAAGGGCAGGGGCGCGCTACGGTTTTGTTGTCGCTGGCGCAGTGGGATCATATTCAGGGTTTTCCGTTTTTTGTGCCGTTCTATGTGCCGGGCAACTTGTTCGAGATCTACGGTGGCCCGCGCCATCCCAGCGAGCTGGCAGACATATTGGAGCGGCAAATGGCCGCGCAATATTTCCCCGTGCAAACGTACAAAAACATGGCCGCGAAGATCACTTTGGGCGCGTTTGCCGAAGGCGAATCGTTGACGCTAGGCTCTGCCACGGTGCGAGCGGCGCGCGAAGGTGACGGGCCCTTGGCTGCCACCACCTACCGCATTGAAGATGGCGGTCATGTTATTGCGTACGCTGGTCATGGCACCTGCAGCCCGGGCGACGCACGCAGCGCCTTGCTGCAGAACGTAGATCTCTTGATCCACGAATGCTCTTTTTCCCCGGAAGATGGCCAGAAATACGCCGATCGGGGCTTGTCGTCAATCGAGCAGGCGGTCAACTGTGCGGTGAGGGCGCAAGCCAAAACCTTGGCGCTGTTTCACTACGATCAGGATTATAGCGACGCCGAGGTGGACAGCCTGGCAACGCAAGGCCAACGCTTGGTGCAAGAGCAAGGCGCGCTCACCACGGTGGTTGCCGCTGCGGAACACCAAGTGCTAACGCTATAAAAGCGTCGCACGGCCGCTACGACGTTTGCAGATAACCTTTGTCGATCAACGCTTTGATGGATTCGGCGGTTTCCAGATCTGGAAGCTTTGAACGATCAAAAAGGCTTTGCAGCGTGCCACCTGCCAGCGCCAGCTGAATCATGTCGAGTTCGTCGGGCTTCAGGTCGCGCAGGCGTGGCTCAAGCGGCCGCGGAAGCGCGATCACGGCGGAAGGTGCGGGCAGCTTTTCGCCGATCACTTTCAGTTCGTCCATTTGGCGCATGCCTTCCATCAGCAGCGCTTCTGTGGAATCCTGAATTTCTTCCAACACCGTGCGATCGTCGGCGGGCTCAAGCTCGAAAAATCCTGTGCTCCACGAAAGCATGCGGTACATCGCCTTGCGGGGGCTTACGTCGAAGCCTTCGTCGATGCTGGCAAAGTAGATCTGCCCCATACGCAGGTAGATTTTTCCGGTGCCCAGATCAGACCGCAGCACCAGCACACCTGACTTGCGGCTGGTGGAAAGCAACTGAATCAAATCGGGCAGCGGAATTTCTTCGATGCTGCCGGACATGCTGCGCGACGGCGGCCGACGCGTGGCGTCCACCTGCATCTTTGACCTCGCTTCGGTTTCAGAAAGAGCGGCTGCTGGCACCTCGCCGCTGAGCGCGACCAACTTAATGATCGACGTTCCGATCAAAATGCGGTCGCCGTCTTTGAGATCAATCGTACGAATTTTTTCGCCGTTGACGAAGGTGCCGTTGGTGGATCCCAGATCGGAGATCGTGATGGCTTTTTCGTTGGTGGAAATTTTGGCGTGTTTTCGCGACACCATGTCCTCGACCAAAACCATGTCTAGGTCGGAGGAGCGCCCGATGATGATTTCCCGGTTGGGGCGCAGGGGGAATTCGCCCCCCTGATACTTCCCGGAAATGAAGCGAAGCGCCCACAGCGCCGCATCTGTTCCGCCTGTGATGTCTTTGTCTTGCACGCGCTTGATTCGTCTGTAAGTTTGCCGAGTTAGAGGCCATCGTAAGGCCGCTGTGGCACACCGTCAACAGAACTGCACACCCGACCAGTCTGCGAAGGGCAGGTTACGCCACCGGCAAACCATGCAGGATTCTATCCAGGGCGCGCGCCACCGGCTCTTCCACAAGCAGCCCCGAATGGGTGGTGGGCAAGGTGATGTGACGGGCCCCTTGCAACACCGTGGACCGCATCGGCGCAAAGAAGTCGCGATCGCCTGAGATCGTAACCAAATCCACCCCAGGGGGCAGGGGTGTCTCTTTGAGCTCTTTTAAAAAGGCGCTTCCGGGCAGCAGCTGAACGCTGGCAGGCCCCAGCGGCGCCGTGAACAAGCCAAACACCGCCGACCAAGTGCCCGCGGCGGGCGAGCCCAGCAGCACCAGCCGATTCACCCGGTGGCGGCCCCCTAGGCGTTTTACGTAGTAGAGCCCCACCAAGCCGCCCATGGAATGGCCAATGATGTCCACGTGGCTCACGCCCGTTTGTTGAACCAAGGTCTCGACCTTGCGGGCCACCAACCCCGCCGTGTCGCGAATGTCGCCCAGATTCATGCGACCCAGCTTGTAGGTCATCACCACGTGCCCCATCTCGTGCAGCCGCCTGGCCAGTAGGTGCACGGAGCCTCGGTTGGCCAGATACCCCTGCAGCAGCAACACGGGGCCAGGGCTTCGGACGGGCAGTTGAACGTCTTGCCCCGGGGTGGCGGGCCAGGGCGGCGCAGGCGGCGCAAAGCTGGCCGCATGGGGACCTCGGTTGCCGCGCAGCAGCTGCCGAAGGTATAGGGCGGCCTGGCTGGTGTCGTTTACCTGTTGGCCTAGGGTGCGGCTGGCCTCACGGAGGCGGTCCAGAAACCTCATCGATCTACCGATGGTAGCACCCCGTGGACGCCTCCATGAGAACTAACGCCTCCGACGCGCGAGGCGCCGCAAAGGTCTTGGGGCGCTTCCATTGCCAAGAGGCTTTGGAAAGTGAGGCCCCGTTTGCGAGCTACCGGGCCCGCACCCAGGGCTTAGCGGGCTTCGAACGCGTGTTCGCGCTGAAAACGTTGCCGGCCTCCGCGCAACCCACGCGGCCTGATGCCACCCAACGGCTTTTGGAGGTTGCCTCACGCGCCACCAGCGTTCGCGATCCGCGCATTGGCCAGGTGGTCGATTCGGGCACCACCCCTGACGGCACCGCCTACGTGGCCACCGAATTTCTCTTTGGCGCCCACCTGGGGGCCTTGCGCGGCGGTTTGGTGGGCGAAGCGAACGCGGAAAAGTCGGTTCCCACCTTGCTTTTGGCCCATGTGGCGGCGGAAATGGCGGCGGCGTTGGCGGCGGCGCATGAGTTGAACCCGCCCCTGGTGCACGCCGGGCTAACCCCCAACAACGTGTTCGTCACCATTCGCGGCGCCGTCAAAATGATCGATTTTGGCCATCGCGTGGCGGTGTTGCCGGGACGTCTGGCGGGCGGCAAGCGGTTCTTGTCCGCGTACGCAGCGCCTGAACTGCTGTTGGCGGGCGAGGGGTCGGTGGAGGCCGACGTGTTTGCACTCGCCTCCGTGCTGTTCGAGTTGGCCACCGGCAAAACCCCACCCTCCGCACGCAACCCGCGCAGCGCCACCGATCTTTCGCGTGCGCTGAGCGTCTTGCCGCCTGATTTGGCTGAAGCGCTTATGTCGCTGCTGCGGGCCGATCCCGCCAAGCGACCCATCGCTCGGGAGGCAGAGCGCGTGTTTCGCATGGCCGCCAGCGAGCTTTCGGAAACCGAACTGCGGGCGCATCTGGGGGCGTTGGCGCGGCGGCTGTCTCTGCCGCCCACGGCGGTGCAACCGCAAGACAGCGCTGTGATGCCTAGATTTGCGCCCGATTCCACGCCTTCCGTTGTTACCGCGCGCGTCCTGTCACCTCCCGCTTCGGTCATGCCCACGAACAAACCTTCAAATCAAGCCATTGCGCCCAAAACGCCTGCGCCCAAAACCGCGGCGCCGCCTCCCGTTGTGCTGGCCCCTGGGTCCACCGCACCCACCAAGCGTGAGCGCAAGGCTTCGGGGGCCAAACCTGCCGTGAGGACCAACGTGGCCGCTTTGGCAAACCCCAAGCCCATCGAGCCTCAACATACCTTGCCGTTTTCTTCGCTGTTCGAAGCGCAAGTCGGCGCCACCGGGGCAACACCGGAGGGCTTGAACCACACCGGGCCCACGGCCGAAATGCAGATTCTTCCCGCTGACGTGGCCTCGGCGAAGCTGACGCCGGGGGGCCCAAGCACCGAAGCCTCAGCGATGTTTGAACTGTCGCTCACAGATTTGGAAGCTGTTGGTGTGGGGGACAGTGAGCCCACCGTAAGCGGCAACAGCTACGATGCTGTGCGCGCGCGGCTTACGGCCGCCTTGGAGATAGACGAGCCGCCCCCCCCGGTTCTGCCACCGCCGGCGGCCTTGCCTGTGGCCGGAGGCGCGCCTGTGGGCGACCGACCGAACATGTCGAACCTAACCACGGGTGAGCTTGAGGCCATGTTTGCGCCTGGGCTCGTGGACGCTTTGGGGCCGCCCGCTGCGTCCGCGCGGGCTGAGATCGCAATCGAAGCGCCTGAGGATGATTTTCTCGACGACGCCAAAACCAACGCGTTTGATCGGCGCAAGATTGGTCATCTGTTGGCCGATGCGGAAACCCCTGTGCGGCCTCCACCTCCGATGGCGCAGGTGTTTCCTCCTGAATCTGCGCCCAGCGTGGACACTTCGGCCGAACCCTTGCCCTGGCTGCAAGAGGAGCAAAGCGCCCCCGCAGGGTTCCGATCGGCGGCGCGCGAAGGCACGGCGGAAATTGATGATTCGCAGCTCATTGCTGGTGATTCTCCTCCACCTGAAATGGCAGCGGCATCGGCAGCCATCGAGGACCCGAGCACACCTCAATCCGCCGCAAACGATGACGGCGATCTCGCGCTTGCATCGGCAACCCCGCCGCGACGTCGCTTGATCATCACCTTGGCCACTGCGGCGGTTGTGGCTGTGGTGGCCGGTGTGCTGGGCGGCATGTTCGTGAGCCAAAAGCCGACGACGTCATCACCGCGTGCCGATCGGCAGGTGTCGGCCCCCGGGGTTGGCAAAGACCCCGTTCCCGAGCCAGAGGCTGAGGGCGTTCCCACCGCCGTGGCGCCTGTGGAGGCTCCCGCCGAAGCCGCACAGGCTGCGCCGCTTGAGGCGCCGGTGGCGCAACAAAACGCCGCTCCCGATGTTGCCGAGGGTGGCCTTGCCGCGCGCGATGCCCAGGGTCGTTTGCTGGTAAACATGCAAACCACCCCGCCCGGTGCACAGATCTGGATCAATGGCGGTGAGCGGGGGATTACGCCGGCGGCGATTGAATTGAAAGAGCGTCACCGCAGCTTGGTGCTGGTGTTGGCGGGATACCAGCGCTTGGAAGCGACATTGGATCACGACACGCTCACCGCGCAGCGATCGTGGACCTTGCAGCCTGCCATGCCGCCTGTGGCGGGCCATGCCACCGTGTCTGTAAAATGCGCAAAGCAAGGCAAGTATCCCATCGCTGTTGATGGCATTGAGACAGGTTTGTTGTGCCCTGCCGAACTTGCGTTGGCTCCGGGCGCATACGAAGTGTCTGTGTACGTGCCGTGGCGGTTCAAAAGTTATCCCAGTCGAGTGGTGGTGGCCGCGGGACAAACCAAGACCGTTACGTTTGCGAAGTGATCAGGTCTAGCTCGCGGCAGCATCCGGATCGCGCAGGCCATGCTTGCGCAAAAGTTCGCGCAAGTGTTTGCGATCCAACTCCGCCGCGCGGGCCGCCGCCGATAGGTTGCCTTGATGCGCTTGCAGAAGGTGCGCAAGGTAGTCGCGTTCAAAGGCATCAACCATGATGGTTTTCGCTTCCTTGAACGGCAAGTCGTAGGCCGTGCCCGCCGTGCCCACCGCCGCATTGGGCTGGCTGTCCGCCAAGGAGGGGCCAAAATCAAGCTGTTCGCCGCGCGAAAGCGCCACCACACGCTCGATCATGTTGCGCAGTTCACGTACGTTGCCGGGCCAGCCGTGCTGCTTGAGGCGTTCCAAATCATGCTTGTGCGCGCGCAAGGTTTTTCCACGACCAAGTTCGCGGATGAAGTGTCGCGCCAGCAGAGGAATGTCGTCCGATCGATCGCGCAAGGGCGGAATCGTGATGCGCACAACGGCCAGGCGGTAATACAAGTCTTCGCGAAATCGTTTCTCCGACACCAGCGCGCGCAAATCACGGTTGGTGGCCGCCACCACGCGCACATTGACTTTGCGGTAGGCATCACCACCCACGGGCCGCACCATTTGTTTGTCGAGCACCCGCAGCAAGGTGGGCTGAAGATCTAGGTTGAGCTCGCCGATCTCGTCCAAAAACAACGTGCCACCATCCGCTTCCCCAAACGCGCCCCGGCGTTCACTGATGGCGCCCGTAAACGCGCCTTTGACGTGGCCAAACAGCGCCGATTCAATCAGCTCATGCGGAACAGCGCCGCAATCGAACACCACCAAAGGTTGCGCTTTGCGGTTGCTGTGTCGGTGAATTTCTTCAGCAAACAGTTCTTTGCCCGTACCGGTTTCGCCTTCCAACAGCACCGTGGCGTCTGTGGGCGCCACGTCTTCGAGCAGCGAAAACATGCGCCGCATTTTTGGGTCGCGGCCAAACAAGGCACCGAACCGCTCTTTGTCGCCCGGCGCCACATCAACCGGCTGCTCGTCGGGCACATACTTCAGCAGCGTTTGCCCCACTTGAATTTCAGTTCCGTAACCCAGCTCAAGTTCCCGAAACCGCGCCCCCTTTACAAACGATCCGTTGGTAGAGCCCAGATCGCGTAGCAACAACCCGCCCTCGCTCAAACGGATCTCCATGTGTCGGCGTGACACAGTGGGATCGGTCAGCTGCAACTCACAGTCGGTGCCAGATCCCAGCACCAAGGGGCTGGTCTGAATCACAAACGATTCGCCCCGGTCTTGTCCGTGCATCACGATGAAACGGCCGCGGCCCGATTGCCGCACGATGGGCGCATCAGGGTTGATGATGCGGGTGGGCGAACGAGGAACGCTCATTCGAAAGCAAACGGCGCGGTGACCGCAACTTCGCGGCTGGTGCGCAGCGGTTCAAGCGGCGTGGTGCTCGCGGCTATGGGAGACGCAAAAGCAGGCAATTTGGGCGGCGCGTGGCCATGCAAAGAAAGCTTCTCCGTATCCACCCCAGCAAGCGCATCGTCTTGGCCCCAGCGATCCACGTCGTCTCCCAAGAGCTGGTGAAGTTCAGCGGCCAAGTCAGCGGTCGTGTACGTGAGGTCATAAGCCTGGGCCACACCTCGCAGCGCTTGGTAAAATTCGTGGGCTGTTTGATACCGTTGCGCGGGATCGGGGCAAAGCGCGCGCTGAAAGATTTGCTCCAGCTCCTGCGGCCAGCCGGGGACACGCCCCCACAAGCTGGGCAGGTTGCGAGCGTAAACCTGTTCCGGCGGGGTCTGCAGATCGCCCACGAACAGCCGCGATCCCAGGAACGTCTCGAACAGGCACACGGCCAAAGAAAACAGATCGCTGCGTGCGTCGATGGTTTCGTTGCGCGCCTGCTCGGGCGACATATAACCCACCTTGCCGCGCACTCGATAAAACACGGAA
>JBBSJE010000089.1:0-21904 GCA_038257535.1 Polyangia bacterium
GTCGGCGCTCACGCAAGCCAAGGGGTTGTTGGCGTGGCAGCCGTCGGCCGTTGCCACTTGCACCAGCTTCGGCACAAACTCTCGCTTCACACCTGCTTCGGTCAAGGTGGCCGGAAGCCCCACGCTGGCCTTAAAGTCGCGTAGCCAATGGATGAAGGCTTCGGGGTTGGTGCTCGTTAGCCCCACCACTTGCGCCATGCGCACGAACTTTTGTGAACTGCCGGCCAGGTTGTGGGGCAAGGCGTGGTCAATCATCACGCCGTTGGCCAAGCCATGGTGCATGCCCGCCACAGTGCCCAGCGCGTGGGCGCAGGAATGCACCACACCTAAGCCCTTTTGAAACGCGATCGCGCCCATCATCGACGCCATCAACATGCCGGCACGTGCGTCCAGATTTTGCGGCTGGGCCACGGCTTGCGGCAAGTGTTCGGCTACCAAACGGAGCCCTTCAAGCGCGATGCCGTCACAGATGGGGTGATAGGCCTTGGCCAGATACGCCTCTACGTTGTGGGTGAGCGCGTCCATTCCGGTGGCAGCCGTGATGGCGGCAGGCAACGCCACCGTAAGCTCGGGATCGGCGAACACAGCCCGCGCGAGCAATCGCGGTGAAAACACAATTTTCTTGAGGTGCGTTTGGTCGTCAGAGATGACGGCGCTGCGGCCCACTTCGCTGCCGGTGCCTGCGGTGGTGGGCAGCGCGAGCCAAAACGGGATCGCTTGATCTATGGGCCTTGCGCCCGGCATGTCGTCTTCGTAGTCAAACAAATCGCCCGGGTGTTCGGCCAAAAGCACGATGGCCTTCGCCACGTCCAAAGCGGCCCCACCGCCCAAACCCACCACACAATCGGCCTTGTGTTCGCGAAACGCCGCCAGGCCTGCTTGCACCTGCGATTTCGTAGGATTGCCCCAAATTCCGCTGAACGTGGCGCAGGCCAAGCCCGCCTGCGACAGCGCCTGCTCAAGCTCGCCTACCAAAGGCAAAGCGGCGAGGCCCTTGTCTGTGACAATGAGCGGCCGTTGTTTGCCCTCAGCGCGCAGGCGTGAGGGCACTTGCTGGCGCGCGCCGGGACCAAAAACGATGTCGGTGGGAAATGCAAATCGTGCAAGCTGCATATTAATGGGCCTTGTTCTTAGATGATCTCGAAATACCGCTCTAGCTCCCAAGACGTTACGGCATCTTGGTACTGACGCCATTCCCACTGCCGGGATGCGACGAAATGGTCCACGAACGCGGGCGGAAACAATTCACGGGCCAGTTTCGAGTTCGCCATGTTCGCCGTGGCCTCTTGCAAAGTGCGAGGCAGACGTTGTGTTTTGTTTTCGGCGTAAGCGCTTCCCTGTGTGGCGGGAATGGTGAGCTTCAATTTGTTGCGCACGCCATAAAGGCCCGCGGCCAGCGCAGCCGCCACAGCCAAATAGGGATTCACATCGGCGCCAGGCACCCGCAGTTCCAGCCGGGTTGATTTTGCACCGCCTGAGATCACGCGCCCTGCCACGGTGCGGTTGTCTACCCCCCAGGACACATGCGTGGGGGCCCAATAGCCGTCAACCAAGCGTTTGTAGCTGTTCACGGTGGGTGCAAACATAGGCAAGATTTCGGGCAGCGCGTGCAGGATGCCAGCCAAATAGCTCTTGAACGTGGCGCTCATGAACAGTGGATCTTTGGCGTCGTAAAATGCGTTTTTGCCACCAGACCACAGGCTTTGATGCAGATGCCCGCTTGAGCCGGGAAGCTTGTTGCTCCAGCGCGCCATGAAGGTGGGCATGATGCCGAAGCGGGCCCCGATCTCTTTGGCTGAGGATTTGAACAGCACCGCCCGATCGGCAGCTTCCAAAGCGTCGCAGTACAAGATGGCTGCTTCCATAACACCGGGGCCGGTTTCTGTGTGCAAGCCTTCGATGGGCACCCGAAAGGCCGCCATTTCGTCGAGCAAAGCGTTGAAAAACGGCAAATTGCGGCTGGCGCGCAACAACGAATATCCGAACATGCCGGGGCTCAGCGGCTGCGGGTTCACGTGGCGTTTGTCGACAAGGCTTTGAGGCGTCTCCAGAAAATTGAACCACTCGAATTCCATGCCCATCATGGCTAAAAAGCCTTGCTTCGCACCTTGATCTATCACTTGGCGCAGCAGGCTGCGCGGGCATTGCGGCAGCGCTTGGCCTTGCTTGTCCTCGAAATCGCCCAGGAAAAAGGGAACGTCGTTGTCCCACGGCACGCGGCGGAAGCTGTTCAGATCCACGCGGGCTTGCGCATCTGGATAGCCCGTATGCCAACCGGTGTAACTGACGTTGTCGTAGCACAGGTCGGTGCAATCCCAGCCGAAGATCACGTTGCAGAACCCGAACCCGCTTTCGCAGGCCGAGAGAAACTTGTCTTTGTGCATGTACTTGCCGCGCAGCACACCATCCATGTCGGTGACCGCCACTTTCACCTTGTGGGTGTCGATGCGACGAAGCGCTTCGAGCGCGTTTGATTTCGTGGCCTTAGGCATGAGGGTGAGTATCCCGCCTCCGCGACTTTCTGCCCAGAGGCCGCTGGCGAAGATTTCATACCTGGCCCGATCTGCCGTTATCAAGCGGGTTCCCTTATGGTGACGCCTGGGTGTACCCTGGCCCGCAGCAAAGAGAGGCTTTCAATATGTCGGATAAGCGCCTAGGTGTCGTTCTTTTTGGTTGGCTGGTTCTTGTGCCTGCTTGTTTCTTCATTGAGGCTTCAGAAAATCAGCCAGGACCAATGGGGGGCGCCGGGGGCGATCCGGGTGGCGTTCCGCCGGGCCTAGGCATTGGGGCCGTGTGTACCACAGCCGATCAGTGTCGTCGGGGTTTGACGTGCGCCGCAGCCAACACCTGCACGCCCCGAGGCGATCTGGGACCAGGCGCCGCCTGTGTGGTGTCCGCTGAATGCTTGGTTGATTTGTACTGCGGCCTTAGCTTGACACCGCAGGGGGTGCCTCAAACGGCCTGCGCACCCCGGGTGGCCCAGCCGGGAGCCGTGGGCGCGGTTTGCACCAGCGAGGGTGATTGCGCCAGTGGCATGGCTTGTATGCGCGACGGGCTTTCGGGCGCGTGTCAAACCGCAGGCTCTGGCGATGTGGGCGCCTTGTGTTCGGCCGCCTCCGATTGTTACGGAGGCCTTTTGTGTTTGGGTGGTGTATGCAGTTCGCAATTGGCCTACAAAGCCTGGCCGGGCGCCACGTGCGAGGTGGCGGAAGAGGCCGTGGCCAAGATCAAGTTTCAGATTCCGCGTGCCGCCGACCCACCGAGTGACGATTTTTTTGCCTTGCCGTTTCCCAACGACGCGCGTTTGAAGAACGGCAAACTCGACATGAAAAATTTCCCGCGTCCCGGCGTAGGCTTGCTGGGGCTTGATTCCGTAGACCGCTACATCAAGGCGATTGAGGCGGATGTGAATGGGGCGTCGGCGCGGCCTACGGTGTTCATGCGGTTTTCTCGCTCGCCACAAATCGCACAACTGGAGAGTGAAGGAACCGTTAGGGTTGTGAACCTCACACCGGGATCGCCGGCATATGGATTGGAGGTTAGCCAAGTATGGCGTTTCTCTTCAGGAGGCGCCGGCACCGGAACGGGCAGCCGCTACATTTGCCCCCGCTACTTGGCGTTGCGAATCAGCGGGCAACTGGACGCCGGTGGCACTTACGCTGTGGTTGTGAAAGGGCCGCTGGCTGACGGCACCAATCAGGCCTTCGTCCAGGACTCAGACTTTGCCGCGATGCTGGGCGTGACCGCTCCCGCCGATCCAGAGTTGGCGGCGGCATGGACGAGCCATGCGCCGTTGCGAACTTGGGTGGCCGATCCGCGCAGCGAGTTGACACCCGCGACGGTGTTGGGGGGCACCGTGTTTACGGTGCAAAAGACCGAAGACCCTATCAAGGGCCTAAGGACCGCTGTGCAAACCGCGCCGGCGCCAAACCTTGCGGTAAAGACCTTAGTGAAATGCGGCGAGGCGGCTTCGCCTTGCGATGATGGGGTTACAACAGCCGAAAAGCAGCGCGGTTGCTTGGCGCCGCCTGTGGGCGCAGCGTTCGATGAGTATCAAGGCTTGGTCACGTTGCCCGTGTTTCAAAAGGGCACGAAGCCCTACGAGGGTCCTGAGCAAGGCGGCGTGATCGAATACGAACCCACCACCGGTGCGGCCGTCATTCAAGCCACCGAAGATGTTTGCTTCTCGTTAACCGTGCCCAAAGGCAGCATGCCGGCCGCGGGATGGCCTGTGGTGGTTTACGCGCACGGCACAGGGGGCAGTTACCTGTCGGGGCGAACCACGTGGGCGCAAGACTTCGCAGCGGGTGTGGCGGTGGGCGGAGATCCGGTTCCGGTGGCCATGATTTCCTACGACGGCGCTTTGCACGCCAGCCGCAAAGGCGTGTCCACCCGCAATGTGGATGAGCTGGTGTTCAACTTTCTCAATCCCGTTTCCGCGCGCGACACGACTCTGCAGGGCGCGGCCGATTTGTTTGCGATGGCAAAGGTCACGGAAGCTTATGCGCAAGCGGGCGTGAAGTTCGACCCGGCCAAACTTTACCTTTACGGACACTCACAAGGTGCGAATGCAGCGGCCGTCGCGGCGGGGTTTGATCCGCGCTACAAAACGGTGGTGCTCTCGGGTGCAGGCGGCTATTTAAGCTTGAGCTTAGCCACCAAACAAAAGCCCGTGGACATCAAGGGCGCGTTGCCACTTCTGTTGAGCGATCAGATCACATATGCCAGCCCAGATCCCATCTTATGGCCCGAATACAACCCGTTGATTTCTGTGCTGCAGATGTATTTCGACCGCAGCGATCCCGTGAACTTTGTTCAACGCATCGTGCGCGCGCCTTTGATGGACGTGGGGGCCAAACACCTCCTGCACATCTACGGCCAGAACGACACCTATTCTCCCGACCCCACGCAACAAGAGTTGGGCCTTGCGGCTGGCGTGGCCTCTGTGGGCCCGCCTCTGGTGCCCCACGCCGACCTGCCCATCACACCCGCACCGGCCACCGCCAACCTTGGCGGGTTTACAGCTGTGCAAGTGCAATTGGCGCCCGTAGCTTACGATGGACATTTTGTGTCAACGCAAAATCCCAAAGGCAGGGAGGCCGTGCTGCAGATGTTTGTGACGGCGGCCAGATCCACGGTGCCCACGATCACGCCTTAACATCACCAGCAGAACATCGACCACACGACGCCTGCACGCGGCGGGGGCAACTATGGTAAAGCTGGGGGTATGAAGTTCGCTGTTGCGATGTTGGCCGTGATGTATCTTGCTTGCGCCACCACCATGGCGGCTGAAGCCACCAAAGCCGAAAAGCCTGTGACAAAGTCGCCGCCACAATTCGTATCCCCCGAAGTGCATGCCGATGGCCAGGTCAGCTTCCGGGTGTGGGCGCCGCAAGCCAAAGAGGTGACAGTGTTCGGCGATTATGATTGGAACCCGAAGCCGCTGGTTAAGAACGCGGACGGGCTGTGGTCGGTCACGTTGAAAATTCCCCCGGGCATTTGGGGTTACACGCTGTCAATCGATGGCCAAAAGCAAGCGGACCCCAACAACCAATGGCTCAAGCCTTCGCGCTATCCCACAACCAGCGGTGTGTTGGTTCCCGCCACGCCGCCTGCCAGTTACGAGCATCAGGGTGCGCCCGCCGGCACGGTTCACCTTCATACCTACGCCTCGAAGGCCACGCAAAGCCTGCGGAATTTGCGTGTGTACACGCCCCCGGGCTACGAGAAAAGCAAAAAGCCATTGCCGGTGCTTTACTTGCTGCATGGGTTTTCAGACAGCGAAGCGGCTTGGACCGAGTTTGGCCGCGCGCATGTCATCGCGGATAACTTGTTGGCCGCAAAACAAATGGTGCCCGCTATCATTGTGATGACTGATGGCCATGCCATCCCCATCGATCGGGAAAAGTGGCTCGACAATCTGCGCGCCTATCAAAACGATCTGCTACAAGAGGTGATTCCTCTTGTTGAGGCAAATTACCGCACCAAGAAGACGCCGGCCGATAGAGCCATTGTGGGCCTGTCGATGGGAGGCGAACAGGCGCTGTCACTGGGCATCAACAACCCGCAGCTGTTTGCGTGGGTGGGGGGAATGAGCGCGGCCACCCGCCATTTGGAGGTGTTCGAGCCTGGGCTTTCGCAGCCCCAGGTGCTTAACAAAAAGCTTCGTTGGCTATGGGTGTCGATCGGCAAAGACGACTTTTTGTTGGAACTCAACCGTGCTTTCATAGCGGCGCTCGCCGCGAAAGGCGTGAAACACGCTTATCGAGAAACCGAAGGCGCCCATGCGTGGCCGATTTGGCGAACCTATCTGGCCGAGGTGTTGCCGCAGTTGTTTAGAGCCGCTTCGCGGTAGTGGCGGGTGGGCTGAGGGTCAACATGCGATCCAGCTTAAGGCCTAATGAAAGTCGTGCGACCGGGAGATCTGTGTGCCTTGGTGCACCAAAGGCAAAAACTTCTCCGCCTTGATAGTGACCACGCCATCGCGCTTTTGCGCTTTGCCTTCAACAATTAACGCTGCGTTCTGCAAAACAACCTTGCGCCATCGCTCGTAAGTGTCCGGCATGATCACAGTGTTCGAAAATCCCGTTTCATCCTCCAAAGTTAAAAACACCAGTCCTTTGGCGGTGCCAGGACGTTGGCGAACAATCACCATGCCCGCCGTGCGCACCCGCTGCCCGTCGCGCACTTGCCCTAAGTCGGCCGCGCGCACCACGTTTTGCTGATTCAATTGTTCCCGCACAAACGAAACTGGATGGGGACCCAAAGCCACCCCCGTGCCATGAAGATCGGCCAAGGATTCTTCGTCGTCAGTCATTTCGGGCAAAGGCGATTCCACGGCTTGTGTGGACGCTTGATTGAACAGGTCCCCCGAACGCCCCAAGGCTTCAACCTGCCACAGCACCGCACGCCGGCGTCCACCCAAGGCCGCAAACGCCCCCACAGAAGCCAACGCGTTCATTTCGTCTTGATGCGGAGCCACCCGAACGTGAAAATCTCCCAGCAAACAAAACGGCTTCTGCGCCCGCGCGGCCACAGTCCGCTGACCAATCTCTTGTCGCAATCCCACGACGTATTTTAGGCCCAGCCGCACCGCCAAAGCGCCCGAGGCTTCCACCCGTTCAAGCGTGCACACCCAATCGGACCGCGTGACATCCACAGGCAAAGTCTCAATGCCATGTCGAGTGCCATCGGTGACCAAAGTGGCCGGATGATAAAATCCCATAGGCCAGTTGTTTAGCAGCGCGCACAAAAACGCGGCCCCATGATGGGCTTTCAAATAGGCAGACGCATAAGCAATCAAGGCGAAGGAAGCCGCGTGTGATTCGGGGAATCCATACAGCGCAAACGAACGAATGCCTTGCACGATTTCGTCTTGCGTGGCGCCGCTGATGCCGCGGGCCAACAGCCCTTGGCGCAAATCTTTTTCAATCTGCTGCATGCGCTCTGCCGAACGCTTAAACCCCATGGCGCGGCGAAGTTCTTCGGCCTGTCCACCAGAAAACCCTGCAGCGGTCATGGCCATGCGAATGAGTTGCTCCTGAAACAACGGCACACCTAGGGTGCGTTTCAAGATTGGTTCTAAACAAGGGTGCGGATAGACAACCTTTTCGCGTCCCGCGCGTCGTTCCAAGTACGGGCTGACCATACGGCCCACGATGGGGCCGGGACGAATGATCGCCACTTCCACCACAAGATCGTAAAACCGGCGGGGCTGCATGCGCGGCAAAGTGGCCATTTGCGCGCGCGATTCCACTTGAAACACGCCCACGGTGTCGGCTTGGCAAAGCATGTCGTAAACCTTGGGATCGTCAGGCGGCAAGTGGGCGTAGTCGATGCAAACGCCTTCGTGCTTTTGTATCAAGGGCGCCGCTTCTTCCAGCACCGCCAACATGCCCAACCCCAGCAGATCCACTTTCACGATCCCCAGATCGGCACAGTCGTCTTTGTCCCACTGTACAACCGTGCGCCCAGGCATGCTGGCCGGCTCCAAAGGAACCACATCGTCAAGCCGCCCGGCACACAACACCATGCCGCCTGAATGTTGCCCTAGGTGCCGCGGCAAATTCAGCAACTGGGTGGCCACCGCCGCCAAGTGGCGTGTGCGCTCTTCGGTAGGCGGAAAGCCAGCTTCGGCGATGTACACCGACAAAGGCGTTTCGCCATCCACCACCCAATGTGGCAAATGTTTTGAGATGCGTGTTAGCTGCGCTTCAGAAAAACCTAAGGCCCGCCCCGCTGTGCGCACCGCCATACGGGGGCGAAACGTGATCACATTGGCCGTCATGGCCGCGCCCGTGCCGCCTTGTCCACTGTAACGCTGGTACACGTATTGAATCACCGCTTCGCGCCGCGGCCCTGAAGGCAGATCCACATCAATGTCGGGAATGCGATCGGAAGCGCTGGGGGCGCTGCGCACGCGCTCTTCGGACAAGAAGCGTTCAAACAACAGATCCATGCCCACGGGATCCACAGCCGTGATGCCCAGCGCATAACACACGGCCGAATTGGCGGCAGAGCCTCGCCCTTGTGCAAGGATCCCAAGCCCGCGCGCAAACCGAACGATGTCCCAAACCACCAAGAAATAGCCGGCCAGGTGCAACTTTCCAATCACCCGCAATTCATGTTCCAGCTGTTGTTTCGCCTTGGCATGCAAGGGCTGATAACGCTCACGGGCCGCTTGCCAGGTGAGGGTTTCCAAATAACTTTGTTCCGTTTCCCCATCAGGCACAGCAAACGTAGGAAACTGATACCCCAGATCTGCCAAAGAAAACCCGCAGCGTTCGGCGATCTCGTGCGAGGCGTACACAGCTTGCCGTTGATCTCGAAACAGCTGCATCATCTGTGCAGGCGACTTGAGATGGCGTTCAGCGTTGCGCAGCAGGCGACGCCCAATTTGATCAACAGATGTTTTTTCATGCGCGCATGTCAACACATCGTGCACACAGCGCCGAGCGGGCGTGTCATAGCGAACGTCGTTCGTGGCCACCAAAGGTATGGCCATTGCCATTGCCATTTCGGCGGCCATGCGATTCTCTAAGGCCGCTTCGTCATCGAAGTGTCGTTGCAGTTCAACATAAAGATGATTGGGAGCGAAGATGCCTCGCAAACGATCCAGATCGTTGCGAGGTTTGGATCCCGCCAAGCCGATGAGACCTGCCGCGTGAGCTTCCAACTGCTCAAAACTGACGGCACAATTGGGATCGTTTTTTTTGTGTCCTGCCTTCAAGCGCGTAAGCAGTCGACACAAATTGCGATAGCCCGTGCAGCTTTGCACCAGCAACAGCACGGGCCTGCTGCCTTGCACAGGAACTTCGGCCCCCACGATCGAACGCACGCCCGCTGACCGCGCCGCGCGAAAGAAGCGGGGCGCTCCGTACACCCCACCCACATCCGCCAAGGCCAGGGCGGGATATTCAAACGCTGCCGCTTGCGCCACCAAGTCTTCGGGCAACGAGGCGCCGTCTAAAAAGCTAAAAGCCGACCTGCAACGTAGCTCTATGTACCCGGGGGCGCTCATGCCCGCAGTGTACCTGAACAATAGTTCAGCTTGCCTGCAATTCTTACTTAACGGACTGCGCCAGCTGGGGTTCAACCCGCTCAACATGCTCAGAGGACGAGAACACGCAGTTTCGTCCATTGCGCTTCGCTTCATAAAGCGCCTCGTCAGCCGCTTTGAGAAACAAAGCCGCGTTGGGATGCAGCTGGGGGTCGAAACTGGCGCAGCCCAGGGAAACGGTTACGCGCAACACTTCTCCAGTCGCCGTTTGCACGTCGGTCGCCGCAATCTTGCCTCGGGTTCGTTCGGCCACCACCCGTGCGCCTTCGCTGGGGGTGTCAGGCAACACCAAAACGAATTCTTCACCACCATAACGGGCCGCAAGATCGTGCGGGCGCACGCCGGACTTGAGCAACTCGGCAACCACCTTGAGGACATCATCTCCGGCTTGATGTCCATAGGTGTCATTGAACGATTTGAAATGATCCACATCAACCATGACAAGGCTCAGCGGACGCTTCGTGTGGCGCGCCATCGTCAGTTGATCCTTCAAGAAGCTATCGAACTGTCCTCGGTTCGCAAGCCCCGTCATCGGATCGCGCTGTGCTTGATCTTCGGCCGCTGCGGCCCGAGCCTGCGCCGAACCCAGCGCCTCTTGCATCTGTAAATCTGCAGCAGCCGACATCAACACCAACGCTTCGCGCGCTTCTTCAATGATGTCATCGATCTCATCGGGCGAGCCGAACGAGATCTCGAAAAACGCGCCCACTTCTGGCGCATGCTTTTTCAGGCCGCCCAGCAGGGTTTCAAATTCGGCGTCGTCCAACTGCAAAAGCTCTTTTGTCGCGGTCCTTGCCGGTTCGATTGCTCTTTGCACGTCGTTGAGAATCCAGAGGTCCGCAATGCGGCCCGCCGCGGCCACAATGTTCACCAAATTCCTGACCTCGGGGCGTGTGCTGTCCGGCAGTTCGGCTGGCCGGTGGCTGTATTCCACGGCAGCGACGAACGCTGTGGGCAGCTTCCACTTTTTCACCAGCCACGCACCCACTTCGCTGTGGTCACAACCAAAGTACGTAAGCTCAGCGCGCGCCAAGGCGTCGTGATCACCGGCGCACGGGTTGGCCAAATCGTCGTAGGCTTTCCGCGCCACCTGACTAAGCGCCAAGCGCCCAATGTCCTGTAGCAACGCCCCCAAGAATGCCTCTTCCGTTTCCTTCATGCCCAGCACGTTTGCGGCTTCGCGCGCCGCTGTGGCGGCCAAAGCTGAGCGTTTCCAGTAGCTATTGAACCATTCTTGTTTGCCGCCCTTAATCGAATGCGCCAGGGTGAACGACAAGGCCAACGTTCTGACTGAGTTGAGCCCCAACATGGAGATGGCGTGCGAAACGGTGGTGACTTCGCTGCGCAGCCCAAACAGGGGCGAGTTCACCATTTTAAGCAGCTTCGCCGCCAAAGCCGGATCGTTTGAGATCACCCTCGCGATCTTGGGAATCTCGGGCTCCGGTCGCTGGCATAGGGCTAGCACCTGCACGGCAACCGCGGGGAGCGTGGGTAAGGTGGTGCACCGATTTAGCTGCGCCAGCAGGGCGGGGTCCATTGGCTAGAGCTTCGGCGGATTGCCTCTGTTTCTTGACGCCTGTGGCCGAAATGTGCCCTTTGCCTGCTGAAACGTTGTTTGTGACCCAGGCGCCCGTGTTCAGCGGGGCAACCGCCTGGTATCTTGCCGGCCATGGCAAATCCTACCGCGACCCTCAGCACCAGCCTGGGCGACATCGAGATTGAACTGTTCTTGGACAAAATGCCCAATACGGCCAACAACTTCCTTACCCTCGCGAAGAGCGGCTTTTACGACGGCCTGCACTTTCATCGGGTGATCGACGGCTTCATGCTGCAGTTTGGCTGCCCTCACAGCAAAGATCCGGAAAGCTCCCGCGCTGGGACCGGCAATGCGCCGAACGGCACGATTTCCGACGAATTTCCTCCTGACGCCAAGCTTTCTAACGAGCCCGGCACCTTGTCGATGGCGAACACCGGCCGTCCGAACAGCGGCAGCAGCCAGTTTTTCATCAACACGGCCCACAACAGCTACTTGGATTGGTTTTCGCCCGGGCCGTCCAAGCACCCTGTTTTCGGCAAAGTGGTTGCCGGTATGGACGTGGTGCAGAAGATCTCCAAATCGCCCACCGACGGCCGCGACCGCCCCAAAACACCGGTCAAGGTTGAGAAAGTTACAGTGAAGGAAGCCTAAAGCTTCGTCATCGTGTTGGTTTATAAACGCGCGGCCTTTTTCCGAGGTCGCGCGTTTTTTTTCTCGCCAGCGGCATCTCAAAGAGAAACCCGCGGCCTCTGTTGGTGTCAAACTTAAGACAAAGGTCGTTTTTGTCGTTGTCACCTAGAAGAGCTTTGGGGAGGCGAAATGAACCAGCCGGTCGAAATCGTCACTTTGGAACGAGGGGTGCGCCAAGCGTCACGCACTTTGTCGCCGCAACTTGAACAGCGATTCGGCTCCTATGCCGCCTCCTTGGCTGCCGGGGTATCAGCCGCAGGTTTCCTGGCCTTTGCTGCAATGACGTGGGCCAGTGGCTTTGTGCTTCACGCGCCGGTGTTTTTCGCCACAGCAGCTGCAGGTATGGGCGCGGCCGCCGGCTGGGCGTGGCGCCGCACTGTGCGCCGCATCGCCCACTTTCGTGTGGGCCCCCACATGGAAGATGACGCGTTCGCCGCCGAAAGTTTGCAGATGGTGCGAAAGCGGCGCGGTGGTGGTTACGAACTGGCGCTTGCGCACGGCATGACCGGCGTTATCGAAGAGGATCAGGTTCGCCGGCCTATCGAAGGCCTTACGCATCGAGCTCGGTTGGTGTGGGTGCCTTTGCTGCCAGGTTTGGTGGCGCGCATCGACATAGGGCAAACCACCTTCATCGTTCGCAGCTTGGAAGGGGCCGAAGCGTACACAGCGTTGCAGTCGCCACCAGTGCGTTTGGCGTTGCCCAGCTTGGCCCCCAAGCGATTTGTGTCCCAGGCGTTGGTGGTGACCTTTACGGCCTTGGTGCTGCCTTTCAGCACGGCGGTGGCCGCCCCGCAGCAACTGTCTCATGCCGATATGGTGTCGTCGATCCCCGCTCAGTCGTCAGCGTGGCAAGTGGAAAAACTGGTGTACAAAGCGGTTCAAGCCCAAGCGCACAAGCTCTACGCCTGTTTCGAGCCATTTCCTTCGCAATGCGCGATGTCTGGCTACGTGGGCGTGGGGGTGAAGCTGAAAAAGAACGGTGACGTGGTGAAGGATTGGGTTTCGCGCAGCACTTATGGCGCAAGCTGCCCGGCCACGGCGTGTGTGAAAGACGTGATTGCCGGGTTGTTTTTTGATGAATTGCCCGAGCCCATGACGTTGGTGATTCCCGTCCAGGTGTTGGAAAACCCCCTGGCTGTTCGGGGCGGTACCCGCGTGCAGGTGGGTGGTCCTTCGGGATTGACCGTGGGGCATGACGCACGCGTGACCATAGACTGACCGTAGCTCAAGACCATCGCTGCTACACTTGCGTTGCGCATGGACGACGAACGCAAACAACGCATGGTGCAGCTACTGCAAGCCAACCACCATTTCCCGGGGCCTTACCATCTCTCGCTCGTGACGTTGAACGAGGTGGCTGTGTGCGTGACGGTGCGCGCCCTCGTGGAAGAAGGTGGCCGCCCGGTGCCCGACGTGGATTGGCAAACGCGGCTTTCGTCAGGGGGCAAATACGCGAGCCACCGCGTTCGTGTAACCTGTGATAGCGCGCACGAAGTTGTGGCGATTTATGAACGCTTGTGGGGCACGCAGGGTCTGGTTTCCCTTATGTGAATGCGGTTAGGGGGCTTGGCAGGGGGCCACGTTTGCTGCATGGTCGGTCCCTGATGCATTTGCGTTTTGTCCCCGGTTTTGCTGCGCTCGTTTTCGGTTTGACATCGGCCGCCCAAGCCGACGTTTTGTTGCCGCGCATCTTCGGCGACCACATGGTGCTGCAGGCGGATCAGCCGATCCCCGTTTGGGGGCAGGCCGATCCGGGCGAGGCTGTGCAAGTGCAGTTTGCGGGCGTGGTCGTAAATAGCAAAGCCAACAAACAGGGGCGATGGCGGGTGAACTTGCCCGCGCTGGCGGCCAGCTTCAAGCCCCAAACCTTGACAGTGAAGGGGCGCAATGAAGTGGCCTTTTCAGCCGTATTGGTGGGCGAAGTGTGGTTGGCCTCTGGGCAATCAAATATGGAATGGTCGCTGGCAAAGGCCGACGGCGGCACCGAATCCGTGGCACAGGCCAGCGATCAGAGCTTGCGCTTGTTCCAGGTTTTGCATGGCTCCCGTCTGCCGGAGAACACAACAGATGTGGATGCAGCATGGGCCGTAGCAAGTCCGCAAAGCAGCGCGAATTTTTCTGCGATAGGGTTCTGGTTTGGTCAACGGCTGCGGCAGTCGCTGCAACGTCCTGTGGCCATCATCGACAGTTCGTGGGGTGGCACGCCGGTTGAGGCTTGGACCAGCCGTCAAGGTTTGGCGAGCGTAGCCGAAGGCCGGCATTTGCTTGCGCAGAACAAAGTCAGAGGGCCACGGACGCATGAGCAAAAAGCAGCGGAATTGCAGGCCTATCAAGGTGCGCACGACGCTTGGCAAAAGGCCAACCGCCAGGTTGATGCTGGAAATGCAGGCGAGGCACAGGGGTTTGCGCGGCCTGGCCTTGCAGAGACGGGCTGGCAGAAGATGAACATGCCCTCACATTGGGAAGATGAAGGGCTCGACGGCGATGGCGCCGTTTGGTTTCGCAAAGATCTGCCCATTCCCAAAGCTTGGGTAGGGCAGGATTTGGAGCTGCATCTAGGTGCTTTGAACGACTGCGACACCATTTATGTAAATGGCACCAAAGTGGCCGAAAGCTGTTGGGATACGCCGCAGACTCATGCAAAGCCACGCATGGTCCGTGTGCCCGGAACGCTGGTGAAGCCAGGGCGATTGTTGGTTGCCGTAAGGATCTTCGACGAACGCGGAAACGGTGGCTTTTCGTCTTCAGCCGAATCTGTGTTTGTTCGCGCGGTGGCCGGGGGCGAGACGATGTCGTTGGCAGGGCGTTGGAATGTGCGGCCGGAAAAACTGCTGCCCACGTTGAACGTGCGCTGGGATTTGGAGCCCAAGCCACCGCGGGGCCATCCACATCCCAACGGCGTGCACGCTCTGTGGGATGCGATGGTGGCGCCCATGGTGCCCTTCGGCATTAAGGGCGTGCTTTGGTATCAGGGCGAAGCCAACGCCAGCCGTGCTGTGCAATACCGCGCGCTGTTTGCCGGCATGATCACCGACTGGCGTCGGCAGTGGGGGCAAAATCCCCTGCCATTTTACTTCGTTCAGTTGGCAGGTTTCCGCGCGCCCGGCCACCCGGCGGAATGGCCAGAATTGCGGGAAGCGCAAACCATGGCGTTGAGGCTTCCGCAAACCGGCATGGCGGTGGCCATCGACATCGGCAACCCCAAAGACATTCACCCCACCAACAAGTTTGATGTGGCGCAACGCTTGTCGCGCTGGGCACTGGCGCGCACCTACGGCCAACAGATGGTGGCGTCGGGGCCACTTTACAAACGCATGCAAGTGCAGGGGAACCGCGTGCGCTTGTGGTTCGACCACGCGGATGGGCTGCGCGTAGCTGACGGCGCGAGCGCGTTGGGGGCCTTCGAGGTCGCAGGCCGCGACCGAAACTTCGTGGCCGCCGTCGCGGAGATCGATGGCGACACCGTTGTGGTTCGCGCGCCCGAAGTCACCTCACCGGCGGCCGTGCGTTACGGCTGGCAAGGGGTGCCACCCTGCAATCTGCAGAACGCCGAGGGGTTGCCCGCGTCTCCGTTTCGCACCGACAAGTGGCTCGAGATCACCCGTGGCAGGCGATAACGCGGGCGTGGCCCGTTGCGCTTGGATTTTCCTGCGCGACGTTTGAGTTCTCAGCCCGCTTCTGGTTAAAGTGCGCGTCGTATGTCCACCGCCCCGCCCGTCAGCAACGAAGAAGATCTCGACAACGAGCATGAGCGCGAGCCCGTGCCTGATCGTCGGCTGTTGGAATTTAAGAGCTTCATCGGCATGTACGCCGGCGAGCATGCGGCGGGCACCGAGTTCATGATCGGCCCCCTGTTTGTGGCCCGGGGTGCTTCGGTGTTTGACGTGATAGTGGGGCTGTTGCTGGGCAACCTGTTGGCCGTTTTGTCGTGGCGATACATTTGTGCGCCCATTGCCGTGCGCACGCGGCTCACGCTTTATTACAAGCTAGAGAAGATCTGCGGTTCTAGCTTGGTGAATGTTTACAACTTGGCCAATGGGGTGATGTTCTGCTTCTTGGCGGGCGCCATGATTGCCGTTTCGGCCACCGCCATCGGGGTTCCCATTGGCATGCAAATGCCAGGCTTAAACGATTGGATGCCCAACGGCGTAAGCTGGATCGTTGCCGTGTTCGGCGTGGGCGCTGTGATCTCAGTGGTGGCGGCGCAGGGCTACAACACAGTGGCGAAATTTGCGAACGTGGCGTCGCCTTGGATGGTGTTGGTGTTCTTGGCCTGTGGCTTGGCGGCGCTGCCGGCGCTGGGCATCGATTCGCCCGGCGACTTCTGGTCGGTGGCACAAGAAAAAATTTGGACGGGTAGGGTATTGCCAGGGCAGTCGCCGCTGCGGTTTTGGCACTTGGTGTTCTTTGCCTGGTTTGCAAACATGGCCATGCACATCGGCATGGCTGATATGTCGATCTTCCGCTTCGCAAAGCACGCCTCAAGCGGCTGGGCCTCTGCAACCGGCATGTATGTGGGTCACTACATGGCCTGGATCGCGGCCGCTTTGTTGTACGCGATCCAGCTGCAAGCTGACCCCATGGACACAGCGGTGGCGCCCGGGCCCATGGCGTATCGAATCGCAGGCTGGGCAGGCATCGTTTGTGTGATCGTGGCTGGCTGGACCACCGCGAACCCTACGATTTATCGCGCAGGCTTGGCGTTTCAAACGTTGTTCCCTAACGCCAAACGAGCACAGGTCACGGTTTTGGCGGGGGTTGTGGCCACGGCGGGGGCCTGCTTCCCCGCGTTGGTGATGAAGCTGCTTGATTTCGTAGCTTTGTACGGGCTTGTGCTGATGCCAATGGGGACCGTAATCTTCGTGGATTTCTGGCTGTTTCCGCGCTTGGGGCTGCGCCAAGACTACGCCGTGGTGGCAGGGCTGCGTTTCAATTGGGCGGCCGCCTTGACGTGGTTTGTGACGCTGGGGCTCTGTTTGCTGCTCACGCTGTTTGCGGGCGTGGAGATTTTCTTTGTGGCCTTGCCCGGCTGGTTCATGGCCGCCGTGCTCTACGTGGTGCTGAGCAAATTTTTTCAACAGCGCCTGCGCGCCTAAGGGAAAGAGGTTCAAAGATGCTGGTGTTATTCAAGTTGCTAGGTGCGGTGGGGTTGGCTTTGACGGTGATCCCATCACTGTTGCTCATGTTTGGATTGCTGACCCTTGAGACCAACAAATCGTTGATGACCGTGGGCATGCTGGCCTGGTTCACTTCGGCTTTGGTCATCAGCAAGTTGCGTGGACGTGCAACCTCTTGAACTTCTGGTTTGCGCACGAAAAATTAGGGTCCCAGCTTCGCCCACGCGACGGCAATGTCATAGTGGCACGCATTTCGGCGTTGTAAGTAGCTGAAATCATTGTCTGTAGACGCCGGCACGCCTATTGCTACTGGTGGGGGAGCTATGAGAATTAACAAAACTGTTTCGAATATCGTGGGCAATACCTTCGCTTACGCGGGTCGCGCGCTTGTCATTGGTGCTTTGGGGCTGGGTCTTTCGCTGTCGGGCTGTGACGACGACGAAGAGCCAATCGGCGGCAATATGGACGGAGGCAGTGACACCGCGCCCGGGACGGATACCAATCCAGGCACCGACACCATGATGGGTGATACGGCGCCTCAAGGGGATGCTTCAACGGACGCGGTCACGGGCGATACAGCTTCCGGCGACGCACTCCTAGCTGACGTGCTACCGCTTTAACCAGGCTCGAGCCCGTTCGTTTGTGGCGCCGTGAAAACGATTCGGCGTACAGCGGCGGGCAAACTCACCAGCTTGCGGGTTTTCGGGTCTAAGAAAACCACACCGGTCTTGGCTTCGGCGATCACGCGGGCATCGGCGAGACGCGTGATTCTATAGACCACATCGCACCCTACGCGGCCGGGTTCCATGGCGGCAACCTCAATCCGAAGGTTGTCGCCGGCGAACCCTTCCGCCTTATAAACGACGGCCGCATCCACCATGATGAGCAGCGTTCCGTCTACGTTACCTTCGCTCAGGCCATGGTAACGTAACCAACGCACGCGCGCTTCGTGAATCAGGGACAAGACGGCGTCATTGGCCAGGTGATTGCCGTAATTCACATCCGTGATGCGAACCTCAAGCTCGGTTGAGAAATCGAAAGCGTCAGGGAGTGCAATCTTCAAGCGCGGCATGCGCAGCACACTACCCTCAGCCTACCCTCGATTGCCAGATTGAGACCTGTGGTTGCCTTAAGCGGCGGCAGGCGTGGCGCTGAGCTCGGCAGGGGCCATCTGCGTCAGGCTTTGCCGTGTGACAAGGCCCATCAAGACGGTGGCCGCGCGCACGGGAAGCCAATTGGTGCCTGCAGCGTCCATCAGCGCAAGCGCCTCGTGCTGCCTCGCCTGGGGGGACACCTCTACAGGTGACCGACGTACCCATCTGGAAACCAAGTGCCCGGCCGGGGCGCATTCCAATTCAGCCGCGCTAACGGCGCCGAATCCGCCTGCCGCTTCCTGCACGACCACAAAGGGAGCCTTTTTTGCCTCCGCCACTTTGCGGGCGGCGCCAACCGTGAACCATGCGGGCACACTTACGAAACCCAAGGAACTCAACCCCTTCGCCGCGCGGACGCCAGAGTTTGTTCGCGCTGGGGTGTGTGTCTCAATCCGCCGCATGTCCATTTTCCGTCCTTCCCGCTCGATACGATTTAAGCCTGCCGTCCTTCAGATGACGGGGCGTGGGGTTCTGATTCCTGGTTTCGTACCCTGCTTATTCAACTTCCGTGCCTACTCGAAGATCTCAGCATTCAACGGTGGGTGATTTTGATTTGCCCCCGGGCGCCGCTTTGCGGCAACATGCGGCCATGAAAGCCGCGGCCTCAGATTCGCCTCCGTCTTCGCCCGCACCGGATGCCGCCGTCCGCGCCACGGCCGAGGGGCAGCGGCTGCAAAACGTCAAGCCGTGGCGCCACTGGGGGCCCTACGTTTCCGATCGCGCCTGGGGCACTGTGCGCGAGGACTACAGCGCCCACGGGACCGCTTGGCACCACTTGCCGCACGATTTGGCCCGGAGCAAAGCCTACCGTTGGGGCGAAGACGCGCTTGCCGGCATTTGCGATCGCTATCAAGTCTTGGTGTTCGGCTTGGGCCTTTGGAATCATGCCGATCCCATTTTAAAGGAGCGCCTTTACGGGCTTGTGCCCGACGAAGGCAACCACGGCGAGGACGTCAAGGAATGCTACTTCTACTTGGACAACCTTCCGAGCCACGCGTACATGAAGTGGCTCTACAAGTACCCTCAAGCCGCGTTTCCCTACCAAGATCTGATCGACGAGAACAGCAGGCGCCAAGGCCAAGGACCCGAATACGAACTGCTGGACACCGGCATCTTCGATGACAACCGGTACTTCGACGTGTTTGTGGAATACGCGAAAGCGAGCCCGGAAGACCTTGCCATTCGCATCACGGTGGAAAATCGAGGCCCCGACGCGGCGCCGCTGACCCTGCTTCCGCAGTTGTGGTTTCGCAACCAATGGAGCTGGGGCGAGCGGCCAGGGCCCAGGCCCATCATCACGTTGGGGCCTTCGGACAATAGGTTCATCACCCTGGCCGCCAGTGACGAAAAGGCAGATTCCCCCCAGGGTTTGCTTGAGCCCTATAAATTGGCAGATCGCTATTTGGTGGCCGAGCCGCACGGGCAGCCTTTGTTTTGCGACAACGAAACCAACGCCACCCGGGTGTATGGACCCTTGGCCCAAAGCCAAAGCCAACATCCCAAAGACGGCTTTGACAGATTCGTGGTTCACGGAGAGGCCGATGCCGTAAATCCAAGCCAAACAGGCACCAAGAGCGGGGTGTGCTACCAACAGATGGTGCCCGCAGGGGGAAGGGTTGTGCTGCGTTTACGGTTGCAACCGGAAGCGCCGCTTGCCGATGGCCCTTCGCCTTTGCATGAGGTTGATGCCATTGTGGACGCTCGCAAAGCGGAGGCTGATGAGTACTTTGCCGCCATTGCACCACCGCAAGCGTCGGAAGATGAGCGGCTGGTGCAGCGACAAGCGCTGGCGGGTTTGTTGTGGTCAAAGCAAATTTACCTGTTCGACGTGGATAAGTGGCTGAAGGGGGACAACCCCCAAATGCCGCCGCCGCCGGGGCGCGAGAACCTTCGCAATCGGCATTGGCGCCACCTCCATTCCATGCGTTTGATGTTGGTGCCCGACAAGTGGGAATACCCGTGGTTTGCCGCTTGGGATCTGGCCTTTCACACCGTAACCATGGCGATCGTGGATCCTGACTTTGCCAAACAGCAATTGTGGATGCTGTTGTTTGAGCAGTTCTTGCACCCCTCGGGGCAGATTCCCGCTTATGAGTGGGACTTTTCCGATTTGAACCCGCCTGTGCACGCCTGGGCTGTGTGGCGCGTTTACAATATGGAGCGCCACCGAACAGGTTTTGCCGATCGAGATTTCCTGGAGCGTTGTTTTCACAAGCTACTGCTGAATTTCTCGTTCTGGGTGAATAGGGTCGACAAAGAAGGCAACAACGTATTCGAAGGCGGTTTTTTGGGCCTCGACAACATCGCCGTGATTGATCGCAGCCTACCTTTGCCTGCCGGCACGGTGCTCGAGCAATCAGACGGCACGGGCTGGATGGGCATGTTCTGCCTGCAACTGATGCGGATGGCGTTGGAACTGGCGGTGGAAAACCCTGTGTATGAAGGGTTGGCAACCAAGTTCTTCCAACACTACGTGCACGTGGCCGCTGCCATGAAACATATGGGTGGTCGCAACTACAGCTTGTGGGATGAAGCTGACGGATTCTTTTACGATGTGCTTCGTTGCCCCGATGGCCACTTTGAACGTTTCCGCGTGCGCTCGTTGGTGGGCCTAATCCCGTTGTTCGCGGTGGAGCGGTTAGAGGAGCATTGGCTAAACAACTTCCATGCGTTTCGAGGCGATCTCGATTGGTTTGTTCACCATCGCGACGGCCTGCTCAAGGGCGTCTGCGAGCCCATCGCCAGCCACAGCGGCACCAACCACCTGCTCACCGTGTTTGATCTCGATCAGCTTCGGCATGTGCTACGCCACCTCATGGATCCAGCGGAATTCATGTCGACGTATGGCATGCGCAGTTTGTCCAAGCAGCATGAACAAGATCCATTTGTGTTTCACAACGCCGAAGTCAGGTACGAGCCGGCCGAGTCCGTGTCGAAACTCAAGGGTGGCAACTCGAATTGGCGTGGGCCCATTTGGTTTCCTACGGCGTTTTTGACCATTGAAACCTTGAGAAAACTTGGAACAGCACTAGGCGATGACATGAAGGTTCCTGCCCACGGTGTTGATGGCCCCTTACAAGATTTGTGGACGGTGGCCCACGCGCAGGCCGATCGGCTCATCAGCATTTTCACGCGGGACGACAGCGGTCGACGGCCGGTCCATGGCAACCGCAGGAAGTTTCAAGAGGATCCCCACTGGAAAGACCTCATCTTGTTCTACGAGTACTTCCACGCGGAAACAGGCGAAGGTTTGGGGGCTTCTCATCAAACAGGATGGACGTCGCTTGTGGCGTCTTTGATCGATGAATGGCGGCGGCCTCGATGGAAAAGCAGCCGCAGCGCCCAACCCGAACCGAACGTGCCAAACCTCTAAATTGCGACCCGCGACCGCGGATATTTTTTGCACTAAGCGGCCAAGTGAGAAGTTGGTGAGGCACCTATGGAAGGTCAAAAGCGCTAAGTACCTGATATCACATAATCGTTTGTCTGGTACCGTTGTTGCTTTAACAGGGCGCCTATGATCAATTCGCCTTCCACGCGAGCCCAGTCAGCTCGCGACTATTCTGAAGCCAAGCCGCTCTTTGCTGACCTAGCCCAACGCGATCAGCCCATGCGTCCGACGCGCCCTTTGGAGCCCCACTGGGTCGAGTTGATAGAGGCCGCCACCGATTGATTAGGGCCCGCTGGCGGTTGCGGATGCCCCAGTGATGGGGCACCGCGCCCGCCGCCAATCTACAATTTGATCTTCCACGCGCGCGCGAAGCCCTGCCAGACCTCCGGGTTCGTTTGATAGAAACGACATGAAAACGCCGTCTTCGATCGCTTCAATTTCAACTCGGCGTACGGA
>JBBSJE010000090.1:0-21577 GCA_038257535.1 Polyangia bacterium
CCCAAGAAGATCAAACGAAGCACGCCAAAGAACACAAGCACAAAACCCAGAGCGTAAAACAAGGCGGGAGGCAACTGCATGGCAATCTCTTTAGCCGGCGTTCTCTTCGGCGCGAAACTCGCGAATCACGGTCACGCGGATTTGTCCGGGGAAGGTCATTTCGTCCGAAATGGTCTGCGCCATTCGGGAGGAAAGTTCCACGGCCCCTAGATCGTCCACACGATCTTCTTTGACATACACGCGCACCTCGCGCCCGCCCTGAACGGCAAAAGCCTCCCGCACCTCACGAAATCCGCGCGTGATGCGCTCAAGGTCAGCAATCTTGCCCACGTAATTGTCTTCCGTCTGCCGACGCGCCCCAGGACGCGCCCCCGACATGGCGTCTGCGGCGGCCACCAAGAACGCATACGGGCTGTTAAACGGCTCGTCGGTGTGGTGCGCGCCGATGGCATTCGCCACAATTTCGGGCTCGCCCAATCGCCGGGCAATGTCAGCGCCGATGACCGCGTGCGAGCCGTCGATTTCGTGCGTGAGCGCCTTGCCAATGTCGTGCATCAGCGCCGCGCGGCGGGCCAGCTTGGCATCCAGCTTCAATTCTTCGGCCATCATGCCGCAGAGAAACGCCGCTTCAATGGCGTGTTTCCATTGGTTCTGCGTGAAGCTGGTGCGGTAGTTCAGCCGCCCCACCAGATCAACAATCTCCGCGTGCGCGCGCGGAATGCGCAAAGCCGCAAACGCCCGCCGGCCAAGGTCCAGCAGCTCTTTGTCAAGTTGGGCCTTTTGGTTGGCGGCCGTGCGTTTCACCTCTTCAAGATTGCGCGCCGGGCGCTTTTGCAAGCGGCTCAAGCACCGGCGCGCCACCTCACGGCCCACGCCATCAAGGCCCTCAAGCCGAACCGCGTCCATCTCTTCGTTCAGCGTCAGTTGCACGCCCGAAGCTTCGGCAATCGCCTGTAGCGCTTCGGGGGCCACGTTGGGCCGCCCGCGCCGGGGCTCACCCAAGGGGATCACGGACATATGTCGCTCGGTCAGATAATGGCCGTGGAAGCGTCCAATCGAAACGCCCAAGATGCGTTTCGCCATGCGATTTTGTTCTGCGCCCGCGGTCAATTGCTCTGACTGCCGAATCAAATTGGCAGCTTCTTGTTGGGCGTTCTCAACTGCGGTCGCCACCAGCGTTTGGCGCAGCTGTTCCCGGGTCATGCCGGCCCGAGACTCTAGTTTCGCGCGCGCTTCGGTGTCCAAACGCGCCACCTCAGCCCGCGTCGTGGACACCGCTTTTTCGCGCTCTCGAACCGCCTGCTCGCGGCGATCAATCAGCGCTTTGCCACGCACAACATCTTCGCGCTTAACGGCCAGCGACGCCTCTTGTTTGGCTGAGCGAAGCACCAACTGCTCAAGCCGCCCCTTCATCGAAGCCAATCTGGATTCCGCTTGCTGCTGCCTTTCAAGCGCCTCTTGACGAAGCGTCACCTCCGCCTCCAGCACAAGGCGACGCGCTTCATCTTGCGCCAGGCGTTTGACCGCCTCGGCCTCTTGTTCATTTGCCAAGCGGGTGGCGGCCAGATGGTCGCGCCGCCGCCGCCACCGCCCCAGGACAAGCCCCACGGCAAGTCCCACAACGGCCATGGCGACACCCGCGAGGGTTATCGCTTCGGGCATGGCAACCTCGTTTTTGTTCTCGTTTTTATCCTACGACCCTCAGGCCAATCTGTTCCCGCAGAGTGAAGTACTCCTCGGAGATTGCCCATTCGATCAAATCGCGGATCTTCTCGCGCGGATCCGCCATTCCGATGGTCATAGCTTCAGCTTGGATCAAACGTGCAGCCACTTCCAGATCGTTGCACATCAAGAAGCCCACGCGGGTGGTGCTAAAGTCAACGCCGCGCACCCATTTGTTGGTGTTCAGATCTGCTTGCGACTGCAAAAGCTGAGAAACCACCATCGATAGGTGTTCAAGCGCCGCCGGTGCCATGGCATCAAGGATCTGCATGTAGCTTGGCAGCGCCGGGGCCATTTCTGGCGGTACGGGAATGTTGGGCTGCACGCGTTTGATGGCCGCAATCACGAACGCCTTGAGCTGTGAGACCTGCGGCACCATGTCAGGCCAGCGCACCAAGTGGTCGGGGCGAAGCAGAGCCACCTTGCGGCCCACCAAGTAGGCCAGCTCTTTTTCTGACTTGCCATGCAACAAGGCGGCGCCCACCACCACAGACAGCATGGGGCCCTGTTTGTCGTAAAGCGGATAGAACGCCATGTCGCCGGGGTTGTCTTCCCGCAGGAAAACGGCGGGCGGCTGGATGTTCAAAGTGGCGGTGGTCGTATTGAACGCCTTGCTGAACAGCAAACTGTCGCCGGTCAAATCGCGCGCGTCTTTGCGACGCAAGCCATAGACCTTCATGTCCACCATTTTGGCTTGCAGCACCGCCTGGCTGATAAGGCCCATGATTTGCGACATTAACCAGTCTTCATCTTTGTGGAAGATGAAGCGGCGCCACATCTCTTCGTTCAAACGCACCCGCGGCTTGGGCAGCGTTTTGCGGTACTGCTCGTGGAAGCGCATTTGCTCTTCATCCGCTTGGCGCAAGAAAGAGAGCACCTGAGCCACGCACCAGGCCCTATCGTAATCACGCTGCTCGGTGAACGCCTTCCACAGCAACCGGATCTGCGGAACAGTTTGATTGATGTCGGCCGCTTTGCTGATGATGAAGCGATACTCACGCACCGCCTTTTCCGCCTGCTCAGCACCGCCGTGCGAGTAAAGCTCGGCCAACAATTCTCGGCGTCGCAGGTTTTCAGGCTCAAGCCCCACGCACACCTCGAAGGCCTGCATGGCCGACGGCAGATCTTTGAGCCGTGAGCGGTAGATTTCGCCCAAAGCGTGCCACAAAGCCACTTGCGTGGGCTTCTTGTCTTCGGGCACCTCATTGCCCAAACGCTTGATCATGCGGCGATACGCGCGCTCTTGATTCTTCCAATCTTTTTTCTTGGTGAGAATCTTGTCGATGCGCTCGAACACCTTCAAGTCATCAGGATTTTCATCCAGCGCTTGGTTGTAGAACTCGATCGCCTCATCAGGTGAGTTCAGCTCGTAGTTGGTGATGTTGCCCGCGGCTTCCAGGTACTTCGCGCGGCGGAACTTGTCTTTTTCAAGCTCGGCCATGCGCAGCGTGGTTTCAACCGCCTTTTTCCACTGCTTCGTATCCGAAAACAGCGCAAGCACCCGGTGTAGCAAGCTCATCGAATCGGGTTCGATGTCCAGGGCTTCCAGGTAGGCCGCAATGGCCTTCTGCTTGTTTTCGCTCTTGGTCAGGTAGATGTCGATGATCTGCTGCAGCAGGTCCAGCCGCTCGACGTCGCTTACGGCATTGGCCAGCAGCGCGCGCTTTTGCTTGATCACGGCCTCCCAATCACCTGTGGCCGCGTAGATCTCAACCAGGGATTCAAGCGTGGGCTTGTGTCCAGGCTGAATTTCCAAGGCCTTCTCGAACATGTTGATGGCTTTGGGGCGTTCGCCCACCTTCAACTTGATGCGGCCAATGCGATGGAAGATCTCAACGATCTGGTCGTCGCCCTGAGCATCCCGGTGATGCACCAAAATGGTTTGGTAGAGCTTGAAGGCGTCGTCCCACAGCTCTTTGCGGTAGAGCAAGTCGGCCCGCCCCAGCAGCGTAGGCAGATCGGTGGAATCCTGATCGAAGGCTTGCTTGTAGTACTTGAGCGCCTTGTCGTCTTGCCCCAACGCCGCGCAGGCTTTGGCAAGCCGGAAAAAGATGGGATGCATTTCGCGCGCAGAGCGTCGATCGCGCTTGCGCGTCAACATCTCCAGCAAGGGCACCAGTGGCTGCCAATTTTGGCGCTGGTAATACAATTCCGCCAAAGGCTCGGCCGCCTCCGCGTGCTCGGGATCGATCTCCACAACCCGGGCGTAGAGCTCCAAGGCCCGCTCTTCGTCGCCCAATTCGTTTTGGTAAAGCCCCGCGGCGTCGAACAGAAGCCGCGTTTTTTCCAGGTTGTTCCTGGTTTGTTCTTCGGCGCGCACCATCAGCTGGGCGGCCTTCAAGCTGTCGCCTCTGGCCTTATAGAGGTTAAGCAGCGCGATCATGCTGGGCAAGTGCGAAGGCGCCAAAGCCAGCGCCTCTGAAAGCCACTGTTCAGCGGCTTCAGGCATGCGCATCTGCTCATCGTAGATTTTGCCCAGGCGGTAGTTCAGCTGAACCCGCTGGTCACCTTCCACGGCGCCCGAAATGCGGGTCATCACATCAACCGCGCGATCCCAGTTTTCCGTTAGCTCGTACAGACGCGAAAGCGCCCACAAAGCTTCCACGTGTTCGGGATTGAAGGAAACCACGTCGTCGTAGGCTTCAATCGCGCGGTCGTAGTCTTTGATCTCCTGCTCGTAGACCAGACCCATCTTGTAATAAAGGTCGGTGCGCTCAGACGGATCGTTGGCCACCAAAATGTGGCGGCGGTAATTCTCGACCAAATCTTCCCAACGCTTTTCGGCGCGGTAGAGCCGCTCCAAGTCGCGGTGGGCCTGCTGATCGGATTCGTCCACCAGCAAGCACTTCTGCAGGCAGTCGATGGCGCGGTCGGGCTTGCGGAAATCTTCTTCCCACATTTGCGCCAACTGCTGCAGCAGCTTGATGCGATCAGATCCTTCGTCGGCCACCTCGAGCTTCTGCTCGACGATGTCCATCTGCGATTCGATTTGGCCGGTCTTTTGGTAGAGCCGCTCTAGCGCGTTCAGCGCGTCCATGTTGCGCGCGTCCGCGATGAGAACTTCTTTGAAGGCCGCGATGGCGCGATGATCATCGCCCAGCCGATCTTCCCAGATCTGCCCCACCTGCAACGAAAGCCGCATGGCCTCGTCGCTGTCGTCCACGCTGTGCGACTTCTTGGCCAGCACATCCACCAAGCGATCCCAAGCGCTGGTGCGGCGGTAAAGCCGTTCCAAAGCCTCGATGGCCGGCATGCAGCGCTCATCAGCTTCAAGGGCGCGTTCGTAAGCCGCCGTGGCCTGCGCCACATCGCCCATTTGGTATTCGTAGGTCTCTGCCAGCGCGATCAACGTGGCCACACGCTTTTCTGGATCTTCTTCCACTTCGGCGTGGCGGTGAAGCACGCTCACAAGTTCGTTCCACATGGATTTCTTGCGATAGAAATCCTCCAGCGCCGACATGGCGTCTGAGTTATGTGGATCCAGCTGAAGCGCGTAAGTGGCGGTTGAAATCGCGTAGTCGGTGTCTTGCAGCGCCGAATCGCCGCGCCGGGCAATTTTCACCCACAGATCCGCTGCCGTCTTTGGATCTTGCTCTGCCTGAGCCACCTGCGACCACTGCTGCACCAGCTCTTGCGATTTGCCCGCTTGGGTGGCCAAGCGTTCAAGCTCAGCCGCCACGCGTTCGTTCGAGTAATCAATCTCGAACGCGATGCCCAACACCTGGAAGGCGTTGTCAGAATCACCCAGGTGCTTTTCATACACCTCAGCCACAGAGCACAGCACATCCTGGCGCGGCTGCTGCTCCAGGTATTCGGCTCTATCGATCAACAACGCCACCAAAGGCTCCCAGTTTTGGCGTTGACGATATAGCTGCTCAAGTTCAGCCGAAGCCACAAGGTTCGAAGGATCAATTTGCAAGATCCGCTCGAACACATCTGCCGCTGCGCCGCCGTCGCCAATTTTGTCGGCCCACGTGTTGGCCGCCTGCATCAGCACATCAACTTTGTCGGCAGGCTCGGCCAACGCCGCCGCTCGACGCTCAAGAATCTCAACCGACTCTTCCCAGCGGCCTTCCTGCGTAAACAGGCCCTCAAGCGCGGCCATGGCGCGGAAATCCTCCGGGTCGAGGATCAGCACTTGGCGCCACGCCTCGATGGCGGCGTCGGTGCGCATAAGGGTTTGCCCCTCAAGTTCACCCAGCTGCGCATAAAGCTCTTTGAGCTCGTGCTTACCTAGAACATCGGGTCCCAGGTAAATGAGGCGGGTCAAAGCGTCTGCCAGCTCTTCCCACGCCCCAGTGGCCCGGTAGTTCGTGGCCAGCGCCTGCAGGGCTTCCACGTCGGAAGGATCCAGCTCAAGCACCGCCTGCCAACATTCAAGCGCGTTGCGCTCGCGGGAAAGCTGCTCGCCCCAGATGCGCCCCAACCGCTTGTACAGCGGTATCTTCACATTCGGATCGTTGGTGACGCGAATTTGGCTATCTAGAATGTCGGTAAGCTCGCGCCACTCGCCCGCCAATTCGTAAAGGTCGGCAAGGTTGGTAAGCGCCACAAGATCGGGCCCACGCAGATCCAACACGCGCTGCCACAATTCGGTGGCGCGGGCGCGATCGTCAAACACCTTGGCGGTGATCGTGGCCATGCGGGCGTAGCAATCAGACAAAGCGGCGTCGCCGGGAGCGATGTCGATCATCTTCTCGTACACCTTGTAAAGCTCGGGCCAACGCTCGGCGCGCAGGTACAAGCGCTCAAGCGCTTCAAGCGCGTCGGGCGAACGAGACTCCGCCTCAAGCACTTGGTCGTAAGCCGCAATGGCCGCTTCGGTGTCACCCAACACCTCGCCCACCACGCGCCCCAACCGCAGATTGAGGGCCACCAGATCGCGGCCGTCGTCGGTTACAGCAATGCGGCGTCGCAAGACATCGGCCAAGGGCTCGTAAGCGCCTTGGTGTTCGTAGATGCGATCCAAAGCTTCCAAAGCTTGGGCATCCTGCGGGTTGCTTTGGAGCACCACCTGCAACACCTCTTCGGCCGACTGCAAATTGCGCAGTTCGGTTTCGTAGGTGCTGGCCAGTTGTAACAACACCTGGCGTTGCACCACCGGCTCTTGCGATTGCTGAGCCGCCTCGGTCAACGTGCTGACATAGGCTTCCCATTGGTGCGTGGCGCGAGCCAAACGCAACAACTCTTCATAAGCGCCTTCGTTCGACGCGTCTTCAAGCACCAACCGGCACCACCACTCGAACGCACCCACTTGGTCGTAAAGCTTGTTCTCGGCAATGTCAGCCAAGCGGCGCAGCAGATTGACCCGCTCCTCTTTGTTGGTTAGGCGGTTGAGTTCGGATTGGTAAAGGTCAACCAGCTTCTCCCACTCTTCGCCCAAGCGATAAAGTGGTTCCAAAATTTGAGCGATTTCCGCCTGCAAAGTGCCGGCGCGCAGCAAGTTTTCCAACGCCGCGCGGGTTTCAGGATGCGCGGGATCGGCGTTCAAAATGTCTTGGTAACACTCCACGGCGCCGGCCACATCGCCCAACGCCAACTCCAGCACCTGAGCCAGCCGGAAGGTAAACGCAATGATCTCTTCTTCGGCGTTGGCCAGCCGCACCTCTTTGCGCAGCACCTCAGCCAGCTCTTCCCATCGCTGCGCTTTGGTGTAAAGCCGGTCAAGCGCGTCAAGCCCATCGCGCCGCTCAGGCTCGATGTCAGCCACGCGCTTGTAGGCCTCGATGGCTTTGTCGTCTTCGTGCGTTTCCTCTTCGTAGATGCGCGCAATGCGAAGCAGGGTGTCCACCTGCACGCGCGGGTCGCGAATGTTGCTCAGCTGCGCCTGAAGGTGCGACGCCATATCAGCCCAGCGGCTGGTGATCTGCGCCAACCGGTCTAGGTGCGCAATGCTGTCGACGTTGGTGGGATCAACCGCCAGCGCGCGTGCGTAGGCATCGAAAGCTTCGTCAAAGTTGCCCAGCCTGCGCTCTTGGATGCTGGCGATCTGCCACAGCAATTCAAGCTTGGATTGCGGATCTGTGGTGTGCGCAACCATCACCTCGTAGACGCGAACAACCTTGTCCCAGTCGCTGGCGCTTTCGTAGATGGGTTCAAGCACCCGGGCGGCCAAGATTGGCTCTTGGCCCCCTTGCATCATGTCTTCCAGCGCGGCCAGCGTTTGTTCGTGCATGGGATCAATGCCCAGCACCAGGCGATAAGATTCCGCAGCGCGGGTTAAATCGCCCAATTGCTCACGCCACAAATTGCCCACGCGGTAGCGCAACGAAACCGTTTCCGCGCTGGATTCGGCCAGCTCGGTCTGGCGCTCCAAAATCGCAAGCAAGTCGTACCACCGCTCGGTTTGCGCGTACAAACGATCAAGCGCCTGCATCGCCTGAAAGTCATTGGCGTCGATGTCTAGAACCGAACTATACGTTTCAATGGCACGCTCGGGATCACCCAGCTCGCGGTCGTAAACCTGCCCCAGTACGTAAAGGTTCTGTTTGCGCTGTTCAGGATCGTGGGCCAGCTCCGCCTTGCGGCTGTAAACTTCTTTCAGGTCAGACCAGCGGCTTAAACGCAAATACAGGCGTTCAAGGTTATCAAGCGCCGTCAGATCGGTGTCATCGGCGGCCAAGATCTGCTTGAACGCACCAATGGCCTCTTGCGGCGTCTCGAGGATCTCTTCGTAGATCTGGGCGGCCTTGTACCCAAGCTCCTTGCGCTCGTAGGGCGTGGCCACCATGTCCATCTTCTTGCGGTAGAGCTCTACAAGCTGCTTGTAGTCACCATTGCGCGTGTAGATGGCTTCCAGCGCGTTGGCTGCCTCAAGGTCGCTGGGCATCACCTCAATGGCCTGCAAATACGCTTCTGCGGCCAGGTCGTCGCGCCCCACTTCTTGCGAAGCCAGTTGCGCCACTTTGTGGAGCAAGGCCCGCTTTAGCTCGGGCTCCGCCACCGTTTGCACCAAAGCACCGTAGCGGGTGATGAGATCTTCGAAACGTCCCAGCACGCGCGCCAAGCGTTCAATGCGACGCTGCGTTTCGCTTTCTAGTGGCGATTCGGCCAAAGCGCGCGCCAGCGCTTCGTAGGCCTGCATGGGATCATCCAGGCCGTCTTCGTAACCCGTGGCCACTTCGTGCAGCCGCGAGAGCCGCAGCGTCGAATCGGTGGTGTGCTTGATCTGAATCTCGATCACGCGGATCAGCGACGCGAAGTCGCCGCGCGCTCGGTACACAGGCTCAAGCAGTTCGGCCAACGGCTGCTCGTGGGCAGGGTTGGGCAAAATGCGCTCAAGCGCCGCAATGGTTTCGGCGTGATCGGGTTCAATCTCCAGCAGCCGACGATAGGTTTCAACGGCGGCCGCCAAATCGCCTAGGCGCTGCTCGCGCAGCAAACCCAATCGCGACAACAAGATCACAACGTCGTCGGGGTCCCCGCTGAGTTCAAGCTGCCGCTGAAGGTTGTCAGCCAGCTCGGTGTCCATGCTTTCCGTCGCATAGAGCCTGTCCAGCGCGCGCAAAGCCCGCATGCTGGAGGGGTTGTCCGCCAGCACGTCTTTCCATGCCGCGATGGCCTCGGCATTGTTGCCGATCATTTCCTCGGCAATTGTGGCTATGCGCTCATGAATGTCTTCGCGCTGCGCATCGTCTGTGACCAGGTCGGCTTTGCGCTTAAGCGTTTCCACCAACTCGGCCCAGCGTTCGGTGCGGGTGTACAGATTCACCAACGAATCGAGCGCTGAGGCGTCTTCCGGCGCGATTTCCTGCGCGCGTTGCAGACATTCCACCGCTTTGTCCGAACGGCCCAAGCGAGTGTCGTACGTTTCCGCGAGCACGGTTAGAATTTCGCGCTCCAACGACGGCTCCAAGCCCCCCGCGGCCAACGCGGATTCGTAAAGCCCGGCAAGTGGCAGCCACTTGTCCAAGCCTGCTGCCAAATCTTGTAGCGCCGCACGGGCTTTGCCCGAAGCCGGGTTTTCTGCGAACGCAGCCGCGTAGGCGTCAAATGCGGCTGCGGATCGATCCAATGCCGCCTCAAGTGCACCCACGCGCAACATCAAGGCCACACGCGCGCTCTTGTCTTTTTCGTGACCTAACTTGATGCGCTGGACTTGCACCATGCGCTCAAGGTCTTGAGTTTGGTCGTAGATCGGCTCAAGCGCGGACACGGCCGTCAATTGGTAGGCGGGCGTTTCTAAATACGACTCCAGTGCCTGTCGCGCGGAATCGTGGGATGGAAACAAACCCAAGGCACGCGTGAACGATTCAACGGCGCCCGGAGCGTCGCCCAAGTGCTGTTCTTTGACTTTGCCCAGCCGGTAAATGAGATCCGCCGAGGCCCCATCATCGGCGGCCAGCGCCAACTCTTGTTCCAGCGTTTTGGCCAACTGCTTCCAGTTGGAGGTGGCCGTGTACAGGCGGTCCAAGGCCTGCAGCGCCGATTGCTCTTCTGGAGCTTCTTTGAGAATGCCCAGGTAAGTTGCAATGGCTTTGTCTGCGTCTTGAACTTCTTCTTCGTAAAGGCTCGCCAGCTTGAAGCGAACTTCGCGGCGCTCTTCATCCGTGCGCGCCATGGCCAGCTTCTTGTCGTAAATGGCCAGCAGGTCTTCGTATCGCTCGGTGGCGATGAAAAGCCTTTGCAGCGCATCTACCGCGTCTTCGTCGTCGGGCGAAAGCGCCAGCACCCTTTGGTTGCGCAAAATCGCGGTCTCCGCATCTACAAGCTCGCGCTCGTAAACGCGGGCCAGCGTTCGCAATATGGCCAAAGAGGCTTCGCCTTTGGTAGACGCCAAGCCTTCTTCGTAAGCGGCGGCCAGTGCCTCCCAGTTGCCCACCTCCGGTGCCAGGCGCTCAGCCCACTGCCGCGGCCATTCGCTGCTGGGCGACTCGGCAAACGCACGCAAAGCCATTTCGGCCGCGCCTGGTTTGTCTCTGCCAGGGCCTTCAAGCAGCTCAACGATCTTGAGCATGCTGTCTTGTCGTGCGGACGGATCTGTGGTGTGCGCAAGCACAACTTTCATCACAGCCGCAAGCTTCGCCGCGTCGCCCGCTTGTTCGTACAGGGGAGCAAGCGCCTGCGCCGCAGGCAAGCTGTTCATGTCGGCTTCAAGCGCCTTTTCAAACGCCCGCGCTGCCCGATCCGCGCGTTCAAGTCGATCGCGATAAAGCGAACCGATCTTCAAAAATAGGCTTACGCGCGACGCCGGATCTTCAGATTCGGCTTGGCGCTCAAGCACGCGCACAAATTCATCCCACCGATTCTGAGAGGCGTAGAACTGCTCGAGCGCATCCCAATTTTTCTGCGTGAGGTAGAGTTTCTTGACCGCATCCTGCGCACGGCGATTCTCAGGATCAACCGTCAGCAACCGCTGCCATGTAGCAATCGCTTTGTCGTTGTTTTCAAGCCGATCGTTGTAAAGCGTCGCAAGCTTCACCAGCACAACCGCAGGATCAGCGTCGGTGGCGCCCAGCGCGACACGCTTCTCAAGAATGGCAGCCAAGCGTTCGTAGTTTTTTTCGCGTTCGTAAAGCTTTTCAAGCTCCGCCAACGCTTCAAGGCTATCGGGAACTTCCGCAAGAACCTTTTCCCACAGCTCGATCGAAACCGGCGCGCGTTTGAGCCGTTCCGATGCAAGTTTCGCGACTTCGGTAAGGCGAGCGGCCCGCTCAACGGGATTGGTGACGCGCGCAATCTCAGCAAGCTGGATCTTCAGCAGCTTGTCCCAGTCGCGACGCTTTTCGTACATCTGCTTGAGGTAATCCAAAGCTTTCGCATTGGAAGAATCGAGCTCAAGCACGGCCTCGAAGGCTTTGATCGCCTCGGCCTGATTCGAGAACTTATCAAGGTAAAGATTCGCGATGCGTAGCTGCAGCTCAATCTTGTCGGCGGGTTGCTCAACCACCTCGGCCTTTTTGCGCATCAATGAGATGACGTCGGGCCAGCGGTTCATCGCTTCGTATTGCTCGGCCAACGCGTCCACGGCGGCCAGGTTTTCTGGCTGAATCGTGAGCAGCTGGGTGAAGCTAGAGATCACCTTTTGATTCAGCTTCAGGCGGTCTCGGTAAACCTCGACCATCTCCCACAAAACCGGAACCTTCTCTTGATCAGAAGGCCAGCTGGCTTTGTCTACGCTTTCACTTAGAACGTCCGCGTAGTTTTTCCAGCGCTCGGCTTGTTTGTAAACACGAGCCAATTCGCGCCGGGGCGCCCATGCGTCAGGCGCGGCTTGGACAAGTTTTTTCCAAGCATCAATGCCTTTATCAATGGATTCGCCTTCAGCGGCAAGGGCTGCGGCCACCTGCTCTTGAAGTTCAACGGGGAAATCCTGCTGAAGTCCGTTTGTCTGCGGGCTCAATTGCGCGTTCTCGTCCTGTTTTGGCACCTTGGACTTCCCCACGTTGCTCCTCCGGAATGTTCGAATCTTAAATGGGTCGAGGGTCGGGGTTAATAGGACGACCCTTATACCATGCGGTAAATCGAGCCCACAATCGGAAGCCCCTGCTTTCTATTGAGAAAACGAGGGCTTGGCTTCCGCATATGTGGGCCAGTTGAGCACACGCTGGGGGCGGCAAGTGGGCAAAGGCGGTCAAACCAGACCCAAGCCACCGGCCGCCGCTAAAAACAAAGGCCCCAATAGTTGGGGCCTCGTGAAACGTATCGTGCACAGGATGTGTTTGTGATTACGTGCCAGAGAGCGCGTAAAGCTTGTCGTTGGCCGCTTTCACGTAGCCAACGCCGCCGTCGTTCGCGCCCCCGCCGGTCACAAATTTCTGCAAGTAGTCCCGCGCATGCCCCTTGTGCTCTTCCGACCGCGATTGCTCGTACCAATCGGCATAGGTCATGCCTATGTTGTAAACGGCTTCGTGGAGGGTGGGTTCAAGCTCAAGCGACTTTTTGAAGGCCGCCGTCGCTTCGGCGTACTCGCGCAGGTCTTTTTGCGCCAACCCCTGACCGTTGAAGCACTCCGCCGCAAATTGGTTGATGCGCGCGCATTCCGAAAACACCCCCGCCGCTTCCTTGGGGTATTCGTACTCGATGTAGAGGTACCCCAAGTCGCGGAACGACTTGTCGAAGCGGGGGTTGGCGTTGATGGCAGCCCGGTAGGCTTGGTCGGCCAGTTTCGGCTCTTCCAGAAGCTTGTACACAATGCCCAGCCGCCAATGCGCCCGGTAGTCTTTGTCGTTGATCTCGGTTGATTTCTTCAAGGCGTCGCGCGCCTTATCCAAGCGCTTCATCTCAAGGTAGGCTTCGCCCAGATCGTACTGGTAGTTGGCGTTATTGGGTTCGCCATCGGCGGCGGCCTCGAACGCATCCACGGCTTTGTCCCATTTGCGCTGCTTTTGGTACACCTTGCCCAAATTGTAGTGCGCCAGGCTGTAGGTAGGGTCGGTCTGGATGGCCAACTTCAACTCCCGCTCGGCGCGGTCGTAAAGGTTGTTCTTGAAGGCGCTGACTCCCTCATTGGAGAGCTCCATGGCCTTCTTTCGTTGCTGGCTACAAACGAAGGCATCGCAGGCTGGGATTATCAAACCCAGCACCAGCACGACCTTGAGGTGACGTTGCATAAACCGTTCTCCTAATTCGCGGGGCCCTGACCCGACCTATTCTTCCCCGCCACCGGCAGGGTTGAACACGAAGGGATACGTCACGATCACGATACCGCCGCCACGAGGTTTGGGGAACTCCCAACGACGAACCGCCTGAACAACGCAGTTTTCCACCCGAGGGCTGCCCACCGAGGAGTTCTGCATAACCGAAGTCACCACCTGGCCCGTGGCCGCAATGGTGAACTGCACGGCGATGCGGCCTTGCAGGTCGGGCTTCTTCACGAGCTCTTGCTCGTAGCAATACTTCACTTCGTTGATGTGGCGACGAATGATGCGGCGGATGATTTCTTTATCCAGCGAACCGCGAACCGCCGCTTGACCAGGAATGACGTCGGGCGCGCGGGCCCGGCGGCCACGCAAACCACCCGCACCACGGCCGTAACCCGAGCCGTCACCGCCACCGCCGCCTTTGCCGATGGTGCCCAAGTTGCCCAAGCCAATGGTGCCCTCGCCGGTGCCACCGCCGCCCGAACCGGTGCCCACCAAGCCCAAGCCGCCAACGCCGTAAGCCTCGCCAATTTGGTTGCCCAAAAGGCCGCCCAAAACGTTCTCGGCGTCACTGCCCAGGGCTGTGTCGCGACCAAACAAGGAAGCCAGGTGCGATCCCTCCTCCATCTTGATCATGCCCAAGATGCCGGCGTTTTTCGCTTCTTCTTCGGCCAGCTTCTTGGCCATGTGGGGATCGGGGTTGTCTTGCGGGCCCTTCAAACCGTAAAGGCCTTGCTTGTTCTTGGACGACTCCTTGCCCATCTTGCCTTCGTCGCCCTTGTGGCGCTTGCCTTTGCCACCCTGGTCGTCGTTCTTGTTGCTCTTGAGCCACTCAGGAATCTCTTCTTCCTTCTCCTCGGGTGGCTTGATGAGGAAGTTCACGAACCGGTTGTCGGTGTTCAGAAGATCCAACGACAGCGACTTGGGATCAGGTGGCACCGAGAAGATGATCACCAGGAACAGCATGAGCAGCGCGGCCGCGCCCACGGTGAATTTCTGTTCAGCCCAGCTCCAAAGCAGAAACGGCACTGGCAACGTGCGCGGTTTGGCCACCGACGACACCAGGAAGCTGGATTCGCCCGCGTTCAAACGAATGCGCGCGCCGTCTGGAATTGGGAACGAAGCGCCTCGCTGCTGCACAAACTGCCCGAGCGGAAGCGACTGGCCCGACACGTACACCTCGCCTTGCATCTGGGGCGTGGTGTTCAACACAAACTCAGAGCCCGCAGCGGACACCAGCGCCATGCGGCTGGATCCCGCAAACTCAGGTGCCAACGGCGCGTCGACCCCGCCTTGCGAGCCAACGGTGTAATCCTTTTGATCGGGGCTCCAGCGCTTCAGCCCGGCGTACGCCAGACCAATGCCGAACAACAAGCCGCCGAAGAACAACACATCGAGGGCAGGGTTGCCGCGGCTATGTTGAAACTTCGCGGGGTCCTTGTCGGCGGCCATATGGGCCTCGAAGCGCTCTTTCTCATGCCCCTCTTGAATGGAAGCCGCAGCCAGTGTGAACACGGCCATCAGCCCGAGCGCACCGCCCACGACGGCCATGATCTTGCCCTTGCTGTTGTGCGATTTGCCTGTGGGATCGGTGAGGTGGCGGGTGTTCATCACCACATTGCGAAACAGCGCCTGCACCTCAACGGCCTGCGAGCCCACCTCTTCGATTTCGGCCGCGGCCGTGGCGTGCGCCATGGCCCCCGGGCTGCCCAAACCCGCGCCGGCGCCGGGGAAGGAGGGCGGCTGCATCATGGGCGCACCCGCGTAAGCTGGCGCAGGAGGCCCAGGGGGACGGGGAGGACCACCAGCGACCGCGCTAGGAATAGGCATGGTGGGTGCCATTCGCGGCGGAGCGGGCGTGGGCTGTGCCGCCGCAGGTGCGTAAGCGGGCGGCGCGTAGGCGGGAGGCGGCGCCACGTCTTGCGGCGCGGGGGTGGTTGACTGCGCAACCAAGTTGTCAACGAAGTGGGGGGCCGCCACCTTGGTGGCCTCGTCATCAGCAAACGAAACCACAACGCGCAAATGCCCAAACGCGATCTCGTCGCCAGGCTTGATGCGCGTGCGCGCCACTTTGTCGCCGTTAACCAAGGTGCCGTGGGTTGATCCCAGGTCGATCACCTGGATGTCGTCGGGCCCGTTGACCTCGATCACCGCATGCATGCGGGAAACCGATTCATCATCCAGCCGCAGATGCGACGAGGGCAACTTGCCCACTTTGATAACCGGCTCGCCTATGACCTCTTCACGCAGAAGCTCGTCACCGTGAAAAATTTGAAAGCGCAGAGGAACCTTCGACGTGGTCATAAACGGGAACTCCTTCAATCACATGCGGCTGTCTGAAAAACCTGCCCGGCGCGACAGGGAACGAAAAGGCTGGGGGAGAACGGCGCGAACACAAACCACCTGGGACGGGTGGCTTACATATCCTCGAGCGACTTCAGCATCTCAGGAATGAAGTCTTTGCGAATCTCAATCAAGCTGTCGTGCTTTACGTCTTTAAGCGCGTTGATCAATTCGCCATCAGGGCGCTGCAGATCGCCTTCAACCATGTCGTCTTCAAAGTCGTAGACGGTTTTGGCCTTGTAGTTGGCGTCGTCGCCACCCTCGGCGGCCGGGGCCGCTTGCTGGGCTAAGGCGCCACCGCTCACCAAAAGTAGGCCGCTGAGTGTCAATGTGGACAGAGTTTTCATGCGCATTCTCCTCGCCGTGCAAATCGTTAGACAACGCCGATGTGTGAAGGTTCCCAAAACTTCACAACCAATTGAAATCATTCAGTTCTTTTTTATGGAGTGGCCGCAGCCGACGGCCCCTCGGGGGCGCTGGCGCCTTCACCACCGCCGCCTTGCTGACGCTCCATCTCCTGCATCTTCTTCTGCTGCTCTTCGGCTTCTTTGAGCATCTTCTCGTACTCCGCCTGGAGTTTTTCTGCCTCTTGCAGGGCCACGAACATGTCATCAATGTCCTTGATGCGCTTTTGGGCGTCCTTCTTCATGCTGGCTGAAGAGGTCCGACCCACGTAGTCGCGGTAGTACTGCTGCGCTTTTTGCAGCTCGTCCTTTTGCCCACCCTTGTAGTCCTGATACAGCAAACCCAGGTTGTAGTAGCTCTTGGGGTTGCTGGGATCGATCTTCTGCGCGGCCAGGTACATCTCTTCAGCCTCGTTGGCCTTCTTGTTGCCACGCAAGGCCACGCCCAAGCCGATGACAGCTTCGTAGTTTTGAGGCTGCGCCTTCATCACCACGCGGAAGTTTTCTTCCGCGGTGGTGTAATCACGGAAATTCAACGCAATGGCGGCCAAATTCATGCGCGCCTCCATCAATTCCGGATCGCGAGCAATGGCGCTCTTGAAGTTGCCAATGGCTCCAGTCACGTTTTTCTTATCTAGATCGATAAGCGCCAGGGTGTTGTAAACCAGCGCCAATTGCTGGTTCATCTCCTTGGTGTAACCCGTGCCCTTGCTCTGGACGGCCTTGCGAGACGGCGCCTCCTTCTTGGCTTTGCCCTTGGAGGCTTTGCCCGCATCGGCGGCTGGCTCGCTTTGTTCTTCCTCCAACTCACCGGTGGCAATTTCGGCGGCGCGGCGAATGGCTTGATCGCCCACCAGCTTTGCCATGTCGGGGTAACCCAGCAATTGGTAGATGTGACACAGGGTCGCGTAAGCCTGGATGTTGGTGCCGTCGATGGCCAACACCGCACGCAAGTGCTCAATGGCCCGGCTAGCGGTTCGCTTTCGCTCGTCGCCTTGTTGCGCCAACATCTGGTCGCGCAGGATCTGCGACAGATTGTTTCGCGCCGTCACTGAATTGATGTTTTGGTCGGTCTGAATCGCCCGGGTGAAGAGGCTTTCCGCTTGCCCGCGATCGCCCTTGCGGAACGCCGCAACCCCCAACTCTGTGATGGCCGGGGCATAGGCGTCCTTGCCGGAAGCCAGCTGCTGCATGATCGTTGCGGCTTCGTTTTCGCGCCCGCATTCCATCAACACCGCGCCTTGGTTGAAGCGAGCTTCACGCAGTTTCGGGTTGGCGTCGGCGGCGCGTTTGAAGGCGTCGTGAGCGGTGTCGCATTCGCCGCCAGAGATCACGCCGTCTGACTTCAGGTCAATGTACTTGGCCATTGCCTTGTCGAAGTCTTCACGTTCGGCGGCCGAAACTTCGCGAACCGGCGCGCTGGCAGCGCCCGAAATCACGGCTTCGGCGCCTGTATTGTCTCCCGCCCCACCGCCAACCTTCCCGCCGGCGGTCTTCTGCGTACCGCCACAGCCCACGCTTAACAACAAGCCGCTCACGGCCACGGCGCACACGCCGCGCCCCACACCGGCCAAGACTTTGAACTTCATTTGAGTTTCCATGGTCATCTCGTCTCGCTGCCGAAAAAACGCACTCACTCAGCGCCCCCGCTGAGCGCGATGCCCTTTTTGTCCTCGGGCAATTCCAAAACCACCGGCGCAGCGGTGATCACCGTGGGCGTATAACCAGCCTCTGGCTTGGCTTCCGCCGCCAAGGGGTACTCCGAAGGCTGCATCTGATTCAATTCGACTTCGCACAACCGCGACCAATCGTTGAACCAGCTTTCCTTGGTTGCACCTTGCAAACACACCTGAAAGCCAACAACGGCCTTTGATTCGATGGGTTCAGCCTTGTCCACCAGGGCATCGCAGTAGATTTCCCGCGGTCGGTTGCCGTACTCATCCACCTCTTTGAGATTTTTGGGAATCTCAGCCGTGTAGAGCTGGTCGGTGAAGTTCTGCCAAACTTGGCCGATGCGGGCGGCCGCCGCGATCGTCCAGTTGGCCACCTTGAACTCGAAGACGCGCTCGAACATGCCCTGGGACTTGCCCGGATCGCCCACCAGCTTGACCGTCAGCTTGCCTTTGTCTTCCAGGTATTTTTGGAAGCGCTTCATGGAGTCCGCAGAGCTCTTCTTGAGCTTTTCGTTCTTCGACTTCGAATAGTAGGACTGCGGTGTTTGGAAGTCCAGGTTCTCCGGGAACTTCATGCGCAAGAAGTCTTCGTACACCTCTTCCGCTTGGTAAAACGCAGCGCCCGCCGCAGCCGACGTGGCCAACCCTGCGCGGGCCTGCTTTTCCGCCGCAGATTCGCCCGGAACACGCTCAAGGCCCTTGCCCTTGTTGAACAGCTTTAAGGCGGCGTCGAAGTGTTTTTGTGCGTCTTTGGCAAAGTTGCCCTTGCGGTCGTGAACGATAACTTTGGACCGGGTGGCAGGACCACACTGTGTTTGCTTCGGAATGCGCAGCTTCTTGCCTTTTTGTTGGCGCTTGATTTTATCGAACGCCAGCTCGCGGCCCGTGGCTTCCACGCGCTTAACCTCGATGCAGGCGCCGTTCACAGTTTTCACGGGGCACGAACGGTTCCACAACAGCTCGCCCATCCTGAAGTGCGCCAGAATCTCTTTGTCGATCCCACCTTTTTTCGCCCACGTCTTCAAATAGGCCTCTAGGTGGCGGATGAGCCCATCGTCATCACCTTGCTTTTCGTAGATCTCACCCATCTGAAAGAACACATCAGCCGCGTCCTGAGGTTTGCGACCGCCGTAGAACTTGATGAACGAGTTCATGTTTTCTTTGGCTTTGTCGTTTTCACCCAAGCCAATACGAAACACGGTGGCGTTGCCCAAAGCGGTGGGCGATCGATCTTCGCCCGGCCATTTGGTGGCGAATTGCTCGTAGTACTCGGAAGCCTTTGTGTACGAGGCGATCTGGTGATAGCCGGCTGCCACCTGGAACAGCGCTTTTTGCGCCAACGGGCTGTTGGGGTGCTCGGTGATCAGCTGACGGCGGTAGCGGATTGCTTGGCCGATGAGGCGGGCGTTCTGGAAGCACAGGCCCGCGTTGTAAAGCCGCTCGTCGTGCTTGGGGTGATCGGGCATCGATTCCGCCGCGGCCACCATGGAAATGCCGCATTCTTTGTATTTCGACGTGTTCTCGAAGTCCTTGGCTTCTTTGACCAAAGCATCGGTCTTCAGCGACACCATCTGCTTGCGGAACTCCTCGTCCTTCATCAGCACGGGGTTCTGCACAAACTTGTCCACCCAGAACACCAGTTGGTCGGTGCGCCCCAAAACGTTGAGCGAGTCGAGCAAAAGGTTGGCAGAGTAGATTGCCAGCTCGTCGTCGGCGTGGCTATTGACCACCTCGGCAAAGTACTTGGCTGCGTCCTCGAAGTGGTTGTACTCGTAGTAAACGCGCGCCTTGCGGTACTTGATCTTCACCAAGTCAGGTGAATCGGGCACGTACTTGATGTACGTGTCGTAGGCTTCGATCATCTTCTTCTGAGCTGCCGGCAGCTCGATTTTTTCAAACTTTTTGTCGTCCTCTTTGGCGGCCGGCCGCGTGTCGGTGATGTTCAGCGCGTTCTGCCAGGCCAAAACAGCCGCGTACGCTGCGTCCTTGGCGTCTTTGTGCTTGGGGCTGCGCTCAACAAACTTGGTGTACTGCTCGGCCGCTTCCTTCCACCGCTCGGTCATCCACAAAACTTCGGCGAAGTAGAAGATCATGTCTTCGGCGCCGGGCTCTTTCTCGAAATACTTCAGGTACTCGGTGTAGATGAAACGCACCAATTCATAGGTGTCGTTGTTCTTGGTCTTTTGCGCCTCTTTGTGCCAAATCAGCGCCAGCTCTTTGGTGGTGTCGTGAAAGGCGTTTTTGCATTCGTCGATCACGGCCTTTTTCACGCCATTTTTCTTCGAGACCAGTTCGTACGCTGCCCCCAACCGCTGCAGTTCTTGAACCTGATCGCTCTTCTTGCCCTCTGAAAGCGTGTTGCGCAGAATCTTGTTCTGCCATTCGCACACGCGTTCAGACTGAGGGTTTACGCTAATGATGCGGCGATATACTTTGCTGGAATCGCCGAACATGCCTTGTTCCCAGTACAGCTCTCCCAAACCTTCCATCATGCGCGGCGCAAAATCGCCACCCACCCGTTGGAAGAATTCCCAGGCCTTGTCGGGACCACCCACGCGGGCGTAAGCCTTCACCACGTCTTTGCGCGCCTCGCGCTGAAGCGCTTCGCGCTGGCCTTTGTTGCCACCCTTGCCCTGCTCGGTCAGCCGAATCACGCTGACAAAGATTTCAAGCGCCTTCTTGAAGTCGCCCAGGTTGACGTAGCACCAGCCTTTTTTGTAAACGGCGTAGCCGTACACGCTGGAATCGGGAAACTGCTCGACCCGCTCATAAAACTTGCGCGCAGCGTCCATTTCGTTTTTGGCGAAGTAGAACTCTGCGAACGAAAGGTAAGCGTCGGGAATGTACCTCGAGTTGGGGTAGTCCTTGATGAGCTCGTGGAAAACTTCACGCGCCAGGTCTTCCCGCTTCACCGTTTGCAGCAGGTAGGCCAGCTTAAATAGCACCTCGTCCATGCGGCCAAACTTTTTGAAGTTCCGCGCCGCCATGTACGACTTCACCGCTTCTTTTAGATACGTTTCAGAGCGCTTTTCAGCTTCTTTTTGGTTCGACTGCAGCTTTTGCTTTTCACTGCCTTTGGCGTCGAAGATTTTTTGATCCAGGCCACGCGCGTAGAAAGTGTAGTAGCGGTGCTTTTCCGAGAACAACTCGGCCAAGCGAAAGTGAAAATCTGGCTTTTGTGGGTCGCTGTCTTCGGTCACGTTGACCAAGCGCTGCATTTGCTCGATCTGACGATCGACGATCTTCATGATTTCGGAGCGCTTTTGCTCCACGAACTCATCGATCGTCAACACCGGGCCTGAATCCGCCTTGGGCGCATCGGGCGCCTTAGGCTTGGTCAGATCGGTTTGTTTGACGCCACCGATTTCCCGTTCGTTTTTCTTGTAGGTGGCCGCCTGAGCGGGCGTGGAAATAAGAACACCCAGGGCCGTACCCAGGGTGCAAAGTTTCAAAACATGGGCCCGTAGGCCTAAAGACATGCTGCGCATGGTTACTGTGTGCTCCTTCGGATGCGTAAACATCTCGCTTCCAATTATTCGGTGGGACCCGTGGGCGCGCCTTCAGGAGCGCTGTGGCTGCACTTGTTCAGCAGCCGCACACGGTAATACCCAAGTTCGTCGCGCCAGTACTCGCCACGGAAAGGCCAATAAAGGTGCTCATCGTCAACCCGCACGTTGCCCACCTCTTTCGACTTCGAGGACTTGTTCGCCTGCTGCTCTTCGACAATTTCCTGCTGCAAAGTGCCCTTTTCGCCCTGCAGAATTTCGTATTCGATCTTGATCACGCGCTTGATGAGCTGAGACAGCTCGCTCACCAAACGGGTCACGCGCTGACGAGCCAAATCGCCCGCTTC
>JBBSJE010000091.1:0-21526 GCA_038257535.1 Polyangia bacterium
ACAAGCAAGAAAATCGGCAGAGCGGGATCAAAACCTAAGCCAAACACCTGCACGTCCGCGCAGCATGCCAAAACCGCAAAAAAGATGTGGGCCCGAAACCTTCAAATCAGGTCGCGGGCCCACAAGCGCGCCTAGAAGGCGCAACGGGAGAGAACCAAAGTTTAGCGGTTCTCTTTTTCTTTCTTGGCGCGGAATTCCGCGATCATCGCGTCGCGCTGTTGCTTGGGAACCTCAGCGTAGCGCTTAAATTCCATTGAGAACTCGCCCTTGCCCTGGGTGCCTGAGCGCAGGTCGGTTGAGTAACCGAACATGTCGTTCAGAGGCACTTCAGCCTGAGCGCGCACGAAGCCTTCTTCTTTGTCCGTGGACACGATCTGGCCGCGGCGCTGGTTCAATTGACCCAACACGTTGCCTTGGAATTCCTCAGGGAAGGTCACTTCCACCAACATGATGGGTTCAAGGATGGTGGGGTCGGCTTTCATATATCCCTCGCGGAAGCCCATGATGCCCGCCGTTTTGAACGCGAGTTCAGACGAATCGACGGGGTGGTATTGACCGTCGTTCAAAGTGCAGCGCACGTCAACGATGGGAAAGCCAATCAAAGGTCCCTTTGAGATGGCCTCTTTGAAGCCCTTATCGACAGCAGGAATGAACTCCTTGGGAATCACGCCGCCGGTGATGTCATCCACGAACTCGTAAAGCGCCCCGCTTTCGGCAACGTGGGGCTCGATGAAGCCCGCCACGCGGCCGTACTGACCCGAGCCACCCGTTTGCTTCTTGTGGGTGTAGTTGTAATCGGCTTTCCGCTTGATGGTTTCGCGGTAAGCCACTTGCGGCTTGCCAGCGATCACTTCGCAGGCGTACTCGCGCTTCATGCGCTCGATGTAGATTTCAAGGTGAAGCTCGCCCATGCCGCTGATGATGGTTTGGGCTGACTCTTCGTCGCGATGTACGCGGAAGGTGGGGTCTTCCTTTGTAAAGCGGTTCAGCGCCTTGGAGAAGTTGGCGGAAGTGGCCTTGTCTTTCGGGCTCACGGCCAACGAGATCACGGCGTCAGGCACGTGCATCGAAGTCATGGTGGCATCCAGCCGCCCGTCGGTGAAGGTGTCGCCCGAGGCGCACTCAACACCAAACAGAGCCACGATGCCGCCCGCCTGGGCGGACTCTACGTCGTTCATTTCGTTTGAGTGCATGCGCACCAAACGCGGAACCTTCACCTTCTTGTTGCTTGCGGAGCAATTGAAGATGAATTCGCCCTTGTTCATCTTGCCCTGATAAACGCGCATGTACGTAAGCTGACCGTAACGGCCATCTTCCAACTTGAACGCCAAAGCCACCAGCGGCTTGTTTTCGTCAGACTCCAGCTTGAAGCGCTCTTCGCCCTTCTTCTGGTCCAATGCGAAGTTGTTGACCTCGTTGGGGTTGGGAAGGTAGTCAGACACGCCATCGAGCAAGAGTTGCACGCCCTTGTTCTTGTAGGCCGACCCCATGAAAACCGGTGTGGCCTTTAAGGCGATGCAAGCACGCCGAACGGCGGCCATGATCTCGGCTTCGGTGGGCTCCTCCTCCGCAATGAACTTTTCTGCCAAGATGTCATCCACCTCGGAAATCGCCTCGATCATTGCCAGGCGCGCGGCCTTGGCGGCGTCAACATAGTCGGCGGGGATCTCTTCGATACGAATGTCTTCGCCGTTGTCGCCATCGAAGTAGAAGGCCTTCATCTTCACCAAATCGACAAGGCCCTGCAGGCGATCTTCTTCGCCCATCTGAATTTGCATCACCACAACGTGATGACCCAGCTTTTCTTTGAGCTGAGCGGCCACACGCGCACCGCTGGCGCCCGCGCGATCGAGCTTGTTCACGAAAGCCAAACGCGGCACGTTGTATCGGCGCATCTGACGGTCAACGGTGTACGACTGCGACTGCACGCCAGCCACGCCACACAGAACCAAAACCGCGCCGTCGAGCACGCGCAAGGCACGTTCCACTTCCACAGTGAAGTCAACGTGGCCCGGAGTGTCGATCAGATTGATGTTGATGTCTTTCCACTCACAGTAAGTGGCGGCCGACTGGATCGTGATGCCCTTTTCACGCTCAAGATCCATCGAATCCATCTTCGCGCCCACGCCATCCTTGCCCCGGACCTCGCTGATTTTGTGGATCTTGCCCGTGTAAAACAGGATGCGCTCAGACAGCGTGGTTTTGCCCGAGTCGATGTGGGCAGAGATACCTATGTTGCGAACTTTTTCGATGGACGGCATGACCTGGTGGCTTCCTCGTGTAAATGAAATCGCCTTGCCAAAAGGCGCGGTAGTTTAAAGCAGGTTGCAGCCGCAGCTGCAAGGTAAAGGTTTGTTTCACAACGCATCGCGGCCCCCATTGTGGTGGCAACGATGGTGACGAACGCCCGTGCTAGGGTGCGCGCATGGTTCGACTCAACCGCATATACACCAAAACCGGCGACCAAGGGCAAACCCGCCTCGTGGGTGGTCAAAAGGTAAGGAAGGACTCGACGCGCATTGCGTGTTACGGCACCGTTGACGAATTGTCATGTTGCCTGGGCCTGGCCCGCACAACGCTTGCGCTACCCGACGCGCCCACAGGCGCGCCCGAACTGGCAGAAAAACTGCGGCGCATCCAAAATGAGCTGTTCAACCTTGGTAGCGACCTGGCCACCCTGCCTGCCGATCGGCACCCCCAGCAACCCGTCATCGAAGCGCGCCACGTGGAGGCGCTTGAGCACGAGATTGACACCTGGAATGAGGATCTCCCCGAACTGCGCAGCTTCATCCTCCCGGGCGGCGGCATGGTGGCGTCCTACCTGCACCTCGCGCGCACGGTGTGCCGGCGCGCGGAGCGTTTGGCGGTGCGCCTGGCCGCTGAAGAGCCGATCGGCGAATGGTCGGTGCCGTATTTGAATCGGCTCTCGGATGCGTTGTTCGTGATGAGCCGGCACGCCAGCCGGCTTTACAACGAGCCAGAGCCGTTGTGGCAGCCAGAAGCGACCTAGCGGTCCGAAGCGTCAGAGCAGCAGCAGCATTCCCAGGTTGAAGTCCGCGTGCAGAGCCACATTGGGAAGCCCCACCAGGGCGTTGAGGCCCGCCGTTACGCCCACCGCGTCTGCCAACTTCAAGATCACCCCAGCGCCGCCCCCTGCGAACACGGGCCCCGAATTGACGGTGTCCACACAGCGTTGGCTGGGAAACGAATCAGGGTCCGCGCTGTCGAAACCGGGCGGCAGCGGGCCACAGTCGCTGCGGCGATCCCCGATGTCCACAACGTGGCGCAGCTCGCCAGCGCCACCCATCACGGAGACAAAAGGACGCAGAGTTCCGGGGCGGCCCAAAAGCCACGTGGCCTTGGCAAACGCGGCGAAGGCCCCTGTGGCAGGCGAAAACTTGCGAGCATTCAACTCGCCGCTGGCGTCGCGCTCGAAGCCAACGGCTTCCGTGGGACCGCTGACGGTTTGCAGCCGAACCTGAAGCGATAAGATAAAGCCAGGTGAGATCGCGTAGCCACCCTCTAGGTTCAAATGTCCCAGTTTCGAAGGCGCCACGCCTGAAAAATCAATGGCGTTATCGTCTGTGTCGCGAGGATTCACCTCGGGCTGGCCCGAAACGTAGCCCAGGCCGGAGCCCACACTCACACCAAACACCCAGCCGGTGCGATCGGGCGAGGCAGTCGCCAAGCTTTTCGGCTGCTCGTCATCCTCGTCAGCTTCAACCAACGAAGCGTCGTCGAGCCCTGCCAAAGCCGCGTCGCCCAGCGCCACCAGGTGTGGTTCGGCTTCAGAGCCGTTGCTGGCCACAGGCCGCCCGGATTCGTCGCGGGCTTCGATGTAGTATTGCACCAGTCCACCCTGGGTTGCCGGCTCCGGGATGCGCGCCGAAAACCATCCCTCGGCCCCAGCGTCCATGTCGCGCGCAAGGAAGCCGGTGGCGCCCTCAGGCCGGTAGGCCAACACGAGCCGCTTGAACGAAACGTCTTTGCCTACACGCGCACGAACATCGACTTTGCCGCCTGTGGGCGCGGACGCCACGGGCTTGTGGTAGATGCCCTTGATCTCAGGCTCGCTCGCCGGCACCTCCTCGGTGGGCGTTGGCGTAGGCGTAGGCGTAGGCGTGGGCGTCGCGGCTGTGCCGGCTTTTTTGGCTTCATCGAACACAGCCTGCGTCTCTGGATTGCGCAGCGACGGTGTCAGAGAAATTTCGGGCTGCAGTTCAAGCGCCCGCTGAAACTGTTTGATCGCCAAATCGCGCTGCTGAAAGCCGCCCGCCAAGATGGCGCCTAGGTGCACGTGGGTGCGGGCTTTCCAAGGGTGTGCATTCATGCCTTCTTGCGCACAGATTTGTAACGCCTCAGTCAGCGCCTTACGCGCTTCTTCCAGTTCGAGGTTTTCGTAAGCATTGAGGGCTTTCTGGTTCAGCTCTTTGACCTTGGCGATGGCCACTTCGCTTTGTGCCCACGCCACTGGGGCCACCCATCCACTGGCTCCTGCCAGCGTCAACGCCCAAACGGAGACGGCCAGGCAGCGAACCAGAACGCGTGTTAGCGAGGGTAGAAACTTCATAGAGGGCAGCTCCAGGGGTAGCAGCGGACAACCGGAACCCGCGATCAGCGCAGGAACAACTTTGAATTCACAAGGAATTTACGCCGAGCATAACAAAGCGGTCAACACCGGTCGCATCGCGGCAGCGTCATTGCAAACCGGCTCGGGCTCGGAAAGTCCTTTATACTGGGTAGACGGAGGGCACAGGCGATGCAGGTAAATTGGATTCGCATGATCTCAAAAACACGTCATTGGTTGCCATTTGCCACGGTGCTACTGGGTTTTGCCTGGGTTTCGGCCAGCCGAATGGACACCCACCGAGGGGCGCAAGCGACGGACCCGACAACGCTCGAAACCGCCTTCTGGGCTGGATACGAAACCAGCCCTCGCACCTTGGTGGTTGATTTTCGCGACGGCGTTACCGATGCCGACCTCGCCAAGAATGCCTATGACGAGGTTCCCGTAAGCGATTACTCGCGCACCGACCGCCTTTACCGCATTCACTTTTCGTCGCCCGAAGCGCTGCGCGCCGCCTTGCCAAGCCTGCGCCAAGATCCATCGGTGGAATCGGTGGATTTCGACGTTGAAGCCTCGATTCCGCCCGGTGACTTTTTGGCCCTCGCCTCCCCGCCGTCGCTCAAGGAGTGCAGCGACGAAAAGGCCGGCGCGGCCCGCCCGGGTTTTCCCGACGACCCCTGCTTTGCCTACCAATGGCATCTGCGCCAAATTGGTTTGCCTGAGGCCTGGAAACAGGGCCAGGGCCGCGGCGTGGTGGTGGCCGTTATCGATACGGGTGTCAGTCAGGTGGGCGATCTGGCGAAAACCAACTTCGTGCCCGGGTACAACTTCGTGGACAACACGACCGACGCGGCTGACGATCATGGGCACGGCACCCACGTGGCTGGCACCATCGCGCAATCCACGCACAACGGCCTTGGTGTCTCTGGGGTGGCTTTTGGCGCCAGCATCATGCCGATCAAGGTGCTTTCCGCGCGCGGATCGGGCTCTATGGCGGCCATCGCGCAAGCCATCCGATGGGCAGCGGACCACGGCGCCCACGTGATTAACATGAGTTTGGGTGGGCCGTTCCCCGTGGGCACGATTCACAATGCAGTGAAGTACGCACGCAAAAATGGCGTCGTGGTGGTGGCGGCGGCTGGCAATGACGGTCGTGGCCGCGTGAGCTACCCCGGCCACTACGCCGATGTCATGGCGGTGGCTGCGACCCAGTTCGACGAAGCCACTACGTTTTACTCAAACTGGGGCAAAACTGTGGACATTGCGGGCCCGGGGGGCAACGTGCGCGTTGACCAAAACGGCGACGGGCAACCCGACGGCGTGTTGCAACACACAGTGGTGCCCGGCCAAACCCATCGACAGGATTACCTGTGGTTCATGGGCACCTCAATGGCCTCGCCGCATGTGGCGGGCGTGGCGGCGTTGGTGGTGGGCGCGGGCGTAACCAACCCGGATGCCGTGGAAGCCATCTTGATGTCCACCGCCCGCACGCCCAAGCCGCTGGACGGCAAGGTTGCCCAGGACGAACGCGTCAACGATCACTACGGCGCCGGCATCGTTGATGCCCAGGCCGCGCTGGCGCGGGCTCAGAATTTGCGGGGGGGTGGCGCATTGGCGTTTGCGGCCACACTTGCGCTGGGCGTGGGTGGAGGCCTCCGCCGTCGCCGGAAGTTGGCCCTCTCGAGTGGCCGTGGCACCTTTGGCTTGGGGCTGGTGTTAGGCTCGTCGGGGCTGTTTGTGGTTCCGTGGGCGCTGGGTTTGTTGGGTGTCGCCACACCGGCCGCCTTGGCGCCGCTGACGCAGGGGCTGCCCTTGGGCTTGTCCACGTGGCTGGCGGCGCTGCTGGGCGCCGGTGCACATGGCAGCCCGCTGCTGCTCAGCGCCCTGCTTCCGCTGGCCGCTGTCGCGGTAGGCTACAGCGTCAAGAACCTTCGCCCCGCCCTGGCAGGCTTCGCCCTGGGCGTGGCGGGACTTCTTGTGGCCTTGGGGGTGGGCGGCTTCGTCGACGTCAATTGGGTGCCCAACAGCTTGGACCAAATGTTCCTGCTGGCCAACGCGCTGCTGGCCACGGTGTTGGCCTCACTCACGCTGATGCGAGACTGAGCGCCCGCCGCGGCGGCAGGCCGCTTTTAAACGCTTAACCGCCGCGTTTCAATTCCGTCAAAACGGCCTTGGCAACCGCCTTGAGGGTGTCAAACACGCCCTGCCCCGACACAGCCGCTGCCTCAAACTCAGGCATCCCGGCAGGATTGAGCAATTCACGCAGCTCCTGAAGCGGGGCGGCGTTGGGCAGATCACGTTTGTTGTACTGAATGACGTACGGGATCTTGTCCAAGTTGTAGCCCTGCTCGACCAAGTTGGTGCGCAGATTCTCCATGGATTCGATGTTGGCCTCGGTGCGTTCCACTTGGGAATCGGCCACAAACACAACGCCGTCAACGCCTTTGAGAATCAGCTTGCGGCTCGCGTCGTAAAACACCTGCCCTGGCACTGTGTAAAGGTGGAATCGGGTTTTGAAGCCCCGAATCTCGCCCAACGACAGCGGCAAGAAGTCGAAGAACAACGTGCGCTCAGTTTCGGTGGCAAGCGAGATCATCTTGCCCTTCGCGTCTGGCGCCGTCTTTTGATAAATGTACTGCAGGTTCGTGGTTTTCCCACACAGGCCCGGCCCGTAATAGACCAGCTTGCAGTTGATTTCTCGGGACGAGTAGTTGATGAAACTCATCTACGCCCCCTAATCGTTGAACAAATTATCGATGTCGCTGTCGGTGATCTCTTTGAGGATCGAGGGCTGACCCGCATCCAGGGCCCGCGCCGACGCCTGCTCGAACAATCGCCCCATCTCTTCTGAAGCCTTTCGCACCCGCAAGCGGACCAAGCCCAACGATGAACGCTCGTCGAACAGCACCAGCAAAATGGCGCGGTTGCTGACCAAAGTGATGTGAACGTGAGTGCGCTCACCCTCGTGAAACTGGCTTGTGAAATCCTTCTCACGAAGAATCTGCGAGATGCCACCGGTGGCGGCCACGTTGCCGGCGGTGAGTGACGACAAGGATGTGACATCCAATTCGGCCACGTCGCCGGCCTCGGCCACGGGCTGCCCATCCCGCCCAATAAGAAGAACGGCTTTGGCGTTGGCGTCCCGATGGAGCTTGGCGCAGACCTTATCTATGGCCTGCTGCTCCTCTGGGAACATTACGTTGGGCGAGCTCATGAATCTCCGTCGCTTTGGCTGGGTTGTAAGAGGGTGGGCCGAATATGGCCTGTGTCCACTGATATCATCGGCAGCGCCCAGCATCAAGGTTGCATAACCACTCAATAACTTTGATTTCGCGACCGGAGCCGTTCCCCGCACGCGCAGGCATCGATTCGGCTGGATTGGCCGCCAAGTTGAGCGGTTGCTGGACCTCTGCCATTAAATGTCTCGCCGCCCGTCTATGGCGCGCGCCAAGGTGAAGCGGTCTGCATACTCCAATTCGCCGCCCATGGGAACACCCGTGGCGATGCGGGTGGCCCGTACGCCAAGGGGTTTGAGAAGTTTGGCGATGTACACCGCGGTGGTCTCACCCTCCACACTGGGATTAGTGGCAACGATTACTTCTGCAACAGCATTCTGCCCACATCGACGGATAAGTTCGGCGATTCGAAGATCGTCGGGTCCCACCCCGTCCAGCGGCGCCAAAACCCCGTGCAAAACATGGTAGAGGCCCTGGTAGCCGCCCGCCCGTTCAACCGCCACAACATCTTGAGGCTGCGACACCACGCAAATCGTGGTGCCGTCGCGACGGCCATCAGCGCACAACGCGCACGGGTCGCTTTCGGTGAAGTCCCAACATGTTTGGCACTGCCGCACGCGGGTTTTCACATCCGCAATGGCATCGGACAGTGCCTGCGCGTCCGCGGCGGAAGAACGCAGGATGTGAAACGCAAGCCGCGTCGCGGTTTTTTCTCCCACTCCGGGCAATTTCGCCAGCTGTTGCACCAACCGGGCGATGGGGCCGGCGGCCGCCATCAGCTTCCCATCAAGCCCGCAGGCAGGGGCAAACCGCCCGTGGCGCGGGACAGCTCCGACTGCGCCAGATCCCGAACGGCATCCAAAGCCACATTCACGGCGCCCGCCACCAACTGTTCCAGTAGCTGCTTTTCGGCCGCATTGATGACGCTTGGGTCGATGTCCAAGGAGACCACCTCACCCTTGCCGTTGGCCACACAGCGAACCAAACCGCCCCCAGCCTCGCCGGTCACAGTTTTTTCAGCCAGCTCTGCTTTCACACGGGCAACTTCAGACTGAACCTTTTGAGCCGTTTCAAACAAATTCTTGAGATCGAAATCCATGTTGTCGCCTTTTGCTGGGTTTAAGTCTTGATGCCGGTGAGCTTGGCGCCGAAAACGTCCTGGGCTTTTTGAATCATGGGGTGACGACGAGCTTCATCCTCGCGGCGTTTCCGATCCGATTCTGCCGCATGCGCCTCAGAGTGCACGGGCGAAGGCATTAAGGCCGCGCGGCCTTCACCTTGTTTCACCTCAAGCCGGATCGGGCGGCCGCCCAGATCGGCCATGATCGCTTCGATCTTCGCGCGATTGCGTTCGACCTGGTCGCACTGGAACTTGTCAGAAAAAACGGCGGTCAGGTGCCCTTCGCTCACATCAGCCACCGCCGCGTGTTCCAGGGCAGCCGCCAACATCGGGCTGCGCGTTTGCACCGTCTCGCGAACCTCTTGCCAAAATCGCGACACATCAGCGGTGTGCGGGCTGCGTGCGGGGGACGCGACGGTCACACTGGCAACAGGGACATCGTTCCTGGGAGGAGGCCAGGCCGCTGGCGGCGGCACCAGCGTGGGACGTGGCGGCGAGGCGACAGCGGGTGCCTCTTGAAGAGCCACAGCGCCCGCCTCGGAGTTCATCGCACGGCTTGCGGGAGGGGGCGGTTGCGCGCTCAGCGGCTTGCGCGCCCCAGGGCCGCCCCCGGTTGGGGGAGCCGCGCCACCGGGCGTCCCGCCGGACGGGCCTAAGCGACCTTCCAAGGATTCAAGTCGACCCAAAAGGTCGCCCAACGGCAACAGCGGCTCGGCCAAACACAAGTCGACCATCGCCATTTCGTAGAGCAAACGCGGCGTTAAAGATTTGCCCCCCTCCTCCACCGCCCGCGCCCACCGATCGAACAACATCTGCAGCAGCCCGCCGTGCGCTTGCGCGGCCAAGGTTTTGGCTTCTGCAACTTCCTCAGCTGTCAGATCCACAACGTCGCTGGGATCGGCAAGCAACGCCACCATTTCCAGGTCGTGCAGGAAAGTGAGAAAATTGCGGGCGAGTTGGGTCAGATCAACCCCACGATCCATGGCCGCCGACAGCGCACGCAAGGCCGTTGCTACGTCTTTGGTCAATACGGCCTGTCCCAAGGAAAACAGCAGGCGGTTGTCGGCCAAGCCCAAAACCTGCGCCGCGCGCTCGGCGGTGATGGCCTCATCGCCCACAAAGGCGATCACTTGATCCAGCAGCGAAAGCGCGTCGCGCACGGAGCCAGCAGCCTGGCGAGCCACCACGCGCAAGCCATCCACATCGAACTTCACGCCCTCGGCTTGCAGAATCGTTCCCAGATGTTCTACCAAGCGCGCTGTGGGCACGAGCTTAAAATCGTATCGCTGCACCCGCGACATGATCGTGGCCGGAATCTTGTGAACTTCCGTGGTGGCCAAGATGAACACCACATGCGAAGGCGGCTCCTCCAGCGTTTTCAGCAAAGCGTTGAAGGCGCTTGTGGAAAGCATATGAACTTCGTCGATGATGTACACCTTCTTGCGGGCGCGCGACGGGGCATACTTCACGCCTTCGCGCAGGGTGCGCACGTCGTCGACGCCGGTGTTCGAGGCGCCGTCAATCTCCAGCACATCCACGGATTGCCCACTGGCGATCTCTTTGCAAAGGCCACATTGCCCGCACGGATTGGGCGTGGGCCCGGTTTCGCACGACAGCGCCATCGCCAGTATCCGTGCCGAGCTGGTTTTGCCCACGCCGCGCGCCCCGGTGAACAAAAAAGCATGGTGAACGCGATCCAGCGCAATCGCGTTTGTCAGCGTTTTGGCCACGTGTTCCTGCCCCACAAGGTCCGCGAACCTTCGAGGCCGGTATTTGCGCGCCAGAACCAAATAAGACATGGGCCACGCAATCTACTCGTAAGCCACCGTCGGCGTCCACGGTGCGATGACAAACTGGGCTCAAGTTATGTTGCGATAAGACTCGCAGCGTCAGTACCACCGGCGCAGCCACAGCAGCGCAATCATTGGGATTGCGCCTTTACCGCCCAGGCGCGGTGCTTACATCCGAAGTGTCATGAGGCTCGACAAACTGACCATCAAGGCGCAAGAAGCCCTAAAAGCGGCTCACGATTTGGCCGAACAACGGTCGCATCAAGAGCTCACCCCCGAGCACGCCTTGGCCGCGTTGTTGGCGCAAGACGAAGGTGTGGCTTCGGCCATCTTGAGCAAAATCGGGGCGGACGTCGACCGCATCGAAGCCGAACTGCAAAAGGCGATTGACGACCTTCCGCAGGTGCGCGGGTCATCCGCCGACATTTATTTCGGGCGCCGGTTCAAGGAATTTGTCGAAGAGGCCACCAAACAGTCGCAAGCGTTCAAAGACGACTACGTTTCTAGCGAACATTTGCTGCTGGCGTTGGCCGCCAAAGACTTTGGCGCGGCGTCGCGGGTGCTCAAAGCCAGCGGCGTGACCATCGACGCGCTCATGAAGGCCTTGGCCGAAGTGCGCGGATCGCAGCGGGTCACCGACCAAGACGCCGAAACCCGTTACCAGTCTTTGGCGAAGTTCACACGCGACCTGACCGAAGAAGCCCGGAAAGGGAAATTGGATCCCGTGATCGGCCGGGACGAGGAGGTTCGCCGCTCGATGCAAGTGCTGTCGCGCCGAACCAAGAACAACCCCGTGCTGATCGGCGAGCCCGGCGTGGGCAAAACCGCCATTGTGGAAGGCATCGCCCAGCGCATCGCCGCCGGCGACGTGCCCGAATCGCTCAAGCACAAAAAAATCTTGGCGCTTGATTTGGGGTCACTCATCGCCGGCACCAAGTACCGTGGCGAATTCGAGGATCGGTTGAAGGCGGTTCTGAAGGAAATTGCATCGGCGCAGGGGCAAATCATCCTTTTCATCGATGAATTGCACACGCTGGTGGGTGCGGGCGGCGCCGAGGGCGCGGTGGATGCGGCCAACATGCTGAAACCCGCTTTGGCCCGCGGCGAACTTCGATGCGTGGGGGCCACCACGCTGGACGAGTACCGAAAGCACATCGAAAAGGACAAAGCACTTGAACGTCGGTTTCAGCCTGTCTTGGTGGGCGAACCTTCGGCTGAAGACGCCGTGGCCATCATGCGCGGCCTGAAGGAACGCTACGAAGTTCACCATGGCATTCGCATCCGCGATGGCGCGTTGGTGGCCGCCGTGAAGCTTTCGACCCGCTACATCACCGGGCGGCAACTTCCTGACAAAGCCATCGATCTTATCGATGAGGCGGCCAGCCGGTTGAAGATTCAAATTGATTCTTTGCCTGAGCCCATCGATCAGCTGGAACGGCGGCTTACGTCGCTTGCCATTGAACAGTCGGCGCTGAGCAAAGAAAAGGACGAGGGCGCGCGCAAACGCCTGACCGCTGTGGAAGAAGAAATCGCGGACCTCAAAGAGGAAGCGGCGGCCATGAAGGCCCGCTGGCAGCGCGAAAAGGACGTGATCGTTCAGCTTCGCAAAGCGCAAGAGGAGTTGGAGGCCGCCAGAACCAACTCTGAGCTGGCGCAACGGCAAGGCGACCTCAATCGCGCCGCCGAACTTCGGTATGGCCGCATTCCCGAGCTAGAGCGGCGCTTGGCCGCTTCGGCCGAGGACATCAAGGCTGCGCAGAAAGATGGCGGCTTCCTCCGCGAGGAAGTCACCGAAGCGGACGTGGCCGCGGTGGTTTCGAAGTGGACGGGGGTGCCGGTTGACAAAATGCTGGAAGCGGAACAAGAGCGGCTTGTGCAGATGGAAGAACGCCTGCACAAGCGCGTGATTGGGCAAGAGCGCGCGGTGGAGGCCATTGCCAATGCCGTTCGCAGGTCACGCGCGGGTTTGCAAGATCCCAATCGCCCCATTGGGTCCTTCATCTTCTTGGGCCCCACAGGCGTAGGCAAAACCGAATTGGCGCGCACGTTGGCGGCGTTTTTGTTCGACGACGAAACCCATATGGTTCGCATCGACATGTCGGAATACATGGAAAAGCACGCCGTGTCGCGCTTGGTTGGCGCCCCCCCCGGCTACGTGGGCTACGATGAAGGCGGCCAACTGACAGAGGCCGTGCGCCGACGCCCCTACGCGGTGGTGCTGTTCGACGAAATCGAAAAAGCGCATCCCGACGTGTTCAACATTTTGCTTCAGGTGCTGGACGATGGGCGGCTCACGGATGGCCACGGCCGCACCGTGGACTTCCGCAACACCGTGATCATCATGACCTCGAACGTGGGCAGCCATCTGATCGCCGCGGGAGGCGACCCGGAGGACTTACACGAGCGGGTGCTAGGCGAATTGCGGCGCACCTTCCGCCCTGAGTTCCTCAACCGCGTCGACGACATCGTCACCTTCGGTCAGCTGCAGCGCAAGGACCTGGATCAAATCGTTGAGATTCAGGTGGACCGCTTCCGCAAACTGCTGCGAGACCGCGACCTAGACCTGGAGCTCAGCGCTCAAGCCCGCACCTTTTTGGCGGACAAGGGGTATGATCCCACCTATGGCGCTCGCCCGCTCAAGCGCGTGATCATGAGATACATCCAAGACCCCTTGGCCAAACAAATCATCAGCGGCAGCTTTGGGCCCGGCGATACCATCTTGGTGGATCAAATTGGCGATGCTCTGCAATTCTCTCGTAAAGTGGTTCCCGCAACGACCTCGTGATCAACACACATGAAGGACCTTTACTCGACCCTAGGCGTTTCAGAATCCGCTAGCGATGCGGACATAAAGAAGGCTTACCGAAAGCTTGCCAAGGAGTATCACCCGGACGCCACGGGCGGTGACAAAACCAAAACCGAGCGGTTCAAAGCGGTCACGGAAGCGTATGAGATCCTGGGCGATGCCAAAAAGCGCTCCGAGTATGATCGCTTGAAGCACGCGCCCACCGGCTCCGACGGCATGCCCCAGGGCTTTGACCCCGACATGTTCGCCGAGATCTTCGGCGGCCGCGGCGGCGGGGGCCCGGGCGGAGGCGGTTTTCGGGTGTCGCAGAACTTCAACGGCGACCTGGGCGACATTTTCGCCAGCCTGTTTGGCGCCGGCGGGGCGCGAGGGGGCGGGGGCGCGGGCGCACGCACGGGCGGCGGGCAAAGAGGTTTGGACATGCAAGCCACCTTGCGTATTTCGCTTGAAGACGCCGCACGTGGGGCCAAGCGCAAGGTCCGCACGGGCTCGGGGAAAACCGTTGAGGTTCAGATCCCGCCGGGCGTCGAGACGGGGGGGCGGCTACGGGTGGCGCGCCAAGGGGGCAACGCAGACGGCCGCGGCGCCGCGGGCGACCTGTTTCTGCAGATCGCGGTGGAACCGCATCCGTTCCTTCGCCGTAACGAACACGACCTCGAATTGGACCTGCCCATTGGCTTGTCCGAAGCCATCTTGGGCGCGAAGGTGCAAGTTCCCACGATTGATGGATCCGTGTGGTTAACCATACCACCTGGAACCTCAAGCGGACGCAAGCTGCGGTTGCGCGGCAAGGGTGTGGGGCGCGGCGACGGAACGGCGGGGGATCAGCTTTGTCGCATAGAGGTTGTGGTTCCCAAGCTCGCAGCGGACGACCAAGAATCCGTTAAGTTGGTGGAGGAATTGGCGCGGCGAACGCAAAACGAAAAGGTGAGGCCATTTTAGGCCGCGTTTTCAAACCGCCTTTTTGGGGTGGGATTGCAACGTCCTTACAGACCGGGCGTCTCAACAGAAGCGCCCAACAAACCGAAGTAAAAGGAAGAGGGTTGCGTTTAGGAAGTAATCCTTGCGGTTTCCAGGTGGGTTTCCTAAGTTCATTGTAGCCTGGAGCCGCTGCTAACCAGGCCAAATTAGAGGCATTCTACATGACGACGTCCGACCCCAAGACGCTGCCGCTGCTCTCCCTTCGGAACCTTGTGCTTTTCCCCGGCGCAGTGATGCCCGTGGAAATCGGGCGTTCCAGTTCGCTAAAACTTATAGAAAGCCTACCCGGCAAGGGCGCGCGCCTGTTGGTGGGAACGCAAAAAGACGCCGACATCGAGGAGCCGGCAGGGGAAGATTTGTTCCCCATTTGCGTTGAAGGCGAAATTGTTCGTGTGGTGAAAGCTGCTGAAAGCCGCATCACCGCTGTGCTTCGTGGCATTGAACGGCGCAAGATCACTGGCTTCTCACAAGACAAGCCGTTTTTGCTCGCAACCTACGAAGCCGCACCCGAAACGCGGGAAAATGCGATCGAGATCGACGGATTGGGCATGGCGGTTTACGACGTGGCCAAGCAGCTCATCGCCATCTCCCCCGACATTCCTGACGAGGCGGCGCAGATCCTCGACCAAAGCAAAGATCCGGCGCGATTGGGCGACATCACGGCGGCCACGGTTGATCTCACAGCCGAAGAGCGCGCGTCGCTGTTGGTGGAAACCAACGTGGCAGAACGCTTGCGGCACTTGCTGGTGCTGCTCCAGCGCAAGGTGGAGCTGATCAAGGTCAAGCAGAAGATCGACAGCCAAGTCCGTGAGGAGTTCTCAAAGCATCAGCGCGAGGCGGTGCTGCGCCAGAAGCTCAAGGCCATTCAAGACGAATTGGGCGAAGGCGACGACGCGTCGGATCTCGAGGTTTTTGAAGAGCGGATCAAAGCCGCCGAAATGCCGGAAGACGTGGTGAAGGTGGCCAAAAAGCAGCTGGATAGGCTGCGGCAAATGGCGCAATCATCGGCCGAATATACGGTTCAACGCACCTACTTGGAATGGTTGGTGGAGCTTCCTTGGGCGAAACAAACCACAGATGCGCTCAACCTTGAAGAAGCACGCAACATTCTGGACGCCGATCACTACGATCTGCAAAAGGTGAAAAAGCGCATCTTGGAGTACCTGGCCGTGCGCAAATTGGCGCCTGGCAAAAAGGGCCCCATTTTGTGCTTGGCCGGACCTCCGGGCGTGGGCAAGACCTCTTTAGGTCGCTCGATTGCCAAGTCTTTGGGACGTGAGTTCATTCGCATCTCGTTGGGTGGTGTGCGCGACGAGGCCGAAATTCGCGGACACCGCCGCACGTACATTGGCGCCCTGCCCGGTCGTGTGATTCAGGGCATGCGCAAGGTGGCAACGAAGAACCCCGTTTTCGTGCTGGACGAGATCGACAAGCTTGGCTCCGATTTCCGCGGCGACCCTTCTGCGGCTTTGCTCGAGGTTTTGGATCCCGAACAAAACAACAGCTTTTCCGACCACTACTTGGAAGTCACCTTCGACCTGTCGAACGTGATCTTCATTGCCACAGCCAACAACCTGGAAACCATCCCACCCGCCCTGCTCGACCGCATGGAGGTGTTGGAAATTCCCGGGTACACCGCTGAGGAGAAGCTGCAGATCTCCAACCGGCACTTGGTGCCCAAGCAAGTTGAAGAGCACGGGCTCACCGTTGAACAAGCAACCTTCACCGAAGAAGGTGTGCGCACGGTGATCGAGCAATACACCCGAGAAGCGGGTGTGCGTAACCTTGAGCGCGAGGTGGCCAACGTCATTCGCGGCATTGCCGTGAAAGTGGCCGAGGACGAGGCTTATGATCCCGTGATCACCCCCGCCCGCGTGGCTGAAATTCTGGGGCCGCAGAAGTATTACTCTGAGGTGGCAGAACGCACCGAGGTGCCGGGCGTGTCCACAGGGCTTGCCTGGACACCCACGGGCGGCGACATCTTGTTCATCGAAGCTTCACAAATGCCGGGCAAGAGCACCTTGATCCTCACGGGGCAGCTGGGGGATGTGATGAAAGAGTCTGTGCGCGCGGCCATGTCTTGGGTGCGTTCGCACGTGGATGAACTTCAAATCAACATCGACTTCGACAAGACCGACGTGCACGTGCACGTGCCTGCGGGCGGGGTGTCGAAAGATGGGCCTTCAGCGGGCGTGGCGATGGTAACGGCGATGGTGTCGCTGTTTACAGGACGGCGCGTGCGCGGCGACGTGGCGATGACAGGTGAAATCACTTTGCGCGGCAACGTGCTGCCCATCGGCGGGGTGAAGGAAAAGGTGCTGGCGGCTCACCGCGCGGGCATTCGGCGCATTCTGCTTCCTGAACGCAATCGCAAAGACATTGTGGACATTCCCGACACCGTCAAACGCGACGTGGAATTGACCTTCGTGTCCAAGATCGCCGAGGCGTTGGAGGCCGCACTGGAGCCGGTTCCGGTTGTGGTGCCAGCCGAAAACACGCCGACCCCTGAATCTACGGCGCGCGCTTAAACCGGTTGAGCTGGATTACCTGCCAACTGCTCACGGCAGCTCGAGAATCTGCGAGGGCGACAACAAGGCGTTGTTGGGTTGTTGCTCGAGCAGCACGGCGCGCGGCGTGTAGCCCCACAAAGCCGCCACGGCCACACAACCTGCGGCCTTGGCGGCCTGCACATCTGGAACCCCGTCACCCACCATCAGTGTGCGTGAAGGCTGCGCGTCGTGACGGGCCATGAGATGAAGCAAGACCGCAGGATCGGGTTTGCGGGCGAAGCCATCGCCATCGCCCACCACGGCCACGAAGACGTCCAACAAATTCAACGCCGACAACAACGGGCGAGCCACATCACCCGGCTTGTTGGTCGCCACGGCCATGGGCACGTTGTTGGCCTTCAAAGCGGCAAGAACGTCGAGTATACCGGGATAAGGCTGCGTGTGGACACACGGATTTTGTAAGTAGTGGTCCCAAATGCCGCGCGCCAGAGCCTCAGGCTCGATCGCACACGTTTCAGGTTGGGCCGCCAATGCCCGCGCCGCCAAAGCCACGATGCCGTCGCCCACCAAGCCGCGAACCACCTCTAGCGTCAACGGCAAGAGCGCTTGCGCCTCCAAGGCGTGGTTTAACGCGGCGGCGATGTCAGGCAATGAATCCACCAAGGTGCCGTCAAGGTCAAAAACCACCAAGTCCACAGTTTCGGCCATGCCTGCCGCATACCGCGTGAAGATGGCTGACGTCAAATGTCCCATGTTCGAACGCTTGTTCGCGCCGCGCGCCCGGCGTACGCTTAAGTGACACGATGAAGGACAAGGCGCCGCATTCGGGCCCCCAGGCGCCGACGCCATCACAGGCGTTCAGCTCATTGAGTGGATTGCCACTAAAACCGGTGTATGGCGCGCAAGATCATGTGGCTTCCGAACACATGATCTTGCCCGGGCAATTCCCTTATACTCGGGGACCCTACGAAAGCATGTACCGCGGCAAGCCGTGGACCATGCGCATGTTTGCGGGCTTCGGCACCCCGGAAGACACCAACGCGCGCTTTCGTTACTTGTTGGCGCATGGGCAAACCGGACTCTCGACCGCCTTCGACATGCCCACCTTGATGGGATACGACCCCGACCACGACTTGTGTCGCGGCGAGGTGGGTCGTGAAGGGGTGGCGGTGGCCACGATCGATGACATGGATCGGTTGTTTTCCGACATACCGCTTGCGCAAGTGAGCACATCGATGACCATCAACGCCCCGGCGGTTGTTGTGATGGCGTTTTATGAAGCGGTGGCGCAACAGCGAGGGATTGATCCTGGCCTGCTGCAAGGCACGGTTCAAAACGACATGCTCAAAGAGTTTATTGCGCAAAAAGAGTGGATCTGCCCGCTGCGGCCCCACTTGCGCATCATGCGCGACATGCTTGTGCATTGCACATTGCGCATGCCGAAGTGGAACACCATCAGCATCAGCGGCTATCACATCCGCGAAGCGGGCGCCACGGCGGTGCAAGAGTTGGCGTTCACCTTGGCCAATGGCATTGCGTACGTTGAGCTTGGCATCGCCGCAGGTCTGAAGGTGGATGAATTCGCGCCGCGGCTTTCGTTCTTCTGGGACATTCATAACGATTTCTTCGAGGAGATTGCAAAGCTTAGGGCCGCGCGACGGATGTGGGCACACGTGATGCGTAACCGCTTTGGCGCCAAAGATCCGCGATCGTTGCGCTTGCGCGCGCACAGCCAAACCGCCGGGGTTACGCTGACGGCGCAGCAACCTTTGAACAACGCGGTACGGGTGTCGATGCAAGCGTTGGCCGCGGTTTTGGGTGGCACCCAAAGTTTGCACACCAACAGCTACGACGAGACCTACGCCTTGCCCACCGAAGACGCCGCAACTTTGGCACTGCGCACGCAGCAGATCATCGCCGAAGAATCAGGCGTCACGGCCGTAGCAGATCCTTTGGGTGGCAGCCACTTCGTTGAGGCCTTAACCGACCAAATCGAAGCGGCGGCACAAGATTACCTCAATCGCATTGAAGACATGGGTGGCATGGTGGCAGCCACTGAGGCAGGCTTTCCCCAGCGAGAAATTGCCAATTCCGCCTACCAGCAGCAACGCCAAATCGAAAATCACGAGCGAACGGTGGTGGGTGTCAACAAATACGTGCAGTTGGGACCGCAAGCGGGTCCACCCACACTTAAAGTGGGGCACGAACCTGAGCGTTTGCAGCTGGAAAGGCTGGCCGCGTTTCGCAAAGCGCGTTCGCAAGTGCAAACGCAACGTGCGCTTGACGATGTGCGCAGGGCGTGCGAAAGCGAGCAAAATGTGATGGACGCCGTGTTGAGTGCGGTTAAGTCACGCGCCACTTTGGGCGAAGTATGTAATGTGTTCCGTCAGGTGTACGGAGTTTACAAAGACCCTGGACACTTGTAGGTCCAGCGGCTAAAGCAGGAAAGACGTTATGGGAAGCCCGGGGACCGGCGAAGACATTGAAGACACCTGTACACGCTGCGGCGACACCTGGCACGTTGTGATGGCCAAGGTCGGCGAGCGCATCGCGAAGGTTGTGTGCAAGCTTTGCGGAAGCCAGCACAACTTCCGCAAGGGCGCAGAAGCGGCTGCAGCTGCGAAAGCCACGGCCAGCGCCACGCGCGGCACCGTACGACGCAAGTCTGTATCGAGCAGCGTGCCAGCTCCGATCAAGGCGCCGCCTTTCGACCCCTCGCGGCCTCCGCGTCCTTATTCACCACGCGACAGCTTCGCCCCCGGCGAGCGCATCATTCATCCCACCTTTGGTGAGGGCATCGTTGCCACCTCCGCGTTTGGCAAGATCGATGTGGTGTTTCCTTCGGGCGCGCGCGTATTGGCGGTGCCCAAAGATTCTTCAACCTTGGCGCGTCCCACCAAGGCGGCGAACGTGCCGCTTTCTGATCGGCCGCCCGACAAATAACCGCCCGCTCGGTTGAGACAGCTGTCTAACGAAACAAGCTGTCGTCGAGCGGGGGATTTACTTGCACGCTTTGCAACGTGGCCTCCGAGGCATTCACGCCCACCGATCGTTGCGTGAAGGGAAACTTCAAACCGTCGATCTCGCGCCAATCGCTCAGGCGCTGTTCACTTTCACCGCCTGCGCCGTCGGGTGACAATATGCGCGCCAAAAGGTGCGTTTCTGGGTCGAAGTACAGCTTGAGCCACTGCCCCGAAGGAAGGCGTACAAGCGCGCCTTGAAAGACCACCGCACCTTCCTGCAACGGAGGCGCCAGCTGCATGGGCAGACTTGGCTTTGCGTCCAAGATGTTGAGCAGAAGGAAGGTCACATCCTCAAACACAGCGTCCTGTAAACGTTCCACATTTTGCTGGGGCAAAGTTTGTAGGGGCTTCTTGCCTTCGGCACCACGCACGCCTTGCGGCGTCACTACAAAAACCCCCTGCGCCGTGTTGCCCGCCATCGAGGCCACTTGTTCAACCCGAATCGTGTCTGGCCTGCGGTAGTAGGTGGTGCTCACAACCTTGGCAACGCCCGTGGGCTCACGGCGCTGCCCCTGCTTCACCACCTTTAAAGTCGTGAGGGCGCGCCAAGTGGGGGCGCCACCTTGTGCCGCCAGGGCTTTGATGATCATGGTTTTCGCATTGAGATCAGCGCCACGGCCACCGGCGGTCGCGGTTTGATCGCGGGCTGCGCGCTCGATCGCCGAAATGGGATCTTCGAAACTGACACGCTCAAACCTCACCCTCGCCTGCTGCAAGTCGGGTGCGATTTTCGCTGCCGGTCCCACGATCACCACAGAGAGCTGCGCGGGCCGCAGCCGTTTGCCAGCCGCCTTGATTTGGTTGGCGTTAAGCTGCTGAACATATTCGGACAGCGCCACGAATGGCCGCAGCGATTTGTCCGGGTGTTGTGCCACCGCAGCCGCCAATCCCGCCCCGGTTTCCAAGCCAAACGGATCAAGCGCCGCCGAACGCGCTTTGACTTCAGCCAACTCCGCAGGACGAAGACCCTGCTCAGCGAGATCCTTGAGTTGTTGCGCGGCGGCCAACAGCGCCTGCCAGGCCTTGCCCGCAGGGGCCTGCAAAGAGCCGCGCAAAACAAGATCCGAAGGCCCCGCCTCCAAAGCGGCGCCACCCGCGGTGATCAACCCTTGTGTGGCTACATCTAAAGCCAACCGTGAGCCCGTGCCTGCGCCTCCAAACACAAAAACCAGTGCCTCCAACGCCGCACGCTCTTGCGGCCTGAGTGCCGTTATTTGTTGGCCAAACATCACGTGCGCCGCGGGAGCTTTGGGATCATCAACCAGCACGACACGCAGCGCGGGTTCCCGAAGGGCCGGTGGGCGCGCCAATTTGCTCGCAGGCTGCCGCGCCCAAGGACCAAAGATCTGGCTGACCGAGCGTTGCAGATCAGCGCGCGTGAGATTGCCCGCCACCACAAGCCGGGCGGCTGCGGGGCGAAACCAGCGCGACCAAAACGCGCGAACCTTGGCTTCCTCCACCGATCCCAAATCGTCAGGCAAGATCGGGCGGCC
>JBBSJE010000092.1:0-21465 GCA_038257535.1 Polyangia bacterium
CACGGACGTAACCGGAAACGTGACGCTACCCGAGGGCGTTGAGATGGTTATGCCTGGCGACAACATCCACATCGAGGTGGAGTTGCTGACCCCGATCGCATGCGAAGAAGGCTTGCGGTTCGCCATTCGCGAAGGTGGCCGTACGGTCGGCGCCGGCGTTGTGGCCAAAATTGTTTCGTAGCTCTAGTTAGTATTGTTGAGAAGGGATTCGACCTTTGACTCCAAAAATCAGAATTCGGTTGAAAGCGTATGACCACCGCCTGCTGGACCAATCGGCCAGCGAGATCGTGGACACAGCGAAGCGCACAGGCGCCCAAGTGGCGGGACCTGTTCCGTTGCCAACCAAAATCAACAAGTTCACCGTTCTGCGCGGGCCTCACGTTGACAAAAAGTCGCGTGAGCAGTTCGAGATCCGTACGCACAAGCGTCTTCTCGACATTCTCGAACCCACACAGCAGACCCTTGACGCCCTCATGAAACTCGACCTGTCTGCTGGTGTAGACGTCGAGATCAAGACCTGATTGTAAGGACCCGGAAGATGCAACTCGACGTAGTTGATACCCAAGGCAAGACGGTTGGCCAAATTGACGTGGCCGACGAAGTGTTTGGCCGCGAGGTCAAAGAGCACTTGTTGTGGGAAATGGTGAAGGCTCAGCGCGCCGCGCGCCGTGCCGGCACACATTCAACCAAAACCCGTGCCGACGTCCGTGGCGGTGGCCGCAAGCCCCACCGCCAAAAGGGAACCGGCGGCGCGCGCCAGGGCTCAAGGCGCTCACCCCAATTCGTAGGTGGCGGCGTGGTCTTTGGTCCACACCCCCGCAGCTATGAGTACACGGTGCCCAAGAAGGTCAAGCGAGCCGCCTTGGCTTCTGCGCTTTCTCTGCGCGCCGCGGAGAAGAAGATCGTCATCATTGATGGTTTGAACTTCGATGCCCCCAGGACCAAGGAAATGGCCGCGGTGCTCAAAGCGTTGGGACTTCCTTCGGCTTTGGTGGTGAGCTCCAAAGACGCTGTGAACACGGTCAAGTCGATGAGGAACCTGAAATCCTCCAAATACCTTCCCCCCGAGGGTCTGAACGTTTACGACATTCTCAACCACGAGGGCCTCGTAATCTCCAAGGACGCACTCCGCGCCGTTGAAGGCCGAGTGGTTTCCGCTGAGGCTGCCGATGCGGCCGCCTGAGGATAAGGAAAAGAAAATGCGCGCTGCAGAGTTAATTATCAAACGCCCGTTGCTCACCGAAAAGGGCAGCCAGCTTAAAGAAACCGGTGGAGGCTCGCCCGACCTTGCCCAGGATCAGATCAAGTCGAAGGTTCTCTTCGAGGTGGCAAAAGACGCCAACAAGATCGAGATCCGCCACGCGGTGGAAAAGCTTTGGAATGTGAATGTGCTGAGTGTGCACACCTCAATCATGCCCAGCCGCGAAAAGCGCGTGGGCCGGTTTGTGGGCCGCCGCTCGCCTTGGAAGAAAGCCATCGTCACCCTGGCGGCTGGCCAATCAATCGAATTCTTCGAGGGTGTTTAAAGAGGTCTTACGATGGGCATCCGCAAACTAAATCCAACATCTCCTGGCGTTCGTGGCCGTTGGGCTCCTGACTTCGCAGAGCTTTCGGTTGGCAACCAGCCAACAAGGGCCTTGGTTGAAGGCAAATCGAACGCCGGTGGCCGCAACAACTATGGTCGCATCACCTCGCGCTTTCGCGGCGGTGGTCACAAGCGTCGTTACCGCATTATCGATTTCAAACGCGACAAGGTGGGCGTACCCGCTCGTGTGGCCACGGTTGAATACGATCCCAACCGCAGCTCGCGCATTGCGCTTCTGCACTACGCTGATGGCGAGAAACGCTACATCTTGGCGCCTGTTGGGTTGAAAGTGGGCGACCAGGTTGTGTCGTCCCGCAACGCCGACATCAAGCCTGGCAACAGCCTTCCCATCAGAGCCATTCCTCTGGGCACGATGGTGCACAACATCGAGATCAAGATTCACGCCGGTGCGCAACTTGTTCGCTCGGCGGGCGTTGGCGCTCAGGTGCTGGCCAAAGAGGGCGACTGGGGTCAAATCCGCTTGCCTTCGGGCGAGGTTCGCCGCGTTCACCTCGACTGTCGCGCCACCATCGGCCAGGTGGGCAACGTTGAACACAACGCGGCCTCGATTGGCAAAGCTGGCCGCAAGCGCTGGCTGGGGCGTCGTCCTCACAACCGCGGTGTTGTGATGAACCCCGTCGATCACCCCATGGGTGGTGGCGAAGGTCGCTCCTCCGGTGGTCGCCACCCCTGCTCACCGTGGGGTCAGCAAGCCAAGGGTCTTAAGACTCGTTCAAACAAGCGTACCGACGCCATGATTGTTCGTCGTCGCGGCCAGAAGAACTAAGCGAAACCGAGAGTAGACCATGCCACGTTCAATTAAAAAGGGTCCGTACGTAGATTCTCACCTGATGGACAAGGTGCTGGAACTCCAGCAGCAGAAGGTGAAGAAGGCTCTGAAAACCTGGTCACGTCGTTCGACGATCCTTCCCGAGATGGTGGGTCTTACGTTCAACGTTCACAACGGCAAAAAGTTTGTGCCCGTCTTCGTGTCGGAAAACATGGTTGGCCACAAGCTGGGCGAGTTCGCACCAACGCGAACCTTCCACGGCCACTCGGGCGACAAAAAGGACAAGAAGTAAGCTTCTTGCTCTAGCGGAATAAGGAAACGAAAAAGATGGCACAGGCAGTTCTCAGGCAGTTTCGCGAGTCGCCACGGCGGCTCCGTGTGGTTGCCGGAATGATCCGGGGCAAAAGCGTTGCTGACGCCCTTACCATTCTGAAGTTGCAGCAGCGGAAGGCAGCAACGGTCCTCACGAAGGTTTTGAATTCGGCCGTGGCCAACGCCACGGAGAATGAAAAGGCTGACGCGGACAAGTTGTACGTGACCCGCGTGTGTGTAGATGGTGGCGCCGTTCAGCGCCGCTGGCTGCCCCGCGCCATGGGACGCGCCAACCGCTTGAATCGGCGCACAGCGCACATCACCGTCGTCGTGGACTTGCCTGAAGAATAAAGGACGCTGTTATGGGTCAGAAAACACATGCAATAGGCTTTCGCCTCGGCGTCATCCGCGGCTGGAGTTCAAAGTGGTACGCCGACAAAGACTTCGCAAAATGGCTGCACGAAGATGTGCGCCTCAAGCGCTTCGTGAAGAAGAAACTGCATCACGCTGGTGTGGCTTCGGTTGAAGTTGAGCGCGCTGCCAACAAGATCAAACTAAACATTTTCACCGCTCGCCCCGGCATTGTGATCGGCAAGCGCGGCGCTGGTGTGGAGACCCTCAAGGCAGAGGTTCAGGCTCTGACCGAGAACGAGGTGTTCTTGAACATTCAGGAAGTTCGCAAGGCCGAAACCAACGCACAGTTGGTTGCCGAGAACGTGGCCACGCAGCTCGAGCGTCGTGTGGCTTTCCGTCGCGCCATGAAGAAGGCCGTTCAAACGGCCATGAAGTTCGGCGCGAAGGGCATTCGCTTGGCTTGCTCGGGTCGCTTGGGTGGGGCGGAAATGTCTCGCTACGAGTGGTACCGCGAAGGCCGCGTGCCTTTGCACACCCTGCGCGCCGACATCGAATACGGCTTTGCTGAGTCCCACACGACCTACGGCGCCATCGGCGTCAAGTGCTGGATCTTCAAGGGCGAAGTGTTGCCTCAGCGCAGCGTGCGTCTGGCTTAATCCCCGTAATACGGCTGGAGATACGAAATGCTCGCTCCCAAAAAACTAAAGTTCCGTAAACGATTCAAGGGTCGCATGGAAGGCTTGTCCAAGGGTGGCACCGAGGTGTCATTCGGCGACTTCGGCCTGCAAGCAACAACCTGCGGCTTCATCACATCCCGGCAGATTGAAGCGGCCCGTATCGCGATCAGCCGCAAAGTGAAGCGCGGTGGAAAGCTTTACGTCCGCGTCTTCCCCGACAAGCCCATCTCGAAGAAGCCTGCCGAAACCCGCATGGGTAAGGGCAAAGGCAACCCCGAAGAATGGGTGGCTGTGATTCGTCCAGGCAAAGTGATGTACGAACTTGAAGGTGTTCCGGCTGAATTGGCTCGCGAGGCCTTCTTATTGGCACAACACAAGCTGGCGGTCCGCTCACGCTTTGTTGCCCGGGAGCAGATCATATGAGCACGGGACTTGTTTTGAAGGATCTTCGCGGAACCTCGACGGAAGAGTTGAACCAAACTCTCACGAAGTTGCAGCAGGATTACTTCCAGTACAACTTTAAGAAAACGACGAATCAACTCGAGAACACGATGGTGATTCGCAAAGCGCGCCGGGACATTGCCCGCGTGAAGACGGTTCTCAACGAGAAGCGTGGCGACGCCACCGCTGGGCAAAAGGAGTAGGTTCCGTGACTGCAGAGACGCAAGGCGAGACAACCGCCGAGAAAAGCACTGGCCAACGCCGGAGCCTGGTTGGCGTGGTGAAAAGCGACAAGATGGACAAAACCCGCGTGGTGATCGTTGAGCGTCGAACCGCTCACGCCAAGTACGGCAAGTTCGTCACTCATCGCAGCATCTATAAAGTGCACGATGAGAACAACGAGACAAAAGCTGGCGATCGCGTGCTGATCGTCGAATGTCGCCCCATGTCACGGGACAAGCGTTGGCGGCTGGCGAAGCTCATTGAGCGGCCCGCAGAGTTTTAAGAGGTTTAGCTATGATTCAGACAACGACAACTTTAGACGTTGCCGACAACTCGGGTGCCAAGAAGATCATGTGCATCCGCGTTCTCGGTGGAACGCGTCGTAAATATGCGTCGATCGGCGATGTGATTGTCGTGTCCGTTAAGGAAGCGATCCCCAACGCGAAGGTGAAGAAGGGCGAGGTGGCTCGGGCCGTTATCGTCCGCACGCGCAAGGAAGTTTCCCGGGCAGACGGCTCCTACATTCGTTTCGACGCCAACTCGGCCGTATTGGTTGATAAAGACAACGAGCCGATTGGCACACGCATCTTTGGGCCAGTGGCCCGTGAACTGCGCGCCAAGCGTTTCATGAAGATCGTTTCGCTCGCTCCGGAGGTTTTGTAATGGCGACTGAAGCAGCACCAGCTACACCGAAAGCCGGCGGCAAAGAAGGCGGTAAAGAAGGCGGTAAAGAGGGCAACAAGTCCTCTGGCAAAGGCAAAAAGGGCAAACAAGCTGCTGCCAGCCGCATTGCCGAGAAGCAAACAGAGAAGCTTCGCCGCACAGCGCCCTCACGGCTTCGGCAGATCTATCTGAATGAGTTGCGCGCCAAGCTTCAAGCCGAACTGGGCTTGAAGAACATCATGGAAGTACCCAAGCTGGTCAAGGTCACCTTGAACATGGGCTTGGGTGATGCGGTGGCCAACCCAAAGATCCTCGACAACGCGGTTGAAGAACTCGCGCTGATCGCAGGCCAGATGCCCGTAGTTACGCGCGCCAAAAAGGCGATTGCGACTTACAAGCTTCGTGAGGGGCAAAAAATTGGTGCGATGGTGACCCTGCGTCAGGACACCATGTACGAATTCCTTGACCGTCTCATCAGCTTCTCGCTGCCGCGGGTTCGCGACTTCAAGGGCATTTCGCCCAAGGGTTTCGATGGTCGCGGAAACTTCACGATGGGCGTGCGCGAAGGCATCATTTTCCCCGAGGCTAGCTTCGAGGGAATGGACAAAGCCCGAGGTATGAACATCTCCATTGTAACGACGGCCCGCACAGATGAGCAGGCTCGAGCGTTGTTGCGGCATCTCGGGATGCCCTTCAGAAACTGAGAGTTAGGGTAGGAACGCATCATGTCGATGACAGATCCCATTGCAGACTTCCTCACGCGGATTCGCAACGCAATCCTCGCGCGTCACCAAGAAGCCATCGCACCGGTTTCCAAGACGAAGAAGGTTATTGCCGACTTGCTTGAGAGCGAAGGCTTCATTGCTGGCTATCAGGTTCGCGAAGGCGAGGCCGCCGAAGAAATCGTCGTTAAGCTCAAGTGGGCCGAAGGACGAACAAACGCCATCACAGGTTTGCGACGCCGGTCGCGCCCTGGGCAGCGCGTGTACGTGAAATCAACGAACATCCCGAAGGTACGCTCGGGCCTGGGTGTGGGCATTCTGTCCACGTCTCAGGGGCTCATGACCGACCGCGCAGCCCGCAAGGCCGGCGTGGGTGGTGAGCTGATGTTCGAGATCTGGTAAATCGTCGCAGGACTGAGGACTCAGCAATGTCTCGCATTGGAAAAAAGCCAGTCGTTGTCCCCAAGGGGGTAACGGTGAATGTTAAGGATGGCCAAGTGGCCGTCAAAGGTCCCAAGGGAGAGCTCAAGCGTCCTTTCCCCAGCGATGTGACGATGAAGACAGAGGGAGATCAGCTTGTGTTGACCCGCTCTGGCGATTCGCGCACCGAACGCACCAACCACGGGATGGCGCGCGCGCACCTTGCCAACATGGTCAAGGGCGTATCTGAGGGCTGGACCCGCGAACTTGAGATCAACGGCGTGGGTTACCGCGCCGAGGTCAAGGGCGAAACGTTGAACATGGTGCTTGGGTATTCACACCCCATCGACTACAAGCTGCCCAAAGGTGTGGGCGCCAAAGTCGACAAGAACCGCATCATCCTCTCCGGCTCAGACAAAGACGTCCTGGGCCAAACAGCCTCTGAGCTGCGCAAGATGCGCTTGCCAGAGCCCTACAAGGGCAAGGGCGTCAAATACGTTGAAGAAGTGATCCGGCGCAAGGCCGGTAAATCCGGGGCCAGCTAATCCCCATCGGAGCCGAATATGTCGATCAAAAAAATTGTTGATCCGCGCAAGCGCCGCCATCGCTCGATTCGCAAGCGCCTCTCGGGTACCACCCTTCGTCCGCGTTTGGTTGTGTTCCGCAGCGCCAAGCACATTTATTGTCAGGTGATCGACTACACGGCCAACGTGGTTTTGGCGGCCGCATCTGATCTCGTAGGCAAAGGCGGAACCGCGGTCGAGGGCGACAAGTGCAACCGCGCCAAAGAAGTTGGCAAAGTTGTTGCCGCACGTTGCCTTGAAAAGGGTATCAAGCAGGTGGTGTTCGACCGCGCTGGGTACCTCTATCACGGACGCGTTTCAAAGGTTGCCGAGGGCGCCCGCGAAGGCGGACTCGATTTTTAGCGCTGGGCCCGGACAGCAAGTTCAGCAGTACGAGAAATAGAAGAGAGCGAAGGAACGCAGATGGCAATTAATTATGATGAGGTTGGCGAGCTGGTTGACAGCGTCGTTTTCATCAACCGCGTGGCCAAGGTGGTCAAGGGCGGTCGACGATTCTCATTTTCGGCCCTCGTGGTCGTTGGTGACCAAAAGGGCTTTGTGGGCGCTGGACTTGGTAAGGCCAATGAAGTGCCCGAGGCCATCCGCAAAGGAACCGAGCAGGCTCGCAAGAGCTTGGTGAAGATTCCAATCGTGAACGGCAGCATTCCCCACGAAGTGGTGGGTGAGTTTGGCGCTGGCCGCGTGGTTCTGCGCCCCGCCTCTTCAGGTACAGGCGTTATCGCTGGTGGCGCTGTGCGACCTGTTCTGGAAGTGCTAGGCGTTCAGGACATCCTGACCAAGTGCATCGGCACCAGCAATCCTCACAACGTGATTCACGCCACCTTGGATGCGTTGATGCAGCTTCGCAGCCCTGCGGACGTGGCTGGGCTTCGCGGCAAGTCGGTTGAGGAGCTGTTTGTTTAGGCGCTAAGCAGCGACGAAACGAACGAGGACGTCATGGCAAAATCTCTCAAAGTTACCTTGGTGCGAAGTGGCATCAACCGGCAAGAGCGGCAGAAGCAAACGATCTTGCGTTTGGGCCTGCGCAAAATGCACTCAAGCAATGTGATCCCCGACAACGCGGCCGTTCGCGGCATGATTCAGTCGGTGGCGCACCTAGTGAAAGTTGAACCGGTCGAATAGACCGTCTGGATTTAAAGAGGATACGAACATGGGTACGACACTGCATACTTTGAAGCCGGCCGACGGCGCCACCAAGCGTCGCAAGCGCGTGGGGCGTGGTCCTGGATCGGGCCGAGGCAAAACCTCCACCCGCGGCGTCAAGGGCCAAAAAGCACGCACGGGCCATCACGGCGCTCGCTTCGGCTTCGAAGGTGGCCAGATCCCCATGCAGCGGCGCTTGCCAAAGCGTGGCTTCAAGAATCCGTTCCGCGTTGAGGTCTTCGCTTTGAATTTAGGCGACATCAACGAGCGTTGTGAAGAGGGCACGTTGGACTTGGAAGCCCTGCAGGGCGCAGGCTTGGTTCCTCGACGCGCTTCTAGGCTGAAGATTCTGGGCAACGGGGAAGTGACCAAAAAGTTCGTTATCAAAGCTTCGGCATTTTCCGGCTCCGCCAAAGAAAAACTGGAGAAGGCTGGCGGCACCGCGGAAGTGGTTGCTGTTTAGTTCTGCCTCGACGGTTTCAGGCGACAACATCACGTAGACAGGGGCAGGAGAACAACAATGGCTTCGAGCTTTCAAGGAATCGGGAAGATCCCAGAGCTCCGTCGGCGAATTCTTTTCACCCTTGGTATGCTTGCGGTGTATCGAATCGGCGTTTTCGTGACCACGCCGGGCGTTGATCGCTCCGTGATGGACAAGATCGTCAGCCAAGCGTCGGGGTCGTTCCTGGGCATGTTCAACATGTTCTCGGGGGGCGCCCTTGAGCAGATGTCGATCTTTGCCTTGGGCATCATGCCCTACATTTCAGCGTCGATCATTTTGCAGCTTCTTACCGTTGTGGTGCCGAAGCTGGACCAGATTCAAAAAGAGGGCGAGCTGGGGCGGCGCAGGCTGAACCAATACACCCGCTACGGCACGATTGTGCTGGCTTTGGTGCAGTCATTCTTCATCGCCCGCTGGCTGGTGTCGAACAATGTGTCGTACGCTCAGCTGGGTCCCGTGGTTCCCGATCCCTCCTGGGATTTTTATTTGGTCACGATGATTTCGTTGACCACGGGCACAGCCTTCATCATGTGGCTGGGTGAGCAAATCACCGAACGCGGCATCGGCAATGGCATCTCGCTCATCATCTTCGCAGGCATCGTTTCGGATCTGCCAGACGCCACCGTGAAGCTGCTTCAGAAGACGGCGGCCAACGAGATTACGCTTTTCACGCTGCTGTTGATTGGTGGCATCGTTGTGTCGGTGGTGGGGCTCATCATTTTCTTTGAGCGGGGACAGCGTCGCATTCCCGTCCAATATGCCAAGCGCCAAGTGGGGCGAAATGTGTACGGAGGCCAGTCAACGCACCTTCCTTTGAAGGTGAACACGGCGGGCGTCATTCCACCGATTTTCGCATCATCCATCTTGATGTTCCCCCAGCAGATTGCGTCGTTCATCGACCACCCTTGGTCGCGGGACTTCGCCAACGCGATGACGCCGGGCGACTGGCGCTACAACGTGGTGTACGTGGGGATGATCATCTTCTTCTGCTACTTCTACACCGCCGTTACCTTCAATCCGGTGGATGTGGCCGACAACATGCGGAAGGCCGGTGGATTCATCCCAGGTATCCGTCCTGGTAAAGCCACCGCCGAGTACATCGACAGCGTGCTCACCAAGATCACCTTCGGTGGGGCTGTCTACATCTCAGCCATCTGCGTGCTGCCTGCGATTTTGACCAACAAGTTGGGGGTGCCGTTTTACTTCGGTGGAACCGGGCTCATGATTGTGGTTGGTGTGGCACTGGACACGGTGCAGCAGATTGAGTCGCATCTGATCACGCGAAGCTACGAAGGCTTCACAGGTCCCAAGGGGCCGCGCATCCGAGGTCGCAGCACCAGGGCCATGGGGCCCGTGGAAGCTTAGCTGGAAGCTCGAGTGGAGCATAACTGGAAGCTTGATGCAGCGGGACATTATATAAATGGCCATCATGCAACATGATGGCTGGACGGGTTTCACCAAAGGTGCTAGTTTCTCGGCCCATTTCGTTAGGACCGGTGCAAGCCCAATGCCGACCGCCAACCTAGGGTTGGCATCACAGTTCTAACCGCGGGAATTCACTATGAAAGTTCGAGCATCTGTTAAGAAGATTTGTGAAAAGTGCAAAGTGGTCCGCCGCCGTGGTGTTGTGCGGGTCGTTTGTGATAACCGCCGCCACAATCAGCGGCAGGGTTAACTAGAGAGGACCGTTCATGGCTCGTGTTGCAGGCGTTGACCTTCCCCGAAATAAGCGCATGGAAATTGCGCTCACCTACATCTACGGGATCGGCAAGCACCAAGCTCGCATCGTTCTCGATGCAGCAGAGATTTCCAATGACAAGCGCAGCGATGATTTGGACGACAACGAAAGTCGCCGAATCCGCGAGGTGATCGAGAAATTGGAACTGAAGATCGAAGGTGACCTTCGTCGCGAGATCGGCTTGAACATCAAGCGTCTCATGGATCTGGGCTGCTACAGGGGTCTGCGTCACCGTCGTGGCTTGCCCGTTCGTGGCCAGCGCACGCACACCAACTCCCGCACGCGCAAAGGTCCGCGCAAGGGTCAAATCGCCAAGAAGAAGCAGGCTTAAGCATGGCTACGGACAAGGGCAAAAAGAAGGTTCGCAAGAACGTACAAAGCGGCAACGTGCACATCACCGCTACGTTCAACAACACGATGGTCACGATCACCGACGTTTCAGGAAACGTCCTGTCGTGGTCGTCAGCCGGGGTTCGCGGCTTCAAGGGCTCGCGCAAGTCTACCCCGTTTGCAGCTCAGCTCGCAGCGGAAGACGCCGCCCGCAAGGCGATGGATCACGGCCTTCGCAACGTGAGCATCTTCATTAAGGGCCCCGGTTCGGGACGCGAGTCGGCTTTGCGTGGCATTGGCGCCAGCGGTTTGAAGGTGAACTTCATTCGCGACCTGACCCCAATTCCTCACAACGGTTGCCGGCCTCCCAAGCGCCGCCGCGTCTGACGCGCGCTGCTTTCCAAGCCCTCGAAAATACGGCTCGAAATACGGATTGAAGAGAGAACGAAATGGCTAGATACATTGGTCCAGTTTGCCGCTTGTGCCGTCGGGAAGAAACCAAGCTCTTCTTGAAGGGCGACCGTTGCTACACCGACAAATGCGGTTACGAGCGGCGTGCCTATGCTCCCGGTCAGCACGGGCAATCTCGTCGACGGAAGGTGTCGAACTACGGCGCCCAGTTGCGTGAAAAGCAGAAGGTCAAGCGTATGTACGGCATTGCTGAACGGCAGTTCCGTGGCTACTACTTCAAGGCCGCCCGCATGAAGGGCGTCACCGGCGAGAACCTCCTGCAGCTGCTTGAGCGTCGCCTCGACAACGTGATTTACCGATTGGGGTTTGCCTCCGATCACGCCGAGGCCCGCCAGTTGGTGCGTCACGGACACTTCACAGTCAACGGCAAGCGGGTGGACGTGCCTTCGTTCCTCTGCAAGTCATCCGACACCATCTCGGTGCGTGAGAAGTCACGCAAAGTCACTCGCATCATGGAAAGCGTGGGTACGGTGGATCGCCGTGGTGTCCCTCGCTGGTTGGAACTGGACAAGGACGCATTCACGGGCAAACTCGTGGACCTTCCTAGCCGCCAGGATCTGACCATGCCTATTCGCGAGCAGCTGATCGTCGAGCTTTACTCGAAGTAGTTGCACGCCCCCGCCACGATTTTGAAATCAGAGGAGAACGGAATGTCGACCGCAACCGAACACTCGATGCATCCCGCGACGAGCTACATTGCGCGGAATTGGCGCGAGCTGATCCGCCCTCGCAAGTTGGAGACGGAACCGTCTTCGTCGGGCACCTACGCACGCTTTACCTGCGAGCCGCTTGAGCGTGGTTTCGGAACCACGCTGGGGGTGGGGCTGCGGCGCATCTTGCTTTCCTCTTTGCAAGGCACCGCCGTCATCGGCGTGAAGATCGATGGCGTCCACCACGAGTTCACCTCCATTCCCAACGTCATGGAAGACGTGACGGATGTGGTGTTGAACCTCAAAGAAGTGGTGATCAAGAGCTTCGACTCGAAGTCTCGCGTGCTGCGCCTCGACAAGGACGGCGAGGGCAAGGTCACCGCTGGCGACATTCAGGCGCCTGAGGGTGTGGAAATCATGAACCCCGACCACGTCATTATGACGTGCGCCAAGGGCGCTCGGGTTCGCATGGAGCTTGAAGTGGGTTCGGGGCGTGGTTACGTGCCTGCCGAGCGCAACAAGCACCCCGGCATGCCCGTAGGCATGATTCCCATCGACGCGTTGTTCTCTCCCGTTCGTAAGGTGAACTTCAACGTCACCAACGCCCGCGTGGGTCAACAGACCGACTTCGACCGTTTGAGCCTTGAGGTTTGGACAGACGGCACGGTGCGGCCTGAAGACGCCGTGGCTTACGCCGCGAAGATCTTCAAGGATCAGCTTTCGATCTTCATCAATTTCCAAGAAGTGGCTGAGCCTGTGGCTGAGTCGAAGGTAAGCGAGGAGCAGGCCAAGCTTCACGAGAACCTTTGGAAGTCGGTGGATGACCTTGAGTTGTCGGTTCGTTCGGCCAACTGCCTGCAGAACGCCAACATCCGCTACATTGGTGAGCTGGTGCAAAAGAGCGAAGCCGAGATGCTGAAGACCAAGAACTTCGGCCGCAAGTCGCTCAAGGAAATCAAAGAGATCCTCTCTGAGATGGGCTTGGCGCTGGGCATGAAGATCGATGGATGGCCCGGCGACGGTCCGCCCAAGAAGGCTTAAATAGAAGGCCTAAATCGCAGAAGGTCGAAGATTTGGCGCTTAGGGCCTTTACCCTGGGCGCCGTTCAAAATTTGAGCCGCGGGGCCTTTCAGCCACTGAAAATGTGCTAAAGCCGAGGCTAATTAGGTAGAACAAAAAAGAAATTTGGATTGGCGACAGTTCCCCGCTTCGGGGACGGCGCCAGCAGAAAATCAGGTCTGACAATGCGACATCGTAAAGCTGGCGTACATCTCTCGCGCACCCCCGCCCACCGCAAGGCGCTGTTCTCCAATTTGGTGGCGGCCTTGATCGAGCACGAGGAGATCAAGACAACGCACGTAAAGGCACGCGCCACAGCGCGGATTGCTGAACGAACCATAACCATAGCTCGGCGCTTGAATGACGTTCTGAGCAAGGACGTTGAAAAGCGTACGCCTGAAGAGCAAGCCCGCGTGGTGTACGCCATGCGAGAGGCCCGCAAGGTGGTGAAGAGCCGCGAGGCGGTTCAGAAGATTTTTGACGAGCTGGGCCCGCGCTTTGCGGCGCGCCATGGCGGCTACACCCGCATCGTGAAGATTGGGCAGCGCCCCGGCGACGCGGCCCCCGTGTCTTTGCTGCAGCTGATGCCTGACGAGGCTCCTGCGGCCAAGGCAAAGGATGACGGCGCCAAGCCCAAAGCGGCCCCGAAGAAGAAGAAGGCCGAAGCGGCCGCAGCAGCTGAATAGTCCTGCTTTGGTTCCGGTGAGATCGGCCGGACGAAAGCAGACCACAAAGGGCTCGAAATCTCGGTTTCGGGCCTTTCGTGCGTTTGGGCTTCATCGCGTTCGGCCTTTGCCCTCTGAGGCGTTTGCGATCCGGTTGACTTCTGCAAGCTGCAGGCGCCAATAATCGCCGCATGCCTAAAACGGTGGCGGAGCTTCCCTCCATGGGCGGGTCATTGGCTCTCTCTTTTTTCTCGTTGGGCCTCGTGTGCCTATTGGCCTACGTGAGCCTCATGTGGCTGGCGCGTCGACTGCCGCAAAGCCGGGGCGGAATGAGGGTGTTGGCGCGGCACCAGCTTGAGCCGCGTCGCAGCCTTTTCGTGGTGAAGGTGGCGGAGCGAACCTTCTTGTTAGGATCAGCCGAATCAGGTGTGAACCTTGTGGCGGAGCTGAGCGCCGAAGAGGCAGCCCAGCTGCAATCGGCGTCGGTCGGTGTTGTGGAACACGGTGTCGGCGCCAGCCTGTGGGCTGCGTGGCAGCGGCGTCGCGGGGGGGCGCGAGAGAAGGTCGTGACCTTTGCGGAGTCTTCGCCCAAAGGTGATTCATGAGCGCCTTGGGATTGGCCGTTGTTGCCGACCCGGCAAGCCGGCCGCTGGCAGTTTTGGTGTTGCTGGTGTTGCTGTCTCTGCTGCCGTTTTTGTTGTTGATGCTCACCAGTTTCGTGAAGATTGCGGTGGTGATCTCGATTTTGCGCAGCGCCATGGGAGCCGCCCAGGTGCCGCCCGGCCAAGTGGTCACGGGGCTTTCGCTGCTCTTAACCTTGTTTGTGATGGCGCCCACGGGTGAGCGGATCTGGGAATCCGTTGAGCCGGTTTGGTCGCAACAATCGCAGGCTGACCTCTTGAGCGCCGGGGGGCTTGCCGTGGTGGCGCAGGCGCTGGCGGCCGGAAAGGCGCCGGTGGTGCAATTTCTCGAACGCCACGCGCAAGGGCGGGACAAAGAAACCTTTTTGGCGTTGGCGCGACGCCTGCGCACCCCCGAAGCGGCAGCCGCAGTGGGCGTGAGCGACATCATGGTTTTGGCGCCGGCGTTTGTGGTTTCGGAACTGCGGCGCGCGTTCCAAATGGGATTCCTTATTTTTGTGCCGTTTTTGGTGATCGATTTGGTGGTGGCCAGCTTGCTAGCGGCCTTGGGGCTGCAGTTGTTGTCACCATCTTTGGTGTCCTTGCCGCTGAAGTTGTTGCTGTTCGTGCTGGCCGACGGTTGGAACTTGGTTCTGCGTGGTTTGGTGGCGTCGTATGTCTGATAGCGCAGGCCTCGAGCTGGCTCTACGCGTGCTGCGCGAGGGCCTGCTATTAACGCTGCTGGTTTCGGCGCCGGTGCTCTTGGCCATGTGGTTGACGGGCGCGATCACGGGCGCGCTGCAGTCGATCACGCAGGTGCAAGATCACGTGGTGGGCTTCGTGCCGCGTCTGCTGGTGATGCTTTTAGCCTTGGTGCTGGTGGGGCCGCACCTGGGGGCGCAGGTGGTTCGCTTTGCCGAGGTGGTTTTTGCCGCCGTGGGGACGGTCCGCTGATCGGTTTGAGCGAAGCTCCCTTGATGTGGGAGCGCGGCTTGGCGGTGCTGGTCATGGTGGCCGCGCGTGTGGTACCTGTTGTGGCTTTGCTGCCCGCGTTTGGTGCACAGGCGCTGCCAATGGCTTTGCGCTTGGGCATGGGCGGCGCCTTGGCGGCTTGGTTCGCCGTAGGTCTTTCGGCCGAGGGGGGCCTGGCTGCGGCGGCCGTTGTGGGACTGGGGCCCTTGGACGCCTCAGACTTTGTGCGGTTGCTGCTGATCGGCGTGGGCGAGTTGGCTATTGGTGTGGCGTTGGCTTGGTTGGCCGGGCTGGTGTTCGTGGCGGTTGAAATGGCAGGTCATTTGGCTGATGGTGCGCGTCGCGCGGACGGCGCGGGGCTGCTGGCGCCCCTGTCCTCAGAAGGGGGGGAAAGCAGCACACCGTTGTCGGGTTTGTACGCGCTGTTGGCCGTTTTGGTTTTCGCCGAGTTGGGCGGGCCGGGGCATGTGCTGGCGGCTTTGGTGCGCAGCTATGAGGTGCTCCCCTTGGCCACCGCGCCCGGCGCCAACCTGTCGCTACGGCTCTTGCCTTTGGTGGCGCGAACCATGGGCGGCGCGATCGAGGTGGCGGTGGGGCTGGCAGCGCCGGTGCTGATCGCGGTATGGCTTTCGGATCTGGTTTTGGCCTTGCTGGCACGTTTGGCTGTTGGGCTTTCCGGCCCCGTTTTGGTTCAGTCCGCCACCGCCCCCCTGGTGGGTTTGGCGGCTGTGCTGTTGGGGTTGGGTGTGTTGCGCGCCGGGCTTGAAGGTTGGCTGTTGCAGATCCCCCGCTTGCTGCTGCGAACGGCCGAGGTGTGGGGCGGTGGCTAGCGAATCTGACAACACGCGGCCGCACGCGCCCAGCGCGCGCCGATTGCAGCGGGCCTGGCGTGAAGGACAAATCCCTTTAAGCCGCCTGGTCACCGCGGTGGCGGCGTTGACCGCGGGGTTTGCGGTGGCCAGTTGGGGCGCCAAGTCTGCCTTGGACCTGACGCTGGCGCTGTTTCGGATGGCGCTGGCCAATATGTTCGAGACGGAGCGTTTCCCAGCCCATGCGGCGAAGCTGGGCGACAAAACGTTTGCGCTCGGATTGGCGCTGTGGACGCCCGTGGCCGTGGGCGCGTTCGCTGTGGCGTTGCTGGTGGGGCTGGCACAAACCCGAGGCGCGCTTCGGCGGCTTGTGGGGCCTGCCTCAAGGGCAAAATCAGGCGGGGCGGCCGGATGGGCCCCGTTGGCGCTAGGCGGGGCTTGCTTCGCGCTGGTGAGCGCCACACTGCTGTGGTCGGCCCGCGGCAGCCTCATTCACGTCAGCCACAGCCCGCAGGCCACGAGTTTGCTGTCGGCGTTTGGCAAACTGACGCTGTGGTTGCTGTTGCGTTTGTTGCTGGTGGCGGCCACCTGGGCTGCGCTGGATTGCGTTTGGCAATGGTGGCGTTGGCGCCTGGGCTTGCAGATGTCGCAACGGGAGCTGCGTGAGGAAAACCGCGCGCACGAGGGGGACGCCCAGCTGCGGGCCGCGCGCCAGCGGTTGGCGCGCGAACTCGGCCAAGCGGACCGCACACCTTGAGCTGCAGGCGTTTGTGCACACCGACCTTGCGGCGTACCTACGCCATGGGCTAGGTCTCTCCTTGCATGTCGGATCCCGAAGGCCCTGCGCGCGTTGATCAAGTGCCCGCGCTGGCGCCCAAGGCCAGCGAGCCCGAAGCGCCTTGGGTCGAAGTGGCCGTCAGCTTGCCTCTGCGCCAAACCTTTACCTATCGCGGGCCCCACGGACGCCGGTTGCCTTTGGGTAGCCAAGTGGCCGTGCCGTTTGGACCGCGGGTGATCACAGGCTTCGTGGTGGGGCATCCCGAAGCGGCGCCCGAGGTGGTCAAGGACGTGGTGGATGTGCTCGACGACGATTCGCTGCTTGAGCCCGACGTGTTGGCGCTGTGCAAGTGGGCCGCGGGCTACTACCTCAGCGCGCTGGGAGAGGTTTTGAAGACCGCGTTGCCGCAAGGACAACGCGCGTCCTCACGTCGCGGGGTGCGGCTGTCGCCGGAAGGCGAACGCATGGCCCATGAGCTGAAACCCGCCGCGGAACAAACCGCATCCGCGCCCGCGAGCCTGGCGAGTTTGCTTTTGGACGACGCAGACAAAGCGTTGCTGTTGCGTTTGGGCAAAGCGGGATCGCTTGGCCTGCGTTCGCTTCAACGCGACAACAAAATTGGCGCTGCGCGGGTGGAACGCCTGCTGCGCGACGGTTTGTTGGAGGTCGGTGACGAAGTCACCGAGCGACAACGGGGGCCGCAAGAGCGTTTTGCGACGGCGGTGGGCAAGCCGGTCACAGTGCAAAAGGCGCTGTCTCGCGCCCAGGCGCAACGCACGTTGTGGAGCAAGCTGCAGGCCTCCGCCGAGCTGGGTGTGGCGGTGGAGACGCTTACGCCAGCAGAGCGCACGGCGCTGCGCGCGCTGGTGGGTCGCGGCTTTGCGCGGGTTGAAGCGCGGGCCGGCGGATCAAACCCACAGCCTATACCGGCGCCGGCGGCTGTTGCCCTGCCGGTGTTGAACCGACCGCAGCAGCAGGCGTTCGACACCCTGGTGGCGGCGGTGGGCAAAGGGTTTTCGCCGTTTTTGCTTCAAGGAATTACAGGCTCGGGAAAAACCGAAGTGTATCTGCGGGTGATCGCCGAAGCCCGCGGCGCCGGATTGGGGGCCTTGGTTCTGGTGCCCGAGATTGCGCTCACCCCGCAGCTGGCGTCACGGTTTCGCGCGCGCTTTGGCGACGATGTAGCGGTGCTTCACAGCGCTTTGCCGCCCGCGGAACGTTTGCGGGCGTGGCGGCGTTTGAAAACTGGGCAGGTGGGCATCGCATTGGGTGCGCGCTCAGCGGTGTTTGCGCCTGTACAGAAGCTGGGCGTGGTGGTGGTGGACGAAGAACACGATCCGTCCTTCAAGCAAGACGAAGGCGTTCGCTATCACGGGCGTGACATGGCGCTGGTGCGCGCGCGACAAGCCAACGCGGTGGTTGTTCTGGGCTCGGCCACCCCGTCGTTGGAAAGCTTCCACAATGTGTCGCAGGGCAAGTATGGCTTGCTCACCTTGCCGGTGCGGGCGGCGCCGGGCGCGGCCGAGCGACCTTTGCCTCAGGTTGAGATCATCGATCTACGAAAGTTTCGCGTGGGCAATGACGGTCTGCTGTCAAAACCCTTGGCCGATGCGATTGCGGCCACGGTGGCGGCCGGCGAGCAAGTGATTTTGTTTTTGAACCGGCGTGGTTTTTCCACGGTGGTGTTGTGCCGTGCCTGCGGGCATGTGGTGCGCTGTCCCGACTGCGACGTGTCGATGACCTACCATCGCGGCGCCGCAAAGGTGGTTTGCCACTACTGCGGTCGCAACCAGGCCCCCCCGCAGCGCTGCTCGTCTTGCCACCAAAGCGCGCTTGAACATTTGGGCATTGGCACCGAACAAGTGGAAGCGGTGGTGCGGGCACGGTTTCCCGAAGCCCGCGTTGTGCGTTTGGATCGAGACACGGCGGGACCGCCGGGGCGAAAAGACGGCCCTTCGCAAGGCCTTGAAGCCATCTTGGCGCAGGTGCACGCGCGCCAGGTGGACATCCTGGTGGGCACGCAAATGGTGACCAAGGGACACGATTTTCCCGGCGTCACGCTGGTGGGCGTGCTGCAGCCAGACCAGGGCATGCACCTGCCCGATTTTCGTGCCGCCGAGCGAACGTTTCAGCTGCTGGAACAGGTGGCCGGCCGCGCCGGCAGAGCGGATCGGCCAGGCAGGGTGCTGGTGCAAACCTACAATCCGCGCCACGCGGCGATCGTGGCCTTGATGACCCACGATTACGAAGGCTTCGCCAAGCAAGAGCTGGCGCACCGGCAGCTCACAGGGTTTCCGCCGTTTTTGCGCTTGGTGGCCGTGCGCGTGGATGGGCCTGATGCGGCCTTGGTGCAAAAGGTCGCGGCCGACGCGGCGGCGCGGGCGCGGGCGGCGGGCGGCGCCGATGTGCGCATTTTGGGGCCCGCCGAGGCCCCGATCCCGCGTTTGCGGGGGCGCGTGCGGTGGCAGGTGTGGCTGGCGGGCGCCGGTCGCACCAGTTTGGTTTCGGCGGCGGAGGCGGCGGCGGGCGTCACGCTAAGTGGTGATGTGCGTCTGGCTGTCGACGTGGACCCCCAGAGCGTGCTTTGATGTCGTCCGCCTTGAAGTTTCTGATCATTGCCGGCCCTTACGAAGCCGACCTCATTCGCCGCGCGGCCGTGGCCGCCGCCGTGGAAGCGATCGCCATTGAAGCGGGCGATTCGCTTTCGGGTTGGGTGTCTGCGGCGCGCCCCGACGCCATCGTGGTCACAAGCCGCGCGGTGAAGGCGGCCGTGAAAGACACGGTGGATGCGTTGCGATCTCTGCCCGGAGGCAATGTGCCCATCGTCATGTTGTGCGACGCCGTCGAGCAGGCCGAAGCGGAGGCCGCCGCCGATCAAGCGTTCGTGCGCCCGGCGTCCCCACAAGCTGTGGTGCAGGCCGCACAAGCTTTGGTGCAACATCGGCGCGCCTCGCAGGTGCCCCCGCCCGCCGTGGCAAGTGGCCTTGATGACGCCGGCTCGTCGCCGCAAACCACAGCAAGCGATTTCGAGAAAGCCCAATCCAGTGCCACCCGCAGGGCGCCTTCTGAGCCGCGGCTGCGCACGCTCTCTTCGGAGCCCACCGCGCTTCACGGTCTGGCGCCGCTGATGGTTGAACGGCGCCGCTCGCCCAGTGGTGCGCCAAGCTCGCAACCTTTGCCGGCGCCGTTTGCCCGCCGCATTTCCGATTCCATCGACAAGATGATCGACGCTGAAATGGAGCGGACGCTCAGCACCGTGGGGCCCTTACCACAAGCCAAACGCGAACGGCAGGATGAACAAACCCGCGAAGTGCCGTCAGACTTCGTAAACACCATCTTGGCCGAGGCGCGGCATGTGTTGGCAAGCGCGTCGCCGCTGCCAGGCATGGCCCGGGTGGGCAAACGCGCCGGTTTCCCGGCGGCGGGGGAATTGGGGCAAACTTCGGTGGCGTCGCTCCTGGGTTTGGCCTTGCAAGAAGGCATCACCGGTCGCTTGCGCGTGCGCCATGCAGATGCCGAAAAATCGGTGTTTTTCGAGGCGGGGCGCCCGGTGTTGGCGGTGTCCAGCGCGGTTGCGGATCGCATGGTGCAGATGCTGGTGCGGCAGGGCACGGTTTCAAACGAGCAGGCGAAAACCGCCATAGACATGGCCACGCAAACGGGCCGTCGCATGGGCGCGGTGTTGGTGGACCTGGGGTTCATCAAAAGCACAGAGCTTCTGCCAGCTGTGCGCCAACACTACGAAGAGATCATCTTTTCGTTGTTCGCGTGGACCGAAGGCGGCTTCCGCTTCGAGGCGGGCGCCACCGCCGATCCCCGCCGCGTGCGGCTTCTGCGCCATCCTTCGGCGTTGGTGATGGAGGGGGTTAGCCGGGCCTACGACGAGGCACGCCTGCTGTCCGAGATGGGGCGCGACACGGAGGTGCTTCGCCTGGAGTCCGGGGTCAGCGCTCCGGACATTTTGCTAGAGGTCAGCGCAGGCGATCCAGGTGTCTCGCGCGTGCCGGTTTTGTTTGATGGCGTTCGGCTTATCAGCGAAGTGATTCGTGCCAGCGCCCAGCCGCGCGTCACTGTGCTGCAAGTGGCCTTGGTGCTGCGCGCGTTTGGCCTGCTCGTGCCCGTGCGGTCGGGTGAAAGTTTGCCGCCCGCGGCCGACGCGGTGGCCAGCCGCGATCGCGAAATTGATCGCGAACGCATTGCAGCCCGCGCGGCGTTGGTGCAAGAAGGCGATTATTTTCAGGTGCTGGGCGTGCCGCCAACGTCTGGCACCGCCGAGATCAAACTTGCCCACGAACGCATCAGCCGCGAGTTGTCGGCGGCGGCGGTGGGGGCCGAATTGGCCAAAGAATTGGAAGTGTCTTTGGAAGACATTCGTGGCGTGGTGGACGAGGCTTTTATGGTACTGGCCGATGACCGCTTGCGGGCGGCTTACGTTTTGTCCAACGAGCCATAAGCGGCTCGAAGCGATTCTCCTTCGCATGCGCTAAGACTAAAGCTATGCGGGTTGTGTTTTTCGGATCGCCAGATTTTGCCGTGCCCAGTTTGACCGCTGTGGCTGAGCGTTACGAGGTGGCTTTGGTGGTGGCGCAACCCGATAAGCCCGCGGGCCGTGGCCAGAAACTGCTTCCCCCCGCCGTCAAAAGCTGGGCGCTTGAACACAACCTGGAGGTGGCGCAACCACTACGCCTGCGCGGCGACGAAGGCGATGCGTTCATCGCGCGCTTGCAAGCTCTGCAGCCCGACGTGTTTGTTGTGGCCGCCTATGGAAAAATTCTGCCGCAAGCGCTGCTCGACGTTCCTCGCTTGGGCCCATTCAACGTGCATGGGTCGCTGCTGCCGAAGTACCGCGGGGCCGCGCCCATTCAATGGGCCGTGATCAATGGTGACGCGGAGACAGGCGTGACGATCATGAAGATGGAAGCCGGTTTGGACACGGGCCCTATGGTGGCGGTGGCAAA
>JBBSJE010000093.1:0-21178 GCA_038257535.1 Polyangia bacterium
GTCCATGGTGACCAGATCTGGCTTGTGTTCAAGGTAAGCGGCCACCGCGGCTTCGCCATCATGAGCCTCGCCCACCACCTGCAGATTTGATTGCGTTTCAAGGAAAGCGCGCAAACCGAAGCGCGCAACAAAGTGGTCGTCCACAATCAGGACGCGAAGGCGCTTTGGAACATCAAGCGAATCCATTTTTGTGGCCTAGGCTGTAAGCGCTCAGGATACCATGAGCTGGCCCATCTCAACGGTGCAAGAAGGAGCTTAGAACACCTCAGTGCTTTCCCTGCACGCCATCCTGCGAGTTTCTTTAGCCGGCTTGGTCCTTTGGGCCACGGAGGATGTGTCGCGTGCGCTTGCCGCGGCAACGAATGCGGAGCAAGTGCCATTTTCGTGGCGCTCGGGTGGATCTTGGCAGGCAGCACAGAAGGTTTTCGCTATGGCTCAAACGGCGGATGGCTTTTTGTGGGCCGGAACCGACAGCGGCTTGGTGCGGTACGACGGTCGAAACCTAAAAAGGTTTACCTCGGCCGAAACACCAACACTCAAGGAAAACATCATCACCGCCTTGGTAGTGGATGCTGGCAACGTTTTGTGGCTGGGCCTTGCCAATGGAGTAGGTCTAGCAGCCGTGCGCGATGGGCAAGTCGTTTCCGCGGCTATGGGTGCCAAGCTTGCGGGTCGATCCATCACAACGCTTTTGCCTGATACCCACGGCACCCTTTGGGCAGGCACTTCAGACGGCTTGTTTCGATATGACAAGCATCGCTCGCAGGACCTGCAACCTGTTGCCAACTGGCAGCAGGGCCCCGTGTTCGCGATGGCGAATTCTGCGATGGGTGAGGGCATTTGGATCGCTGGAAACCGTGGGCTTTCCCGCGTGACCAACTCTGAGGTCAACACCGTCTTTGCCCTACTTGATGTGTCCGCCATTCTGCCTGAGAGCGACGGCTCTTTGTTGGTAACCTCTGCCTCCGCAGGACTGCTGCGGCTTCAAGAAGGCGCAGAGCCCTTGACCATTGCCTCCATCCCTCCAGCCAATCACGGGAGTAAGTTTTCTGCCTTGGCCCGCGCACCTGATGGAACAGTTTGGGTGGGATGGGGAACCGGCGTTGGCGTGTTGGATGGTTCAAGCATCAAGCCAATTTTCGCCACCGCCTCGGAAGTTGTAGCGCTGCTTCCTGACCAAGAGGGCAACACCTGGGCTGCAACGTTTTGGGGCGTGGTACATAAAGCGAATATTCCACGCGTGGTCATCACGAAGCACGGCAGAGCTGAGAAGCTTCCCGTAGTTTTTGGTGTGACGACAGAGCCTGATGGAACCATCTGGGCCGCGCAATTCGCTTCGGTGGCTCGTATCAATCTAGCCCAGGGCTCACAACAGTTGTGGGAAAGCGGCTCTACGTTTGCCAGCTGGTGCCCTCGTGGTGTGACGCGCGGAAGCTCAGGCCGGATCTGGGTGGCCACTTGCGACGAGGGGCTGTTTCTTCATGAAAAAGGCCAATGGAAAAACATTGGTGCGGACCATCCGCCCAACGCCCGCAACCTGCAATCTTTACACGAGAGCCAAGACGGCCGCGTTTGGCTAGGAAGCAAGCTAGGCGGTGTCTATTATCTGGATGCCAAAGGGATTCACGAGGTCCCCCTATCGATGGGCACATGTTCACCCGAACAGCTCGAGCGGCGACCTGGCGTGCAAGAGGAATGTGCTTTCTCTGTTGTAGCCATCGCTGAAAGCGGCAACGGCACCATGTGGTTCGCAACGGGTGGCGCCGGCTTGTACCAGCTGGACGACACGAGCATTCGGTTGTTCAAGGTTGCTGATGGGCTGCCCACCGATGGCCTCACCGCGCTGGCCACAGACGGCGACGATCTGTGGATCGGCACGCAGGGACACGGGTTAGTTCGGCTGCATGGAAGTCGCTTTGCCACCATTGATGCCTCCGTGGGAATGCCGGGACGAAGCGTTCATGGCGTATTGGCGAATGTCGAAGGATGGATGTGGCTAAGCACGGAAGAAGGTGTGGCGCGGGTGGACCGCACCGATCTGCTCTCCTATTTGTCTGGACAGCGCTCTCACATTGGTGGCGCCCTGGTTGTTTCGAGTCAAAGTTCGGAGCCGTTCATTGCTGTGCAAGGGTATACAGAACCTTTGCATTTCACGCCGGCGCGAGCGTTGCTCGTGCCAACGGATCAGGGCCTCTTGTGGGTGTCGGTTGATCGGATTGCCGATACGACCGGATTCGCTTCGCCCCATCTGGAAGCTGCACGTCTGGCGGGTGTTCCCATGGATCCAATGCGCTCGCAACATGTAGATTTGCCAATTGGGGTCGGATCCTTGGCCTCCTTGACTTATCAAGTGGTGTTGCCAAATTTTCGCGCCACCGAGCGCATCACTCTGCGTTACCGGCTACGCGGCCACGAGACCCAATGGCGGAAAGTCCTACCGGGGCAGCCGATAGAATACCTTTCCGTGCCGCCAGGGGCGTATGTCCTTGAAGCAGAGGCCCTGCTTGATGGCAAGGCATGGACCAAACCCATGTTCACTCAGCCCATTCACGTGACCGCATTTCGCCAGCGCCCCCTGTTTTTTGCGCTGCTTGCGATGATGAGCCTTCCGTTGGCAGGTTTGTTTTATTTAGTGCGCTTGCGCTTGCAGCGCGCAGCCACCCATCGCATTGCCAACGAACGCAATCGAATCGCCCGCGAACTGCACGATTCCCTGGCGCAATATTTGGCTGGCATCGCGTTTCAGCTTGAACGCACCCGCAGGGCGGGACACAAACACCCCGAGCGACTCGATGAGATGACGGAGGAAACGCAGGGGCTTGTGACCCGTTGCTTGCTCGAAGCTCGTCAGGCCATTCACAACCTGCGCAACCATGGTGAGTCTGGCACCAACTTGGCCACAGCGCTTCGTACATTGGGAGAGCAGATCCGAAGCATGGCAACCACACAGAATGTCGAGGTCACGGTAACAAACCGGGGTTTTGGCAGAAGCCCAACTTATGAGATTCAACGCCACATCCTGCGGGTTGCACAGGAGGCCGCTGTCAATGCCCTGCTACACGCTCAGGCAAGCCGGATTGACATCGTTCTTGACCAACACCGTAACAGTCTTACCCTGGTAATTGACGACAACGGCACGGGGATAGATCGCGACCAGAGCGACAACCCGTTGCATTTCGGCCTTCGTGGGATGCATGAGCGCGCCGCCGCAATTGGTGGTGAGCTATCGATTGGCCCGCGCCCCGGTGGGGGGACGCGGGTTGCGGTTAAGGTCTAAGGGCGCTCACTTCTTGCATGTGGTGAACATGAGATTTGTGCCTACACGCAAGGTCGTGCCATAAAGCTTACGATCGGCGTAGAACAGATCGAACGCGTAGGTTTTCCCAGGCTCCAGCCCCAGCATTTCTGCCGCATTGTCTAAACTAACGCTTCCCAACATAAGCGGGTGAACCCCACCGTTGTCGATCGCAAGCTTGCCATTGATGAACAACCACAGGTCATCGTCGCTCTCTGCGATGACAATCTCGCCTTTGTTGCCTTGGTATATGAACTCTGCGTGCAACTCGATGGTCATAAGCTGATTGTGGGCCGCATCGGCCATCGTTAACGCGGCATCATCGATCGGACGTTCAATCAGATCGGTATTGCCCATGAGCATATTGTCGATGGGGAAAAAGTTTTCGGCTCCGAATCCGTAAAGCGTTTTGGATCTTGGCGCTGTAGCGAAAGTATGAGTTGTTTTCATATTGACCCCGCTGACATCACGAAACCATTGTGAGAAGCTCTGCGGGCTTGTGACTTGGCGGTAGCCCCCCTTATCTACAAATGCCCCAGCGCTAGAGAGTTCGGGCTTTTTGTCGCTTCCCAAGATGGGCTTCACAATTCCCAAAGTTTCGCCCCAGCATTGCATCATGAGGCAATCTTCGGTCTGAAGAGGCTCGAAGTCTGGATGACGATCGTTGAAGTCGCGAATGGTGGCCTCCAAAATTGGCTCGCACATCGCTTCGGCCATCGTCCCGTCCTGCCCTGCCATGGCACCACCCATTCCTGCGCTGCCTTGTGTACCCGCAGCCGCACCGGCGCTGCCACCGGAGGATCCTGCCTTGCCACCTGCTCCAGCTTTACCGCCCGTTTGTCCGTCATTGCCGCCTTCTTCCAACGCCCCACCTGCTCCCCCCGATCCTTCGTCGTCCGCTTCCGTTTTCTTGGAGCCGCTTGTACATGCCAAAAGCGTGACAAGACTCATGATGGATAGGTATTTTGTGGTCGCCATAGATAAATCTCCCGTGTTGATGTGTGCTTGCCTATGAGCTACCGCTAAACGATCGTGGCGTGCGACCCAAAACGTGCTCACCATCGCTGGGGAAGCAAGCATTACCTACTTTCGGCAACGAGGTCGCTTGCAGCCCTGACACTCCCCAAGGCAATCTAAAGACAGGCCCGAGAGATGACGACAACGCCCAAGCCCATTCGCGTCTTGCTGATTGACGACCATTTTGTTGCCCTCGCTGGTCTTCGAAGCTTGCTGGCAGAGCACGATGGGTTCGTTGTGGTAGCAGAAGCCACAAACGGCGCATCTGGGGTGAAGCTCTACGAACAACTCAAGCCCGACCTTGTTGTTATGGATATGAAGATGGACACTTTCGATGGAGCCAGTGCAACAGGCGTGATCTGCCGTGGCGATTCCAATGCGCGTGTCCTCCTATTCTCAAGCTATGACACTGAGATGGATGTAACGCGTGCTCGCCAAGCGGGCGCACGCGGCTACGTGTTTAAGGAAGCCGGTCCCGTAGCGTTTTTGAAGGCCATTGAGTGCGTGGCGCAGGGGCAAGAGCATTTCCCCCACAGCAACGAGGTTGGTGCGCGCGCGACCGTCGAAGGGGCGCTCCCCATCAGCGGGCGGGATCTGCAGCTATTGCGGCTGCTGTGTCAGGGCTGCAGCAATAAACAAATTGGTGAACGCATGGGCTTGCAGTTGACCACGGTCAAAGACTACCTGAAGGATTTGATGACGAAGCTAGGCGTCAGCAACCGCCACGAAGCTTCCTTCGAGGCGGTGCGCAGGGGCCTTGTTCGCTTGCCAGAACGTCGGGGCTAAGGGGATTTCGTGGGGCAACCAATGGGTTTATTGTCAATCGCGATGTCGTCGATCCAAAGGGTAACTGGCTTTGGCAAGGGGTGCCAATGACGGAAGCCGATCCTTGTAAGCTGCACTTCAGGAACGTACCACTTGCTATCAAGGATGTTCCAAGCGTCAACACATGCAGAGCCGCCCGTGTCGGTCATAAAGCTGAAGCCCGGAAGGTCCTTTCCGTTGATCCGAACGCCGTAACTGAAAACCTCTTCTTCGTCGACTTTAAGCTCCACACAAGCCCATTCTCGAACAGGAATGGCAAGCGGCTGTACACGAGTGCAGTCGTGGCGTCCCATGCCGCTTACATCGTCGCCAAAAAGATGGAGCTTGTGTACGTCGTCGGCAAAACCTCCCAGCGATAGGAACCCCGACACCGTCTTGCCGTTGCCGCGAATGATTCCGTGGTGGGCCACCAGATCCCAATGCGAACCTTGTCCGCCGCCGAGTCCATTTTTCCCCGGCAGCGCATCCATCCAAACCATAAACCGCGTGTAGATCGTTTTGACGGGCTTGGGCAAAAGCTGATCGCTTCGGACTGAAATCATGCCCGCTGTATGCATGTCTGAACTTTCAACATGAACCTTTAGCGAGCGTGAGCCGGAGTGAGCGCGTGTGTCGTCAACGCGCGTTTTGCCGTTTTCGTCTCGCAGCATGCCTGCAGGAGCCTGACCTACGGTGTCTTGCTCGAAATCATGTGCGAACGCATAGGGCTGTGCGACGCCGCCAGCACCACCCACGCCTGCGCTGCCAGCAGCACCGCCACCGCTCCCCCCTGTGCCCCCTGCGCCCGCGGTCCCCCCCGATCCTGCCGTGCCAGTGGCTCCCGCCGACCCACCTTTGCCACCCCTGCCTCCCTCATCGCCGCCCGAGCCCCCTGCGAAGTCGCCACCGTCACCGCCTTGTCCCCCAGAAGAGACGTTGTCGTCTTCGTCTTTGGCGGTGGGTCCTGGGCTGCATGCAGTTACGGCCACGGCTGCCGCGATCGCCAGCACACTGAGACTTGTGATGAGACGCTTTTGGGCGATCGTGCCAGGTGGAACAGCCTCAAGCTTCGACCAACGCGGGACTTGCTTCATGTTGCCCACGATGCGGTCTGGTCGTCGTTGTGGCCATTGCCCGAAGTAGGTAAACCGCGCGCAAAAACGACAAAAGGGCCCCCGAAGGGGCCCCTTGCACCAATCACTCAACCAGCCTTATGTCTTGAGTACCACGTCGTCGATGCAACCGATGGCGTTGAGCATGCGCAGCTCCACCTTTGCCAAGTTGTCCCAGTTCACATCTATCGTGGAGACGCTGCCATTTGAAAGCCAGACATCGATCCAGCGAGCGGTGCTGCTGCCCCTCACGAATCCCTTGATCTTGACCATGTGGGATTGCCCGCCCGATTGCCAGCGGATGTTCATCTTGAGATTCGCGAGCGAAAAGGGTTCACCCGAATTCTTGCTGATGACGATGTGCTCGTTGTTGTTCCCGCTGCACAGGCGCTTGCTGCCATTCACAGACTCCACGTAGGTCTTGCCCGTGCTGTACATATTCACCGTGTTCTTAAACTCGAAGTTGTGGCTGGTGGTCCACACGTCGGCACGGCTGTTTGTCTTGTTGCCGATGCTGTCGCCCTCGAAGTTCAAAGTCTGCTGCGACCAATTCTGCGTGACCGAACCATTGTAGTTGCGGTCCACGTATGTGGTCATCACGTTCGGCCAGTACGTCTTCCATGTGCCATAGGCGGAGTCGGATTTGCCACATTCCTTATAATCAAAATATTGGTCGCTGTTTGTAATGAACTTGGGCATACAAAGCTTTTCAGCGATGCCCGAGTACCAGCCTGATTCATCAGGCCTGTAGCCGCCCCACGCTTTGTAGGGATTGTCGGAGCTGGCGCCCAGGCGCCCGGGGATGCTGGCCTTAAAGCCGTCTCCCTTAACGTAGTAGGCCTCAGGAGGGTTCGAGGCCAGCACGTTTCCGAAGAAGACGCCTTCCATGGTGTGGGCATCGCTTCCCGCCTCGTCAGGCTTGCTCATGCCCACCGAAGGCATCTTGTCGGGGTCGGCGTTGATGAAGATGGGCACGTTGGCGCCCGTGCTGTTCATATGCGCCATCATGCAGGCGCTGATGCGCTGCTGGCAGGCGCTGTCGCAGGAGTTGTCCTTATAGCTGGTGCCCACGCCCAAGGCGCCGTAGTAGCGATGCCAGTTGCCGTAGTTGTCCTGTTTGTCGAAGTAGTCTCCGCTGGCCAACGCGCAGCGTGCCAGGTAGGACACGGTGGCGCGCCCATCCGAATTGGTCATGAGCCCCTCGTTGCTCACCAGGCCGTTCGTCGTCCGCAGGCCGTTCGTGGTGGCAAGACCGTTCGTCGTGCGCAGGCCATTCGTAGCCACCAGACCGTTGGTCGCCCGCAGGCCGTTGATGGCCCGCAGGCCGTTCGTGGCTTTGATTCCCTGGGAAATGGGATCGTCTTGCAAGAGGGCGCCCTCTTCACCCGGCGCGCCGCAACCTACCGCCCCCCCGATCAACACGGCTCCCAGCGAACACCACATGACCTTTTTCATCGCATCTCCTTCGGTAGCCCGGCCAGCTCTGAGAGCTCCGAGGCTTTGCGTCACGCGGTCGCCCGCGCTTTGCCGTTTCGGTTCGGGAAAATTCCCTTGCTCCTAGGGACTGCAACAGCGATGCCATGTATTTAACGTAATGTAAATTACAAATTATTGCCGCTTTTCACTAAAGATGGGCGTTCCGATTCCGGCGGGGTGTTGCGCCCGGGACAACAGGTGTTGTCCGTCACACAGCACTTTGGCCCGCCCAGGCTCAAGTGGGCGTACAGTGGTGCCGAAGCCCCCAAGCTGGGCCGGGATCGTTCGTTTTGCCAGGCGTGAAGGTCATCATCATAGTGAGAGTCATGCAGGTTTTCGCAACCGCGGAGGACCCGTGCTAGTTCGCTGCGCCTCCTGTGGGGCCCGCCTGGCGCCACACGATCCCGTGTGCCCAAGCCACGGCCCGCAAGCCCTGCCCCCCGAAGCCGAGCGCCTGGAACCGCCCCCGCAGCCCGTGGTGCCTGGCTACACGATTGGCAAGCTGCTCGGCCAGGGCGGCTTCGGCGCCGTTTACCGAGCCCAAAAAGCCGATGGCCAGCCGGTGGCGCTTAAATTGGCCCTGGGGGAAAACCCCGCAGCCCGGCGCAGCTTGCAGCGCGAGATCTGGGCGCTTGAGGCCGTGCGCCCGCCCGCCACGCCAGCGTTGCTGGGTCAGGGCCAGACCGAAGATGGCAGCCCTTACCTCGCCCTTGAATACGTGACGGCCCCCACGATGGCCGAAGTCATGGAGCAAATGCCGGGGCACTGGACCGTGGACCGCGCGGTCTCGCTCATCGAGCCGTTGCTTGTGGCGATGGCGGCGGTGCACCGGGCGGGCATCGTCCACCGGGACATCAAACCCGAGAATTTCTTCGTCACGGCAAGCGGCATCGAGGTGGGGGTGCGTGTCTTCGACTTCGGGTTGGCTGCGCCTTCGGGGCAGGCCGCCGACGCAGACTCGGCCCGTGAGGGCACGCCCGAGTACCTGGCGCCTGAGCAGGACGCAGCCGATCTATCCATCGACCCGCGGGCTGACGTCTACGGACTGGGCGTGCTCTGCTACGAGCTATTGGCGGGCGCCCTACCCTTCGTGGGCACCACGGCCGACATCCGCGAGGGCCACCGCAGCCGGCGGCCGCCACCTTTCGCGCGCCGGGTGGGCCTGGCGAAACCCATCGAGCGCTTCGTGATGCAGGCGATGGCCAAGGATCGGGACCGACGCTTCGCCGACGCCGAGGCCATGCTTGCGGCCCTGCGGGAGCTGCGCAGCCTATGGCTCACCTCCACCACTTTGGCCGCCGTGCAGGCGGCGGATTTGACGGCGGTGCCAACCGATTCGGACGAAGCGCAAACAGGCCCCGCGGCCGTTGCGGCGCCTGCTGCGGCCAAACCCAAGGCCGATCAACGCCCCATGGGCCTGCTCTACTTCAAGCCCAGCGAGGGGCAGGCGGTAGGCCCCGCCGAGGCAAAGCGTTTGGGTGGCGAGTTGGCCAGCGCCAACGCCGCCTTGGGCTTGGTGTTTGCCTTCGATCACGAAAGCTCCGACAACCCCGTGCGCTTGGCCACCATCGCGGCGCAACGGCTCATCGAGCAAGGCGTGACCACCCGCGCGCTGGTGGACGCCTTCTCGGTCTTGGTGCAGGTGCGGCCCAATGGCCAGCGGCGGTTCGTGAGCGCGGCCTTCGCGCGCAAGGAAAAGTACCCCGGCGAGGCGCTCGGCGATGGCGTCTTCGTCACCGAAGCGGCGCTCGATCTGGTGCCACAGCTCGACGCCGATCCCGTTGCAGGCCACGCGGATCTGCACCGCATGAACACCGCCGAGCAGCGCGAGCTCACGGTGGTGGGTGCGGCCCGGCATGCCTTCGTGGGCCGGGACCTGGAACTCGAGCAGCTGCTCGCCAGCGCGCGCAAATCCGCCTCAGAAAACCTGCCCACAATCGCCACGGTGGTGGCCGAGGGCGGCCTGGGCAAGAGCGAGCTGGCCGGCGCATTGGCCAGCCAGCTTCCCGCAAAGCTGCCAGGCGCCGAGGTGTTCGCCTTTCGCTGTCAAGAAGGGATGCAGGGGGGCCAAAGCCGCACGGTAAGTGAGCTTTTGCGCTGGTCGCTCAATTTGCCCCGCGAGGCACCCGCCGATGGCGGTCGGGCCCTGCTCAAGGAACGGTTACCCGGAACCAGCGGCCCGGACGTCACCTGGGCCGCGGCCGCCCTGGCCCTGGGCTGGGTGACCGTGGACTTGCCCGACCTGCAAGAGACCTTGAGCGCGCCAGGCGCCTTGCGTGCGCTGATGGCCCGCACCCTGGGCGAAGCCCTGCGCGGGTTCGCGCACAAGCATCCCCTCCTGATCGTGGCTGACGATGGGCACTTGGCCGACGACACGCTGCTTGATGGTCTTGAGTACGCTTCGCTGCAAGAAGGGCAAGCGGCGATTTGGATCTGCTTGCTGACGCGACCGTCGCTGCTCGAGGGCCGACCGCTGTTAGGCGCACGCGCTGGCAGCAACCCGCGCTTCGATCTGCTGGCGCTGCGCCCAGAAGACGCGATGCTGCTTACCCGCATGCTGCTGGCGCCGGTTGAGAACGTGCCCGCTTCCGTGCTGCAAAAGCTGGTGAGCCGCACGCAAGGCAACCCGCTGCTGCTCGTAGAGTTGGTGCGCGGTCTCAAGCGCGATGGGGTCATCCGCAAAAACTCGAAGGGCGACCACCAGGTAGATGTGGAGCTCATCGATCAGCTTCCCGATTCACCCGTGGTGCAGTGGCTGGCCACGCGCGAGATCGAAGCCTTGCCGCCCGATCTGGCCGCCCACGCCCGCTTGGCGGCGCTGCTCGGCAGTGACCTTTCGGACGCCGAGATGGAAGGAGTGATAGCGCTCGGTGAAGATGAACAATGCGCGGCGCTCGAGACCCTGCTGGATGCGGGCGTGGGGCTGCGCCGCTTGGCCGAGGCCGGCATCCTCGTGCGCCACCGCTCCGGCCGTTATTCGTTCCGCTATGGGGTGCTGCGCGATGCCACCTATGGGCTGTCGCCCGAGGCCCAACGTGTGCAGGTGCATGCGCTGGCTTACCGCTTTTACGATCGGCACGCGCACAGTGGCGACGACGAGCGCTTACCGCGGCTGGCATATCATGCCGCGCGCGCGGGCATGCGCGCAGAAGCGCGGGCGCTTTTCGTCACCCTGGGCGACAAGGCGCGCCGGCGCCACGCTTACCTTGAAGCCGCGAACCTCTATAGCCAGGCGCGAGAACAAACACCACCGGAAGACAAAGCGACGCTCATGCCGGTGGTGCTGGCCCACGGCCTCATGCAGTTTCGCTTGGGCCTTTACGAGCGCGCCCTCTCCCGGCTTGGCGAGGCCCGCACATTGGCTGCAGACGTGGGCGACAAGGATCGTGAGTTTGAGGCGCTCATCGAGATGGCTACGGCGCTCGATTTTTTGTACCACCGGGAACAATCGAGCGCCTGTGTCGAAGACGCCGCAGCGCTGGTGCAAGAGTCCACCGATCCTCTCACACGCGCCCGCATCGTGTTCGGTCGGGCGCGCAGCCTGTTTCGCGCAAGCGAGCTTGCGGCCTCTCAGCCAGGTTTACGCGAGGCCGTCAAGATAGCCGAAAGCCTGGGCGATGCCGGCTACGAAACGCACGTGGCCGCGATGCAGTTGGCGGGCGCCGTGGCGGCCTCGCTGGGCAACCTCGACGAGGCTGAGGCCATCTTCGACAGCTTGCTCGTGCTTTGCGAAAAACACGGAGACGCCATGCACGAGACGGCCGCTCTGGGCAACCGCGCGTGGGTGTGGCTGCCCAGGGGCAACTTCGCGCAGTTGCGCAAAGAATACGAACGCGGTCTCAAATTGGCCCGCGAAAACTGTTTTTCGGCCGTAGAGACCGATCTCATTCACAACTTGGCGGAGGTCTCGTTGCTCACAGGCGATCTGGACGCCGCTGACGGCTACGCAGCCCGCAACGTGGCGCTCTCGGACCGCATGTCCGGGCAGAACCCGTCTTCCCCGCTGATGATGACGCTGCTGCGCGGCCGCGTCGGTTTGGCCCGAAACGATGAAGCCACCGCGCGCGCGCATTTCGAATCCATGCAAAAGCGCGGTGCTGCCGCTGCCGCCGCCGGGCAACCGGTGGAACTTGCGCCTTCGGACTTGGTGCTTCAGGACATGGTGGATCTGGCCAGCCGCGACGCCAGCAACGAAGAGTGGGCGGCGCTGCTGGCACGTTCCAAAGAGTGTTCCGTGCAGTTTGAGCCTATCGAAGTTTGGGCCATGCACGGCCTGTGGTCGGCCCGGCGCGGCCGCAACGATCTGGCCCGCCAAGCGCTTGGCCAAGCGGTGGAGCTTGGCCACAGTTTGAACGCGCCTTTCTTGCCGCAGATTCAAGCCTGGCTGGCCGGCATACCTGTTTAAGGCGCTGCCGCACCAATGGCTTGGGCGGGGCGGCGCTCGTCATAAAAGTGCCCCGCCTCCATGAGCCCAACCAACCCCAAGAGCCCGCCCCAAGAATAAAACCCATCACTGCTGTTCACGTCACCGCCATCTCCATTGGTGGAGTTGTAGTTTTCGTACACGCGACGGTTTTCTTGCCATCCCTTCAACAACAGCTTCACGGAAGAATCCGCCAGCAGCTTTCGGGCTTCGGGCAGCTCGTAATTGCGTAGCCCCAGGTAAACCAAAAAGTTCATGGGCGCCCAGATGCGACCACGCCAATAATCGTTGTCGCCGAACGCCGCATCTGAACGCGAAATGGAAGGCAGCATCCACTCCCCGTGAAACTCCTTGGGGTTCATCAAGTGCTCTTTAACCATGCGCTCGGCTTGCGCCTGCGTGGGCACACGGGCCAGCAATGGGTAAAAATTCGTGGGGCCTAAACGCGTGCTGAATTTGCCTGTGTGCAGATCTTTGTCGCGGTAAATTCCCGTTTCTTCATCCCACAGCTCCTGCAATTTCGCAGCGAAGCGTTGGCCACGCGCTTGCAATTCAGCGGCCTCTGCCTGCTTGCCTAGGACCTTGGCCAAAGCTTCCAGCGCTTGGCAATCGGCAACATAAAGCCCCATCAGATCCACCGACGCCAACTGCAACATGTGGGTTTTCTCATCAAACACAGCGTCGTCGTACAGCGGCGAGTTATCGAGCCCCGATTCCAAGACCGCCGCCTTCTTGCTGTTGGGCCCATCCATGCCCCGCGGGTTGGGGTTGGAGCCCCACGAAAGGTATCCTTGGTTGTTGCGGTGTTTGTCCCACCAGCGGTTCCAACGCAAGAGATCATCAAACAACGCCGCCACAAACCAGCGATCGCCAAATTTGTCGAACAGAGCCTTCACGGTTATGCCGCCCACCGGTGGCTGTGAACGATCGCGCGATTTCAGATCAAAGGCCGCCGCCACATTGGGTACAAAACCGTCTTCAGTGGCAGAGCGGGTGATCGCAAACGCGTTCGCGTACGCCAAGTCCTTGTCGTCTACGGCCATCATCCAGGCGGCAAAGTAGGTGTCCCAATCAAACAAAATGAAACCGCCCCACGCTTCGTTCCAGGTGCGCGACACGGAGGCCACCGCCCTTTTGCCCGCCGCCTCATAAAACAAGTTCCACGCCACAACGTTGCGCATGGCTTCGTGCGCGGGGGCCAGCGGCCCGAACCGTGCCGACTGCGCTTCCACCTGCGTTCGTTTGCGGGCAAGCAAAGTTTTGACATCCTCTACCGATCGCGGCTTGCCCGTGAAGAACGCAACCTCCTTGTTGCTGTGAAACGTCAGGTGCGGCGCCGACAAAGGAAGATCAACGCCGCGGCTGGGCTCCGTGGCGCCAATGCGAATGGTTCGGCCGCCGGTTTGCGCTTCGATGACGTCGCCGTTTCGGAAAAACTGTCCGGGGCGATTCCACAACATCGCCGTTTCCAAGATCAAAACCCGTTCATCCACAGAGCCTTCGTGGGGGGAAAACAGAATAACAATGTCATCACCGTCTGTGGCCGTCTTCACATCCGCCTTCACCCCCATCCATTCAAAATAAAGCTCGGTGTAGGTGCCATCATAGCTTCGCAAACCTGGCTTCATCAGTTCTCGGTCCTGGGGGACCGGCAATCTGCGAACGTAGGACTCCCGCAGCCAATACGGACCGCCGCGCGTGTTGCGAAACATGATGTTCAGTGCCAATCCCTCAGGCATCAGCACATGAGAAAGCAACGTGGGGTTGTTCCAAGTGTTCCAACCCCGCGCCACACGCGCGGAAAGATCCTGCTCTTGGGTGGTGGGCGCCGCCTGGCCGCGCGACGCGGGCGCGTGCGAACACGACCATGGGGTGGTGGCCAGCACAAAGATGACGAAGCAAAGGGGGCGCGTTGGGAAAAGCGAAGGCATACCCGAGTGTTGACCGACCCGACCAGATGCGCCAGCGATCCGGATCACGTTCGGACGCGCAACTTAACCTCCGCTAACGACATCGGGCAGGCGTTCGGTCCAACAGGCCCATTGACCTTACAATGGCTCGATGGCTCGCACTTTGGTCATAAACGCTTAGATGGCCTAAGCTTCCCGTCGCGCCCCCCCCCACCCCAACCTGTGCATTGGCCTCCACCCCGATCTATCAGCAAAGCCTGGATAGCTTTTGTCATCAGGGCCGTTGTGTGCCCTACTTTCGCGGGAAAACCGCCTGGGTGTGCGCGGGCTTGCCGCCGCAAGATGCAAATGTTTTCGCTAAGGCCTTCTCGAGGGCTGCCAACACCGCAGGCGCCCGCGCCAGCTTCTTCGGTCTTGAACCTAACCAGGCCCATCAGCTTGCAGGCTACAAGGCTGTCACCTTGGGGTGGCAGGGCTGGTGGGATCCCCTGCTCTGGCCGCAGGTGCTGGCGTCATCCTCCTCGTTGCGCGCGCAGATCCAACGCGCGCGCCACAAAGGCGTTGTTGTTCGCAAGCTCTCGCAGGCGGACCTTCTGGGTGGATGGGGGCAAGCCATTGATACGCTGGCGCGGCAGTGGAGCGCTCGGCGCGAGATGGCGCCCTTGGGCTTTGTTGTGCGCGTCCCCCCGTCTTTGGCGCTCTCAGCCCGCCTTGCTAATTGCGAAGTGTGGGCTGCCGTCCACAAAACCCACGTGGTGGCCGTGGCGGTTTTGGCGCCGGTTGAAGCGGGCACCTGGGTGCTTCAACATTTGTTGCGCCTGCCCACAGCCCCCAACGGCAGCAGCGAACTGCTGGTCGACAACGCGTTTTTAGGCCTGGCACAACTTCATCACAACACGCCCGCTTGCGGGCCCCTGCGCGTGTCGCTGGGCATTGCCCCCTTGTATGGCGAGACCCATTCTTGGATGCGACTGCTTGCGCGTGTCACGGCGGGGCTGTTCAACTTTCGTGGCCTGCATCGCTTCAAGGAAAAGTTGCGGCCTCACCAGCGCCAACCCGTGATGGTGGCGTTCGATCCACATTTCAACACAGCTCGCAAAGCGGTGGCCGACGTACTGCGGGCGTTTGCCAACGAACGGCCTCTTCGCTTTGCCGGAGCCACCGTGCGGCGCGCGCCCCGCTTGTTGATCCATGTTTTGGCGTGGCTGCTGATCCCTTGGACGGCGCTTTTGGCTTTGGCCCCTCAAGATTGGTTTCCAAGTCCCAGCATCAAAGTGATGTGGATCCTGTTTGATGTGGCGCTTGCCGCAGGATTCTTCGTTTGGCGCCAACGGCATCGGTACGCTTGGCTTGTGGGACTCGCCACCATCGTGGGTGTGGACGCTGTGCTCACCACAACCCAAGTGGCCGCGCATAACCTGCATCTGCGCTTGTCCTTCGGGCATGCAGCTGCGTGTGGGGTGGCTCTGGTTGGACCTTGGTTGGCGTTTGCGCTGTTGATTGTCGCCGCCCGTCGGCTTGTGCCGCGCCCCAGCCCCGACGTGCCCCCCGAGCCACCGACACCGGCCCCTTCACAGGCCCACGACTCTACGCATTGCTGAGTTCCTGCGACCCGCTTGCGAACCAGCGCCACGCAAGGTAAACAGAAGCGCCTTCTAACCGGGCGCGTAGCTCAGCTGGATAGAGTACCGGCCTCCGAAGCCGGGGGTCATGAGTTCGAATCTCGTCGCGCCCACAATCCCGGCCAAGGCACAAAAGACCTGGCCGGGTGTCGCCCCCCTGCCCGCCCCCCCCTGCAACGGGGTAGTTCTGGATTTTTCAGCGGCCCCCGCGCTTTCCCCACAGCCATCAGTGCCGGTCAGAGCAGCCTGGCGTACAGTAGATAGGTGACCGGTAATTTCTCCAGAACCGCCGCGGAGACCAACACCTTGTCTGAGCACTTCCGGCGCACGGATCCACGCTACGACCGACGCCTTGACGTCGAGATTGTCGCGGGCTCGTCCCGCCAAACGGCCGCCACCCGCAACATCTCTTTGGGAGGCATGCTGGTGGAAGCGCTCGAGCCCTTGCCGTTGTTGGCAGAGGTGGTCGTGCGGTTTCGCGTCCCCACGCAAAGCGAGCCCATTGAAATCGCTGGCGAGGTGCGATGGATCGAGTCCCACGGTTCCACCTATGGCATGGGCATTCGCTTTGCTGGCCTGCGCGCCCGTGAAGTGTGGGCTTTGAACCGCTTTTTTCAAAGCTAAGAAACGCCGGGGCGTGAGTCCCGCGCTGTGAACCTAAGCGCCCTTGGTGTAGACGCCTCCCGTTGCCCGGCATAATGCGATAGGCTGCCCTTGTGGTTAGCCTTCGCGCTGTTGTTCCGGTGTTTGGCCTTGGGCTTGTGGCCCTGACCTCGGCGGCCCGCGCTGAGCCCGTTCGCTTTGCCGTGGTGAATCTGTCTCCCAACGAATTGCCCGCGCCCGTGGTGGACGAAGCCGAACGCGAGTACGCCCGATTGCGCCCCGGAACCGCCGTGGTCAGCGATCCCGTCATGCGCCGCTTGCTGGCCACGGGCGAGACCCCCGACAAGGCGCTGCCGCGCTTGGTGGAAGAAGCCCGCTCGCATCGCATCCGCGGTGACTGCGCCGAAGCCATTCCCCTGGCCCGTCAAGCGGAGGATTTGGCCTTAAGTTCAGTGCCTGTCGACGACGCCCGAGATCCGCTCAAGCAAGTTTACGTCTTGCTGGTGGCCTGCGAAGACAACCTGGGCCGCACCACAGAACGCGACCAGGCGGCCCGGCATCTGCGCGCGTTGGTGGCCACACCGCCTGAAGATCTGCCGGAGTCACTGTGGGACGCCTACGTGGCCAACGCCGTGGCCGAGCCGGGCACGGCCGAGGTGCAGGTGGACAGCGAACCCGCCAACGCGCAAGTGATCTTGAACTTCCACGCCCAAGGTGTGACCCCACGAACCCTGAAAATGCCCCCTGGCGAAGTGCTGATCGAGTTGCAGAAGGACGGTTACAAAAAAACCTTTCGCAAACTTGGCGCCAATGAGCGCCCGCCGCGGGTGGCGTTCCGTCTGGCTGACGTACATCGCGACCGCGTGGAATTGACGGCCGGGGCGCTGCGCATGTTGGAACAAGAATCGGCGCTGGAACAGAGGCAGCGCACGCTGGCGCAGATGGCTCAGTGGGCGCGCACGGAAACGCTGGTGCTGGTGCGCGCGGAGGCCAACCGAATCGTGATTCGTTTCTTCGACGCCGAACGCGGCGCCATCGCCCAAGAAACCGTCATCTCCCCCTTTGACCCTGAAACAGGACGCATCGAGGTTTTGGCCAAGCGGCAAACGCCGGGGCGCCCCGCTGGTGGACGCCCGGGGATTTTGGCGCCGGTATCACCCGATGGGCGCGCCTTTGGGCAAAGCGGATTGGGGGCCACGCCCAGCGCCGCGCCGAATGACAGCACCGGACTTGAAGAATCCTACAAACCCCCGCCCATGCCGCGCGGTCGGCCCGACCGGGGCACCGGGCCCTGGTGGGGGTGGTTGATCGCGGCGGCGGTTGCGGGAGGCATTGCGGCGGTGGTGATCTCGGATCGGCCTCGTCGCGCAGACACCATCAACGTCAACGCCAGCTTCTAGCCCCATGCTTGGTTTGCGACGACGCACAGTTTGGTCCCGCAGCGTGGTGCTTGCCGTCGCTACGGCGATGATCGTGATAGTGGGCGCCACCAGCCTGTGGGCCTCGCGCGGCACGCCGGGCACAAGCCCATCTCACAAGGCCCAAACGTTGCCTTCGGCGCCCCCCTCCAACCAACGCCCTGCTGTGATCCCAGAAGTGAATGGGCAAGCCGAGGGGCAGGTGTTCACCGGTCCGCGCCATCGCCAACGGGGCGTGGCCTTGGGTTTGTTTGCCGAAGACGTCAGCTTTTCTTATGCGCCTTTGCTCGCCGAGATTGCCGCTTTGGGCGCCACCCACGTGGCTTTGATCGTTCCTGTGTACCAAGAGCACGGCGGGTCCACGTCGCTTTACCTTCACACGCGGTTTTCGCCCACACTAGATGCCGTGGCGGAAGCGGTTCGCCTGGCGCGCCAGCAACGCTTGGACGTTACGCTGTTTCCCATTGTGCGGCTGCAAAGCCCCCGCGGCCCCAACGAGTGGCGGGGCACCTTGGCGCCGCAAAACGTACCGCAGTGGTTTTCTAGCTATGGCCAGATTCTGGGATCGCTCGCCGCGGTGGGAAGTTTAACGGGCGCCACGCGTTTGGTGGTGGGCAGTGAACTGTCCACGCTGGATGTGCTGACGGAGCATTGGCAGCCGCTGTTGGATCGCGTACGCGCCGTGTTTTCAGGCAGCCTCGTGTATTCAGCCAATTGGGATCACTACCAGGACGCCACCGTGCTTGATCTGGTTGATGAAGCGGGCGTCACGGGCTACTTCTCCTTGCGAAACCCAGACGGCGCGTCCGACGTCGAAAGCCTTACGCGAAGCTGGCGCAAATGGCGGGCCCAACTGGAAGCGTGGGCGGCGCCGCGCCACCAACCGTGGTTGATTTCGGAATTGGGTTATCGTTCACGCGCAGGGGCAACTGCCGCACCCTGGGACGAAACCCCGGGTGGCACTGCCAATCCGGGTGAGCAAGCGCGCGGATTTGAAGCGTTTGCGCGTGCGTTTTCCGAAGGCTCGAGCTTGGGCGGGCTATACATCTGGAACTGGTACGGTTACGGCGGCGACACAACGGCCAGCTACACCCCCCGGGGCAAACCGGCCGCGAAGATTATAAAGCGCCTGCTTTCGGATTTTTAGCGCTTGGTCAGTCTCACGCGACGGCATGTTTTCGTGCTAAGTTGCTTTGGTGCACGCCTGGCACGACATTTACGTCGACGACAAAATTGTTGAAGATGCATTCCCGGTGGTGATCGAGGTCCCCAAGGGAAGCAAAAACAAATACGAGCTGGACAAAGAAACCGGCTTTTTGCGGCTGGATCGGGTGCTTTACAGCGCCGTTCACTACCCCGCAAATTACGGTTTCATCCCGCGCACCTTCTGTGACGACGGCGACCCGCTTGACGCCTTGGTCTTGGGGCAAGAGCCCGTCGATCCGCTGGTGGTGGTTGAAGCACGCGCCATAGGGCTCATGCGCATGCGCGACGACAAAGGCTTGGATGACAAAATCATCGCGGTCTCCGTGCATGATCCTTCGGTATCGGATTACAACAGCCACAAGCAGCTGCCTGCCCACGTAGGCCGCGAAATCAAACGCTTTTTCCAGGACTACAAGGTGCTGGAAAACAAAATGGTTGAAGTGGAAGATCTGCTGGGGCCCGAAGAAGCGCTGCTCGTGATTCGCGAGTCTTTGGATCTTTATCGGAAACTTCGCCGCGGCGAAGTGCTCAAACGCTAAGCGGGCGTTATTAGGGGGGCGTAAGCCCCCAAGGCCAAGGCCGCACACCGGGGTGAGCTTCGGCCACATCCAGCCGTTCGCCCGTGATGGGGTGTTGGAGCCCCGACCGTGCCACCGCCGCCAGTGGCACCCGCACAAACGCGCGTTCCAGCAGCCGCGGGTGGGGCAACGTGAGGTTGGCCGTTGTGCAGATGAGGTTGTTGTACAGCACAATGTCGATGTCGATGGGGCGCGGCGCCCAACGACTTTCGGCGCTGCGCTGCCGGCCAAGCGCGCGTTCAATCGACATCGCCGTTGCCAGCATCACTTCGGGTGCCAAAAACGAGCGCACCCGCACCACGGCGTTCAAATACGCAGGCTGCGGCTCCTGCGCCACCGCATCGGTCTCGAACACCGGCGAGCGGGCCTGCACAAAAACGTTGGCCGCCTGCAAGCGCTCACACGCCTGGCGCAGGTTGTGTAGCCGGTTGCCTAGATTGGCCCCCAGCGCCAGGTACGCCTCGTGGGGCGCGTGATTGGGATCGCCGCAAAGCATACGGGGCCGAAGCTAGCAGGCGGGCGCCCCGCTTGGGTTGCTCTTATGGCGCTGGAGGGATAGAACCCAACCGTGCCCCAGCTTTTGCCTCCCCCTACGCCTAACGCCAACCCACGCACCTGGCTGGCCGTGCTCATGGTGATGGCCACCGCCAGCGCGTGCGGAAACAAAATTGGCGACGACTGCCGCAGCAGCATCGATTGCAGCTTTGACGGCGACCGCTCCTGCGATGTGTCTCAACCGGGTGGCTACTGCACTGTACAAGGCTGCGACGTCCGATCGTGCCCCGACGAAGCGATGTGCGTGCGCTTCTTTCCCTCGCAGTATTTAACCAAACCGTGTGATCCCGCCACCGAAGACATCAGCAGCAACGAATGCGCCCCTGATGAGCTGTGTTTGGAAAGTGGCTTGTGTGCGCCGCGCGCCACCGAACGTCGCTACTGTGCCGTCAAATGTAGCAACAACGGTGATTGTCGCGACAACTACGAATGCCGCTATGTGGGCGAACATGGAAGCAGCTCGCTTGACCCTAAGGATCTGGGCCGCGCGCGATTCTGCGCGCCCCGCCCCAGCTAAAGCCAACCCTCAGCAAACGCCCGCGGCCTGGGACAGCAACCATGGCAATCTCAAGACGCACATCCGGATGGCCCCAGGTCGCGCTGACACGGGCCGCAGGAGCCGCCCTGGCGATTGCGGGTGTGATGGTGTTGGTGTTCGCGCTCAAGCACGCGGTGCCAGGCGATCCGGTGGACGCCATGTTGGGCGAACAGGCCACGGCCGCGGATCGCGAAGCGTTGTCGCGCTGCTTGGGCCTGGATCAATCGCTGATGGCACAGGCTGCGACGTTCGCCAAACACCTGTTTGACGGGAGCTTGGGCCACTCCTGTCGCGACCCGCGCCACACAGTAAGCCAGCTGCTGCGGCAAGCGTTTCCCTACACAATGGCGTTGGCACTGGCTTCGCTGGCTTTGGCGCTAAGTTTGGCGCTGCCTTTAGGGCTGCTCGCGGCGTGGCGGCCTGGCACCTGGATCGATGCCGGCGCCAGTGGGTTTGCCATCTTGGGCTTGGCCGTGCCGTCACTGTGGATGGGACCCATGTTGTTGCGCTGGTTTTATGTGGACCTGAAGTGGCTGCCCGGCCCCGCCGATCCCGCGGACACGCTGGCGGCCTTGGTGTTGCCAGCGCTTACCTTGGGTGTGCATTTGGCGGCACTGCTTA
>JBBSJE010000094.1:0-21122 GCA_038257535.1 Polyangia bacterium
AAAGAGGTGACGCGAAGGGAGGGATGGGACGCGATGGAATACGCGCGTTTTGCTGATGACATGGTTGTCGTGGTTGATCCGCATTGGCGGAACCACGACTTGTGGAGGAAGGTAGAAAAGCGGCTTCGCGAAGAAATCAGCCAGCTTAAAGTGAACGTAAACGAAGATAAGAGCCGAGTTGTGAATCTCAAAGATGACGAGACATTTTGCTTTCTTGGGTTCGACTTTCGTCGCATTCGCACACGTGCGGAGCGATGGATGCCGCTGAAAACACCTGCTCTCAAGAAAAGGACAGCGTTGCTTCAAAAGCTCGAGGAACAGTTTGGTCGCTTTGAATCACAGCCGGTGGCAAGGGTAATCGAGGTCATCAACCCAATCCTGAGAGGGTGGGTTAATTACTTTGCTATCGGAAACTCGAACCGCTGCCTCAACTACGTTCGCGATTGGGTAGAGAAGAAAGTACGTCGCCACTTGGCGAGGGCCTGCAAGCGTTCGGGATTCGGATGGAAACGATGGAGTAGAGCGTTTCTGTACGAGACCTTAGGGTTGTTCGACAACTACAGGGTCAAGTACGGAGCGAAGAAAGTCGTCACACCGTGAACTGTCACATAACCGATGGTGCGAAGTGGGCAGGTGCGCGTAGTGCGGGAAATCCGCACGCTACGTGCGACCGGGCGGGGGCTGGAAACGGAACCAAGGACGGATTGAGGCACCAACATTAAGCCGAAAGCCGTTGGCAACAGCTGCTCCCCGAACCTAAAGTCATCGCGCCAGCCCTCGACCCTACCGGGTTGTAGCCCCGGTCGACGCTTGTTTGAAAAGCCCAGCGCGGGCACATAACAAGCCCGTGTCGATGATCGTTAGGGCGATTGGTTTCGCCAGATCTGCGACACTTCTGCGAGCGTCGCCCGCGACAAGGCCTCGATGGTCGCCGCCCGCTTGGCTGCCGCGGTTTCTGTTTCCAGGCGCTGCGCCGCGATCCGGGTCAGCGCCGCCGCCACAGACTCGAACGGGGCCGCAGCCGCGTCCACGTCGATCGGGGCGTCGAGGTAGGCACCCAGGCGCCCCTCGGGGGAAGCGAGGCGCTCGTACGCTTCTCGCACCTGGCGAAACTCTTCAGCGTCGGCGTGCGGCGGGTGGCGCTGTAGGGCCGCGAAGTAGGCGCGTTTGATACGGGCCGCGTCCATGGTGGGTGAAAGGCCCAAGATGGCGAAGTAATCAGATTTTTTCATTGAGCAATAAACCCTTTTGGTCTCAAAAATCGAAGTGAGTCTGATTCGCACGCCGCGGGGCTTGGCGGCGGGGGCGCTTGGTCTGCCGCTTGCGTCCTTTGCCCTTGTGCAAGCGTCGAGCGAGCACCAGCGCCTTTCGCACGGCCGCAGAACGATCGGCCACGGTCCGGGGGGCTGCGTCCAACAGAGCCAGGGCCAGGCGCTCAAGCTCAGGGCCTGGATTCAGAACGTTGTAGAGGCGTGACAACGCGTAGGCCAGGGCGTCCGCGTTGCTTTTATAGTGCCCCAGCATCACGTCGAACACATCCAGGCAAAGCGAATGGTCTTCGTCGCGGCCGCTTCTTAACAGACGAACGAGCGCCTGGATCCAATCCCGGATGGGGACGGGGCGCTCGTCCCGGGTGAGCCAGGACAGCGTGAAGGCCCGACGGGCGGCAGGCGCGTCGCCGACGGCTTCGAGCGCAAGATCTATCAAGGACGGATTTACATCCAAAAGCTCGTGCCCAAGGCGCCTCCACAAGACCCGCAAAGGCTCGGTTACGGTGGCTTTCATAAACTGGCGGCTCATCGCGCGCGCGGCGTTGTCCACCCAGGGATCTTCGACAAACGGAAGATTTAGGTCATCCAGATCGGCATTTAACCCGTCCTCACTCAGCACCTCCGCCAAGTGCGCCAAGGAGTGCCGCGTGCCCTCGTTGGCGGTGGGCCACGCCCGCTCGATAAAGCGGGCCCCCAGCCCAGGGAGGACTTCGTCGGCCATGACAGCCAGCATTTTGCTGCGCGCGTCCGAGTCCAAGGCCGATAGCCGCTGGCCCAATGAAACCTCGGCGGCCATGACTTTCTCCAGGTGGTGCCACAGCCATTCGGGCGGCGCACCCTCATCCCCGTCGCTACGCCTGTCGGGAACGATGCGATGAAACACCAAGCGCCAAATCTCAAGCTCGCCGGGATGTGCATCCATTAGCACCTCGCACAGCCGCAAAAGCCCGCGGGATCTGTCTGCCTCCCATGAGTGACGCAGCCACCACACGGCACCCAATTGCCCGATGTTTTGGTCGTGCGCAAGCGCCCGCGCAAGTGTGCCCACGCCGTGCGGATCAGCGTCCAGATCTTCGAAGGCGTCGAGCCTCGCGGCCGCCAACCTTAGAACATCTATCAAAGAGGGCACCGAAGGGGGGGCGCTCTTGGGATCAATTACGCGCAGCAACCGAACGAGCAAGCGAACGGGCTCGCCGAGGCGCCCGCCGGAGCGCGCTTGGCAAAGCGCCTCCCGCCAAGCCAGTCGCGATGCCTGCCCCGCGAGCACCGGCACCAAAGCAGGCGGAGACTCGGCCAGCCAACGCTCGGCTGTCTCTGCGAAATCAGCGAAGGTTCTGCCAGCCAGCGCGCCCAGCAGCGCTTCCTCCACGTCCGCCTCCGTCTGCGGCCGCGGGGGCGGGGCAGGGCGTGCGCGGGGTGAATCACATCCCAACCGCGCGTCCGGGCTCTTGCGAAGGCCGTCGGGCAGCTTGGCCAGGACGTCCGGAGAGATCTGGCCTTGCATCGCCACCAGCGAACGCAAAAAATTGGCCAGCTCGGGGTGTTCCACCTTTTCTCCCAAGGCATCCAGGAACGTGGCGGCGCGATTGAAATCACGGCTGCGCACGCAGCCCCAAAACAGCGCCCAGTGAAGATCGGCCGGCACTTGGCTGGCTGCGACCAGGGGTAAGAAGGCCGCTGTTTTTACGGCCAACGTGTGCAGCCGCGACCATTGGCCGGCCTTGTGCGCTTCCCCCACGGCACGCGCAAGCATTGCAGCCACGCGGGACAGCGACGCACTGGGCGTTTCGGCCCGCAACTTCTCGACGGCGCCGAGGGCCAGATCGAGATCGTGGCGGCGCAGCGCCTTATCCAGATCGCCCTGCGCGCGTTGGCGGCGTTCTTTGTCGGGATCGCGGCGCCCCATCCCTTACTTCTGCTCCTCGTTTTCGTCTTCCTCGTCGGCTTCAACGTCGAAGATGAAGTCCAAAAGTGCGTCCTCGGCCGCATCCCGCTCGTTTCCCTGTGACACCGCGAGGGCCTCTATCCGCCGTTCAAGTTCGGCCTTCTGCGCCGCTTGCAAACGCGGAAGGAGGGCCCGCGCCTTCCGCACAACCGGTCCCTCGCCCCCCGAACCTGCCTCTTCGCGCACCTTGGCGGCGTCGGCCACCTGCAGGGCGACCGTCTTTTCGTTCTTGGTCCCGGGCTGGCTGACAGAGATCCGCACGACGCCGTTGAGGTCGTACTCGAACTGGAACCGCACAGGAGACTGTGAGGGCGCCGGCTCAAGCTTGTAGGTGAACGTGCCAATTTGGCTGTTCTGCGACGCACGTGGCGCTTCGCCCTGGAAGACTTCGACATCGATTCTCCCCTGGTTCTCCGTTGTTGTGTAAAGCTCGCGTGCGCGCGCGGCCGGCAACACCGTGTTGCGCGGGAGAACCGGGACGAACGTGTCCGCCACCAGGAACCCTTCATCGTCTTGCACATCGGCTTCCCCGATGGCCTTGAGGCCCAAGCTGTGGGCGGCCACATCGACAAGAATGCGATCTACCTTCTCGCCGCGCAGCAGCCCCGCCTGGATCGCCGCCCCCAGTCCCACCGCCAAGTCGGGGTCGATGTCCTCGCGAACGTCCACCTGGAACGCCTCCTCCAGCCGCGCGCGCACAAGCGGGATCCGGGTGGAGCCACCCACCAGGCACACCCGTGCGATCTGCTGATCCCCCAGGTTCGCGTCCGCCACCGCCCGGCGCGCCAGGTCGATGCTGGATCCGATCAGCGGCCCAATGGCTTCCTCCATCTGAAGCCGCGTGATCGAAAGATCGAGGTGTACAGGCTCGTTGCCCTTGCTGGCCAGGAACTCTTCCCGGATCGTCACCTCAAGCGTGGCGGAGAGCTGGATCTTGGCGTTCTCGGCCGCTCGGCGCAGCCGCGCCATGGCACGCAGATCTTCACGCACATCGACGCCGTGCTTGGTGCGAAGCTCATCAAGGAACAGCGACAATAGCTTGTCGTCGAAGTCGTCTCCTCCGAGATGCGTATTGCCGGCGGTGGCCCGCACCTCGCGCACGTCGCCGAACACCTCCAGGATCGAAACATCGAAGGTGCCGCCGCCCATGTCGTAGACCATGACGATCTCGGGCTCAGTCGTTGCGCTGGAGAGAGCCTGGTCGAACACCAAGGATGCGCTGGTTGGCTCGTTGAGAAGGCGCAGCACATGCAAGCCGGCGAGCTCTCCGGCCCGCAGCGTGGCCCGTCGTTGGGCGTCGTCAAAGTAGGCGGGGACGGTTACCACCGCCTCGTGGACCACTTCGCCCAGGGCCTCCTCGGCGCCACGCTTGAGCGCCCGCAGCACCTCGGCCGAGACCTCCTCGGGCGCCACCCGACGCCCCCCCACCTCGAAAGCGAAGTCTTGCCCGATGCGACGCTTGGCCGAGCGGATTGTCCGCTCCGGCTGTGCCAATTGAAGATTCCGGGCTTCCCGGCCCACCACCACTGCGCCGTCCTCCTTAAAGCACACCACCGAGGGCACGATGGGGTGCCCCGCAACTGGGATGGCAATGGGCCGCCCGGCATCGAGCCGGGTGATGACCGAATTGGTCGTGCCAAGATCGATTCCGAAAACGCTCATGTCTGTTCTCCGTTGTTCAATGTGGCCACTTGCCTGCGTACGATCAGGACCTCGCCCTCGCGAAGCACGCGATTGCCCTCTAGCACCGCGGCGCGGATCACCTGGGCGATACACCCGTCCTCGTGCGCAGCGTTGGCCGCGCCAAGGGCGGTGTTCCCTTCGATCGTTCCCACCACCCTGAAACAGGCCGGATCGGGCGGCTCGCCCAGCGGCGAAAGCCGTCGCACTTCCGATTGCGCCAGAAACTGGCCGATGCGCGCGGCCACCCCTCTTAGCCCCTCGGTCAGCCCGCCCTGACCCGTTCGCTCGGCGTGCAGGACGGCCTCATCCAAGGCGTCGGCCGCATCCAGCAGTTCGTTCCAACGGGCGGGCGCGGCCTGGCGCTGCGCGACGACTTTCGTAAGCAAGCCGCGCAAATCAGAAAATCCCGCTTCAAGCTTGCCTTCCAGCTCCTGAACCTGCGCGCTTTGGCGGGCCTGGAGCCGCGCCACTTTCTGCAGGCTGTCAAGCACGGGTGACATCGGATCCAAAGCCTGCTCCACCTCGGTGTCGTCGGGGCGGTCTGGCACCGGAGGCAAAACGGGATCGGCCGAGCCCGGAGCGAACAGCTTTCGAAACCAATTCACGCCGTCTCGTTATCCCAATAACAACATCGTATCAAGGCGAAAACGCGGCTAAGCGAGTTGAACAACGGCACCCCGTTTTGTCGCTGATACGTTAGCCAACCCGCTCAGGAGCAGGCACGCCCGGGCTCTTCAAGATGGCCAACTGCTGACGAAGCGCCAGGTTTTCCAGGGCAAGCTCACATTGAGGCTTGAGGCTCGAACTTGCTGTGGCGAGCAGTGCAAGAAGTAGGTTCAGCATGAGCGAAGGAGAGCTTGACGGCCTTACCGAAAAATCCAATCATTTCAAGAAGGATAGGGTTTTGAGGAAACACAACCGGTGACGACCCGCGCACGCCCGACGCCATGCGCCCAACGCGTCGCATCGCGCATCACGAAAGCAAGCCCGCAGTGCAAACGACAGCGCGCAAAACGGCGTCAAGTTTTCGCTTCCCGCCAAAGGAGGGTCGATTAGTGTATCGGCCATGCTTTCTCACGTCGTTATTTTTTGGACCAAACCCGAAGTGCCCGAGGCCACCGCAAAGCTTATGGCGGGCATGAAGGAATATCTGCAACCCATCCCTGGCGTAAACGTATTTCACACGGGAACGATGGTGCCCAGCGAGCGCCCCGTTGTGGAACAAAGCTACCAAGTGGGGCTTTATGTACAGGTGCAAGACAAAGCGGCTGAGATCGCATACCAAAAGCACCCCTTGCACCTTGAATTCATCGAGAAAATCGTAAAAACCTGCGTTGACCGCGTCGTCGTTTACGACTTTGCTGATTAGCCCTGGCCACAGCCCCTCCCCGGCTTAAGTCGACGCGGAAACCCGTCGAGACTAAAAGCCGATCTACGGGAGGACGGCCTAGGCTTATGATCGAGGTTCGAGGGCTCACGAAATACTACGGCGACCACGCCGCCATCAGGCAGCTGGACTTCGACATTGCCAAGGGCGAGGTGATTGGCTTTTTGGGCCTTAACGGCGCCGGCAAAACCACCACACTAAAAATCTTGAGCTGCATCCTGCTGCCCACCGCGGGCACGGTGGTGGTTGACGGCGTGGACGCGCTAGAGAATCCGCACGAGATTCGTAAACGCATAGGGTTTCTTCCTGACACGCCGCCGCTTTACAACGAAATGACGGTGGGTGAATACCTCACGTTTGCCGCCCGCGTGCGCGGCATCGCCCGCAACCGCACCAGCAAAGCGGTGGGGGAAGCGGAAGAGAAAACTGGGCTTGTTCACAAACACAAGGAGCTGGTTGGCCGTTTGTCGCACGGGTATCGCCAGCGCGTGGGTGTGGCGCAAGCGTTGGTTCACAACCCCGCGTTGCTGATATTGGATGAACCCACAAGCGGTTTAGACCCCTTGCAGATCGTCGAGATGCGCAACCTCATCAAGGGATTGCGTGGACATCACACTCTGCTGATATCGAGCCACATCCTGGCTGAAATCTCCCAAACGTGTGATCGCTTGTTGGTGATTCAAGCGGGCGAAATCGTCCGTCAGGGCACCGAAGAGCAGCTGGCAAGTTCCATGGGCACGCGGGTCGAAGTGGAGATCGACCTGCAAGGCGAGGTGGGCCAGGTGGTCGAACGCCTCAAGGCGCTACCTGATGTTCTGGCTGTCAATGTGGTGGCCGAGCAAGCCGGCATCGTGCGTTTGGTGGTGGCCACCGAAGGCGATCAGCGTCCTGAATTGGTGGCCGCGGTGGTGGCCGCTGGCGGGCGCGTGTTGCGTGTGGATCGCGGCCGCGGCCGGCTTGAAAAGATCTTCATTGAGCTAACCAAATCCAAAGCAGACGGCATGGTGTCATGACGAACATCTTAACGGTGGCAAGCCGCGATCTGGGTGCCTACTTTCGAACGATGAGCGGCTACGTGATCTTTGCGCTCGTGCTGATGATCGATGGCTTGCTGTTCAACGCCTTCGCATTGGGCGAAGCGGACCGCAAATCCACAGAGGTGTTGGCAAAGTTCTTCTACTTCTCTAGCGGCACCACCATGATTGCCAGCGTCTTGCTGTCGATGCGTTTGCTGGCGGAGGAAAAACAAACAGGGACGTTGGTATTGCTGACATCTTCCCCGCTGCGCGATCGCGACATTGTTCTAGGCAAGTATCTTTCGGGGCTGGCGTTTCTGTCTTTGATGACCTTGACCACCGTCTACATGCCCTTGCTGATCTTGGTCAACGGCAAGATCTCGTGGGGGCATATGTTTTCGGGTTACCTGGGATTGTTGCTTTTGGGCAGCGCGACCTTGGCCGTGGGCACCTTGGGATCGGCGTTGGCGCGCACCCAGGTGCTGGCGGCCATTATCTCGGGCGTGTCTGTGGTGCTGCTATTGACGTGCTGGCTTCTGACCCGCGTGACTGACTATCCCATCAACGAAGTTGTGCTGGAGCTGGCGCTCTATCACAGGCATTTCCCTTCCTTCACATTGGGCGTCATTCGACTGGCCGATGTGATCTATTACGCCATGGTGAGTTACGTGGCGCTGTTTTTGGCAATTCGTTCCTTGGAGGCACGCAGGTGGCGATAGGCGAAGTCACAACGGCTCGGCATCAGCCTACGGGCTCGCTGATCTATGGCGCCGGCATGGGGCTCGTGTTCATTGGCCAACGCGTGCTGTCCAGCGGCGCCTTGGCGTGGGCGCTTACGGCGGTGGGCGCCACCGCCGTGTTGGGTGCGCTCATCGCACGCAGCGTTTCGGCGCGTCGGGCGGCTGCGGGCGATCAAACCGGACAACGTGCTTTGCTGTTGCTGTTTGCTTTGGGCAGCGCGGCGCTGCTGGCCTACTTGCTCACTTCTGATCTGCTGATGGTGCTGTGGGGAACCTCGCTGCAGCGGCACCTGCCTTGGTTGAACACCGCGCTTGTAACCCTTTGGCCTGCGCTGTGCCTTATAGGCACTCTGCCCGTGCTGTTTGTAGAGCTTTCGTACGCTTCCATGCGGCGCGCACCGGTGTTCGAGCGGGGCCGCCTGACTACTGCTTTGATGTCGGGGCTGGGTGTGGCGTTCGCCTTGGTGTTTGCCTTTGCGGCCGTCTACTCAGGGCGCATCAGCGACATTCGCTTGGATGTGTCGTTCTTTCGCACAACCAAGGCCGGCGAGTCCACAAGTCGCATCGTGCAGGCTTTAGATCAGCCGTTAACCATCACCACTTTTTTCCCGCCCACCAATGATGTGGGCGCCGAAGTTGATAGGTACTTTGGCAGCCTTAAAGGATTGTCTCCGTTCTTTTCCTTGCAGCGCTACGATCACGCGCTCGATCCTGGCAAAGGTCGTGACCTTGGCGTCACCGGCAACGGTGTCATCGTCTTTACCCGAGGGACCTTGCGAAGACAGATCGGCCTACCGCTCACCATTGAGCGCGCGCGCGAAGATTTGCGCAAGCTCGATGCCCAGGTGAACAGCACCCTCATGAACATCACGCGCCCTTCGCGCCGCATCTATTTTACCCAAGGGCATGGTGAGCGGGTGTTCGAACCTGTAGATGAGACCGATCGCCGCAGCACCTTGAGCCACCTCAAACAATCGCTAAGCGACCAAGGCTATGACGTTCTTGAACTTAGCATCGCCCACGGCCTGGGAACAGACATTCCGGATGACGCCGAGGCGGTGCTGGCGGTGGGTCCCACGCGTGCATTTTTGCCAGAAGAATCAGCAACGTTGCTTCGTTTCGTCAAACAACGGGGCGGCAGTTTGTTGCTGGCGCTAGATCCCGAGGCCAAGCAGAGCCACACCGAGTTGCTAGAGCCGTTGGGCGTGTCCTTTGACCCCACGATTTTGGTCAACGATATGGCGCATTGGCGACGATCCGGCCACGCATCTGATCGCAGCAACGTGGCGACCGTGGCGTTCGGAGGCCACGTGTCGGTAGCCACGCTTGCCAAGCTTGGGTTTCAAGCGCCCGTTGTGTTTATGGGCGCAGGCGCCTTGCATCTTCAGCAAAGCCCATCGGATGAGCACGGCGCCCCCAAGACAGAGGTAATCGTGCAAGCGGACGCCAACACATGGGCGGATGTCGATCTAAATTTTGAAGCCGGCGCCAATGAGACGCGGCAAGCTTTTGCGCTGGCAACCAGCGTAAGCTTTGATCTTCCAGCCCCCCTACCCCAAGGGCGCGTGCTGGTGTTTGGTGACGCTGACGTATTTGCAGACATAGCGATGCAAAACAATGGCAACCAAACGCTGTTTGCCGATGCGCTGCACTGGCTGGCTCGCGACGAGGCGATCGCCGGTCAGATCAGCAGCGAAGAAGACGTGCCCATCGCGCATTCTCGGCAAAAGGATGTTGCTTGGTTCTATATCACCAGCTTCATCCCTCCTTTGGTCATTTTGGCATTGGGCTTCTTGTTTACGCGAAGCCGGCGTGTGGAACGGGCGCGGGACGAGCACGCGGCCCCCAAGCCAGCCGCGCTGATTGCACCTGAAGCGGCCAAGGAGGCGATCTAATGACGCGCAAAGGAACGGCCCTGCAGGGCCTGCTGGCGGGCGGCGCATTGACGGTGGCGTATCTGCTCTCACAAAGCAGCGCCTCGGTGGGCATGACCGAAGCGGTGATCATCGAAGCGCGCGCGTCTGACCTGCAAAGTCTCAAATACTTCGATGGCTCGCGTCACTATGAGGTCAAGCCTGACCCAGAAGCCGGGGACGGTGAGCTCGTGGTGAACGTAAGCGGAGGTGAACGCCTTTACGCACCAAACACGGCGCCCGACAAGGTTCCCGATCGCGAATTGCGCGGAGGCCGCTTGGCCAAAGACCTATGGGGCGCGTTTTCACCTCTGCGATCGTTGCGCAGCCTGGGCAAACTGCCGCCCGAACGCCTCAAGCAGATTGGATTGACCAACACCCCCAAGCGACTGGTGGTGAAGGCGCGCGGCATCGAGCGGAAGTTTCGCCTGGCAAGCCCGCCTCCGGGCGCGGTTGAGCCGTATCTGCTGTCCGAAGACGACGGCACGGTCTACATGGTTCAGCGGGTGATCATGAACTCGTTTTCTGAACGTGCGCTCGGCGTGGACCAACCGCATGATTTTGCCCTCAACGCGTTCGACAAGATGGTGATTACACCCGTGGGCAAAAAGCCTGTGCATTTTAGGTCCGTGCGTGGTGAAGGCACTGAAATGCAGCTACGGCCCGAAGAGGCGCTCTCAATCAACCCCACGACGATCGAGCAGTGGCACGCGGGGCTGTTCGGCCTGTCCGTCGAAGACATTTTGGGTCGCAACGAACTGCCGGCGGCGGGACCTCCACAAACGCAAATGCGGCTGGAATATTGGTTGGGCCGTGATCGCCAGGGTTGGATGGACTTGGCCTTGGGTTTGTTCCGCGGGGAACAGCGTCTGTATTTCCGGTCAGAGCGTTCATTCGGGTGGATGGTGGGCCCCCGGGGTTCCCACTCGTTGCTGCTAGAAGGGCAGAAGCTATTCGGCGGTCGCGACCCCGCGTAAATTTCAACGTTAGACGAAATCATAAGAGGCACGCAGCGGCGCTAAACGGCGCCGTTTTGCTTTTGGGCGTCTAGGCGGCCCAACGCCGACGGGCCGTGCACCGGAAGTTCCAGTACACGGCCCGCGGTTCGAGGTTAGGTGTCGCGTCGTCAGCTGAGACTTAGAACAACAACCGTAGGCCCAACCGACCGTGGAAGGGCACTTGGAAAACCCTACCGTTGCCGAAGTTCGGGTTCGGCGACAAGGCTTGCCCCGATGAATTGCGCGCCACCTTGAGGTCATCCTTGGTGCCGCCCACGATGGCAGTCGCGTTGTCGAAGGTGTAGTTGTCGTCCATCAACAACGCTGTCTTCGTATTCAGAACGTTAAACAAGTCGGCGAACAACTCCATGCTCAGCGAGTTGCCTAAGGCTTGCCGATAGGAGAGCTTCAAATCAACTTGCGTCACCGTCGGGGTTCGGCCGGCCGAGCCTCGCGGCAACAAAAACACAAGCTGACCCGCGCCAGCCAGGTTTGCCATATAGTTGCGAGGCACACCTGAGTAGGCGTTGAACACAAGGCCCCCAACCAAAGTCCCGGGGCCCACTTGGTGCTGATAGTTGCCCATAACCCGTGCGGAATGCGGTCGGTCATTGGCCAGCGCGCCGTTCTTGTTTAGGTAGAGGTCCGGTGTGTCGTAGCTGTTGTTACCATTGGGCGCGGCGTAGTCGTTATCGGGATCAAACAAGCCGTTGTAGTTACCCGTCAGGCGCGCGTACGTGTATTGCGCGTTCATCATGAAGTTCTGGGAAAATCGTTTGGCCAACGACAAGGTGGCACCCGTGTAGCGGCGGCGAGGCTTGGGTGCCACCGCTAGATCCTTCAAAGCCCTCGATCGCGCCTCCAGGTTCCCCACTTCAGCTTCCAAACGCTGCTTGTCTACGTCAGCGGTTGCCGCGGCAAGTTCCATCTGCTTTGCAGCAATCTCGGCGTCGGCCTTGTCCAACGCCTTTTGCGGAATGTTGCCTGGATTGGCCAAAACGAAGGTAAAATCCTCGATCCGGGTGGCGCCGTCCTCGATCACGTTGCCCAGCCAGCGATGCGTAACGTTGAGGCCTAACAAAAAGTCGTCCCACGGTTCCCACTGTCCCCCCGCAACAATTTCATCGTGATACTGCCCACGCAGATTCGGTTGCACGGGATAGTTGGCGCCGTTGTTGTAGGCGTAAGCATAAGCACTCTGACAACCAGCTGCTTCACCGCCGCTGCCCAACCAGCCGGTGGGCGAAGTGGGGCAGCTTGCGCGATCCCGCACGTCAATGGCAACGCCTTCACCGCCGAAGTAGCGCGCAGCCAAGTTCAAGGGCACGGTTTCAAAAAACCGACCGTAGTGCGTGTATAGCTTGGCCCTCCCTTCTTTGGTGGGGTCGTAGATCGCACCCGCGCGCAAACCGACGTTGTCGAGAGTGGCAAAAGGATTGTTCTTAAAGTCGAACAACTTCTGTCGTTCGTAGCGCAACCCCACATTCAGGGTCAGATTCGACACGGGGGAGTAGCTGTCCTGAATGAATGTGGCCCAGGTATTGTTCTTTACCGTGGCGTTCAGTTCATCTTGGTAGTACGGGGCGCCGGTAAGTGGGGTAGCGTCCTCCGCAAACTGAAACGGATAGCTACCTTGTGGCAACGTGAAAAGACTCCACTGTGCGACGTCGTCTGGAAAAGCTTGAATCGCTCGGCGGTTTCCCTGCGGCCCGCTGTATCGGCGCCGCAAAGTCATTTCGTTCAACTCAAAGCGTGCCCCGTACTTCAGCTCGTGGCGGCCGCCCAACGAGAACAGATGCGTTGATTTGAGGTCCGCCTGCATGCGGCTACCGTTCGAGCGCTCGATCATTCCAAAGCCGCCACCGTGGTAAGCATCCACGGGGCATGGATCGAACACTTGATCGCCCACGACAACAGGCTTACACCCGCCAATGCCCTCAAGATCGTAGAGGCTAGAATTGAAATTCTCTACTGAGTTTAGGTTGTTGATGTTTGAGTAGGGGCTGTCGTGTTTGTAGGATTCTCGGTGATACCCCAGCAGCGCATCAATGCGCCACGCACGATCGAACATCTGCTTGGTGCCAGACAACTGCACATCCGTGTTGTTGCGGTGAAACTCGTTGAGCGCCGAGTCTAGCTCCTGACTGGCCGGGTTGATCACAGGGTTCATAACGGCCACCGATTGCGCCTGGGTAGGCGTTGTGAACAGACTCAAATTCAAACGCGACGTTTCGTCGGGCAGAAAGGTGATCTTGGTTCCCATTTGGTAGGACCGACGGTGCTCTTTCAAAAGGTTCGACTGGAGCCGGGTGCGAATCGGGTTCCCCGCGGCATCCACATCGGCCATGAAGTCACCGTTGGCGTCCACCAGCGCGTTGACGTTGCGGCGAAAGTCGCTGGATTCAAGTCGTGGCGCGAAACCCGCCCAGAAGAACAGGCGATTCTTGATGATGGGGCCACCCACCTCGAAGCCAAAATTCAATTCGTTGCCAAACTCACTGCGTCCCGAAAGCGATGAGTTAGAGCGCGACTCATAAATTGGGGAACCGTACAGACCCGACGGCGTCCACATGCCAAACACGCTGCCTTTGAATTCATTCGTTCCCGATTTGGTCACGGCGTTCACCACGCCACCCATCGCGCCACCATATTCGGCCGCGTAGCCGCCCGTGTTGATTGACACTTCGTCCAAGAACTCCAACACCAAGTTTGTGCCGCCGCGGCTCTTGGGGTCTCGGGTGCTCATGATGCTGCCGTATTCAATGCCCGTCACGTTGAGGCCGTCAATCATGTACACGTTCTCAAGCCCCGAGGCGCCCATCACCGAAACGTTGCCTGAGGCATCAAAGAACGCTCCAGGCGCCAGTGACAACACCCCGCCGAAGGTCCGATCCAAGGGCAGGTTCATCATGGTTTCGCCCTGCAGAGTCAAGCCCGTGCGCGACGTTCCCAGATCCACCGAAGGCGCACGGCGTGTGATGACCATGGTCTCGGACGGTGCCACTTGCGCGTTTATCATGCCGTCCACGCGCACGGTTTGGCCCGCCGCCACCACGACCCCCATCACGTTGACCGATTCTGTGGCATCGGGTGCGAAAAATTGCACCACGTATTCGCCTAGGGGCAGTGCCGCCAATTGATACGAACCATCAGCTTCCGTCAGAGCCGCTTGGTCGCCCTGCGGCCCAGTGGCAATGACAGTCACGCCCGAAACCGGGCTTCCGCTAGCTTCGTCGACAACTTTGCCAAACAGTGAGCCGGTGGTGAACTGCGCGAACGCAGGGTCCGCCCCCACCAAGAGTGCACACAACACCAATCCGATTCGCTTAAACAAACTCATGGGTCTTCTCCTTGCGGTCATGCGAAGGTCTTTTTGAAAGGGGGCCCATTACGGCGCAGCGGGGCAGCGGCGATGGGAAAGCTGATGACGGCGGGCGCGCCCAGTTGCACGCCAAACTGATCGGCTGCGTCAGCCGCCACTGTTACAGTGATGACCGCGCCTGCAGGCCACATTTCTGCTTTGGGAGTAATGACAAAGTCGGTGGAGCTGCCTTCAGCGGCCGCCACCTCAACTTCAAGATCCGTGATGGGCATCATGTCGACGGTCCCGCTCACACTAACTTTTGCAATGAAGTCTTCGGCGGTCACGTTGCTGGCCGAAACGGTCAAGTCGGCGTCCATCGCGAATGGGTCGTCGCTCATCTCGCGGGACACCGAAAACGGTGAAGTCATGAACGTGAAGCTTGTGGCGACACCCGGGGTGATGACGACGGCTTTGCCGTTCTTCCCACGCAGCTTGGTCTCGTCCAGCGCAACCGCAACGGTGGCACTCGAAGGCAAGCCAGGCGCCACCTGCACCGCGATGCTCGGTCCTTTGGGGTAAAGCAACCCAAATTTGGGGTGCCCTTGGTGCGTGTAAGTTGTGCTGACGCTGACCGGGAGCATGATCGGCGCGTTGCTGGTAACCGCAACGGTAGCCACCCCCGGCAACCCTACGCCAGAGTCCGCATCCTGCACCAAGCTGTAATCGAGAAAGTCATCAAATATAGCGTTGAAACTCACCATCGGTGACACAACGGGCACCCCCGCGTCGGCGTCGCTTTCAACAGGCGCACCATTGGGCCCAATGATCTCGAATGCCAAAAGCTGTGGCGTGCCGCCCCCCTTGTCTGCCTCCACACAACCAACCAGCGCCATCACGGCAGCAGCAGTTACAAACAGTGGCGGGTGTCTATTGAAATTGAGCATGAATGTACCTCGTCGATAAATTGGCTGCTTGGCCGCATGGCCTCCAGCATCATTCGGACGGGACAATCCGTGCCTTTAGGAGCAATTGTCGCAAAAGCCAAAATGATTGAGCGTTCGAGCTTGCGACAAATGCAGAGCTCTAGCCAGCCAGACTGGCGAGGCCAATGGAGCCCTTGGGCTGTGCGCTGCTCCTATTGACAAGCTCGGAGGTTTGTTTGACCGCTCAACTCTATTGCAGGAGTCCAATTCACCGATGAAGAACGACTGAAGCTGTCCTATCGGGGTCAAAGGAATCTGCCGGAGCCGACGGGTAGGGTCATTCGAACGCAGTGGCCCCGCTGGTTTCTGGCATGAGCGGATGCTGAATTCCGGCGCACATGACAATGGCAGCGCAGCGCGTTCAACCCATCCCGGCCTTCAGCCAAAAGTCGGGCGCCAATACGCCGCGAGTGGGGTTGGGTCGTACAGCATTATCCAGCTTCGAGCGCTTTTGAGGAGGAACCCAATCATTGTCATGAACGCACCCCCGCGCCTCGTGCTTGCTAACAGTATGCTACTTGGTACCCAACTGGGGCCTCTGTAGGGAAAGGGATTGCAAGGGGCGCTTCAGCAAAGTAGATTGCCGCCGCGGGACGACCCGCTGCGTAGGAAAATATAACATTTAGGAGGTGCTCGAATGATGTGTTACAGAAAGTCGGTAGCCTGCGTCGTAGGCCTGGCATTCGCAGTAGGTTGCGGCCCTATTCCAGAGGATGATTCAGGAGACGACGTCGAACGGATCGAACAAGCCGTAGAGCCAGTAACGGCCACAGGAGTTCTGGCGGCGGGAGCCGCGATCCTGGCGAAGAAACTTTTTGAGAAGGCAGTCGACAAAGTCCTAGCGGAAATCTTCGCGGCAACGGCTAAAGAAACCCCGCCCGATGTTCTTCCGATTCTCTACAAGCTGGAAAACCAGATCGCGACGGAGGCTGCCCATATCAACTGGCTTCAAATCCGCACCCGGAGTGAAGACAAACTGATCGCGGCTCTCACAGCTGTAACAGAGGGGCGACGAGTTGTGGAACAGGGCCGCCAGCCCCAGCAGGAATCGACCTCCGACCACAATTCGGCGGCCGCGTGGGCGGCTTACTTACCCGACACCTTGTTTCTACGACAGCGAGACCATTTCGCTTGTCCTACAACTAGTCTGACTCCGTTGGTAGATCCTGTGCCCGGTCTATGGCCGTGCATTATCGCCGCACGTGCAACCCCCCAGGGGCCGGCGGGCAACACCTATGACCATCGTCTAACGTCCGAAGTGATGCTCCGAGTCGTGGCACTACGTATTGCATACATCGCCATGATGGCTCCGGACTTCATCCGAACAGGATTCTTCAAGGCGGAGATCATGAACATGCTTTCGATGCTGCAGAAGCACCGCAAGACCATCGAAGATGGTATCGTTTGTGGACATAGGGACGTCGTTCTAACGGCAGGCAAGTTCCCCTCAGGCCCCAATTCTCAATGGGCGAGGTTTATTGCCTGCGCTGACCTCCATACAGGCCAAGGACTTGTCCGGAAACAAGCGAAGCCTGCCGACGCTTGGTTCAATGATGCCACAACCGCCTCGCTGAAGAGTCAGCTGCGCGGGCAGCTTTGGAGCAGAACTTCGCTCCGCCACCTAGACAGCATCGCAGCGGACCTTGCATGGTATGCCGACCCTGACGTCGTCACCAGGCTCACAGTTGCACAGAGCAACGATGTGCTGACGGGCTGGCCAGTCGCTCACGCGGTCGATGGTGTTCCGGAGACTGCTTACAGCAGCCACATCTTCCCTACGCAGCAGAACACTCGCGGGACATTTGTAGCAGCATGGACCGGACTGACAACTACCGTGCAGGTAAACCAGTTGCGCATAACTCCGCGCATGTGGAATGGCGCTGTTCAAGCGTTTCCCCAACGTTATTACGTCTGGGTCACCGCTGCTGACAATTCGCAGTGGTTACCCATAGGCTACTTTACAGCCCAACCTGATCACAGGGGCGCCGCAAGGGTTGATCTAGGTCTAGGTGCGACCTATCAAACGTTCGGGGTCTACATTTGGCCGGAAACCCTCGGGGCCGACAGTTTTGGTGGCCGTTACTTCCAGGTTGCTGAACTAGCTCTGGCGAAGGCTTACTAGCGAAAGGCGCACCTCCCGAGCATTGCTCTGACCTCCGCCCGGCGGAGGTCAGGGCAATCTGAAGAGGCCTCAATAGCAGCTCGATCGAACCTCTTTACTTGGTGTGGCAAGTGATCACTCACATTGCGGATAAGCGTGTTCCGTGGCGCCTGCGCATCAGAAGCGCTCATCTACAAGATTGCGCTAAAGTCAAACCGCACGAATGTGCAGAAGGGAACGGGCGTTTCGCCTGCCATCAAGGGGCGGTAACGCCATCGTCGCACAGCTTCGGTGACGCTGGAATCGAGCAACGGATCGGCGCCTTTAATAAGGTTGATTGAGTCAACCGAACCCTGGGTGCCCACACACACTTTGGCCATGATTGAAAACCGTGCGCCTTGTTTGGCAAGCTGGGCCGGAAATATGGGGGCGGCGCCAGCAAGCCGCTGCAATTTGCCCAAGGCCTCTGGAAGCATCCGGGGCGCGCCACCGCCACCCAAACCGGTGCCATTGCCAACGCCGCGGCCGGCGCCAGACCCAACTCCGCCAACGCCTGCACCTGCACCCGCAGGGCCGCCAACGCCACTTTCGTTGCCTTGTGGCGCTGCCGGCGCGGCGGCCACGGCGGGCGCCGCTGGCTCAGGCGCCGTTGGCATTTCCGCGGGTTGTGCCACCGGTTGGGGCGCCGCGACGGGAACAGGGGGCGTTTCCGGGCGCCGGCGAAGGTTCGGGCGCAACCCTTGATGCGCGCGGTTTTCGCTGGCGCCCCCGGAAGCCTTGGCTGGCTTGGGCGCTGGAGGCGCAGCGGCGGTTGCCAATTTTGGCGCATGAAGAAAGCTCAATTTCACGGCAGGCGCCGGCAATTCTTCAACCTCTGTATAAGACTTCACCGTGGCCCAGGCCAAAGCGCCCGCGTGCACGAAAACCGAGAACGCGACGGTTGCGTGAAACAGCATTCCCCGCTTGGACTTGGTTTTTGTGAGGAAACTTTCGAATGGCACGGCTTCTGGTCTCGATGGTCGTAGCAAAACATCGACAGGTGCCGCGTTTGGCTTAACCGCGCGCAGTCTTCAATAGAGCCCTACAGCAAACCCCGCCAAGCCGACAGTCAAGGTGGGGCATGACGTGTGCCAAAGCGGCCGTTCGGAAACTCCCTGTTCAGGTTTTGTAGGCACCATCCGAGGATTTAGGCCGTCCACCAAGATGAGAAACGACCACCAAACAATTGGGGTGGCAAGGGGGGTCGTACGTCGAGGTGAGACGGCAGGATTTGATGCCTTTGTCGAAGACGGGGGAGTACACAACGTATCCGTTTACGCCTGAACGACGCGCGCATGTGCCGTCGGCGTTTGATCGGCTTATTGGCACTTCGGAGCTCATGAAAGTTGCGTTCGAACGGCTTCGCCGGGCTTCGTTGTCGGACGCAACGATCTTGCTTCAAGGCGAAACAGGGACCGGCAAGGAAGCAGTGGCTGAAGCCATTCACCTCACCAGCCCGCGCCGCAACGGACCGTTCATTGTTATCGATTGCGGCGCCATGCCACCCAATCTTATGGAGGCCGAACTGTTCGGGCATGAAAAGGGCGCGTTCACCGGCGCCGTCGTTGCGCGGCCAGGGTGTTTCGAGGCGGCCAACCACGGCACGGTGTTTCTCGACGAAATTGGTGAGCTGGATTTGTCTTTGCAGCCCAAGCTTCTGCGTGTGCTTGAACGCAGGCACGTCAAGCGCATAGGCAGCACCGACTATAAACCTGTTGACGTTCGGATCATTGCCGCCACAAACCGAGACCTGCGGCGTGATGTGGAACGCAGCACATTTCGCTCAGATCTGTTTTTTCGCTTGGCCGTGGTGTCGGCAGGATTGCCTCCCCTGCGCGCGCGTCTGGCAGATTTGCCCGCACTTGTTCAGCACATTCTAAACATGCTGGGGGATGTACCCGACGAGGTGGAAAGCTTGATGCTGGATCCCGCCTTCCACACAGAGCTTGCGCGCTATTCGTGGCCAGGCAACATCCGCGAACTGCGCAACCACATTGAGTGTTGCGTGGCGCTGGGCGAGTCGAAACCCCCAGGCAGCGTCGATATGGACATCACAGGCGTGATGCCCCTGGACCAACTTGCCCTAGACCTGAGCCTGCCCATTAAAGACGCCCGCGATGTATGCCTGCGCGCGTTCGAGCATCGCTATCTGCAAGGCCAGCTGGCGCGCCATCACGGCAACGTCAGCGCCGCCGCCCGGGCCGCAGGCGTGGACAGAGCGCACTTTTACCGACTGCTATGGAAATATGGTTTGCGCGACCCCGGCACTGAAACCCGTGAGATGCCGGTCCTGACCGACCTACCCGGGGGCGACGGCGGTATCTACGAATAGGGTCCGCAGGCGACCAAAAGCATTGTTTAGTTGCTCTCACGTCCAGCCGATGGTTATGGGAGCGCTCGTTATGAGTCCCGCCGAACGAATGAACAACGGTCAGGCATGAAGCCACGCCAAAACCAAAGCACGCCAGGACCGAGCCTGGGCCCGTCAGCCAGCCTGGCAGGCGCAGTGCCCAGGGCACCCGCGCCGGGATCCAGCACAACGGATACGGCGCTGCCGTGCATGGAGGAGCGCACGCTTGAACGCCTCACCGAGGTTGTGGAGCGCACGCAGTCTGTGACCTCCGCACCCGCACCACCAGCGCTGCCCCGAGCGCCCTATTTGGTGGTACTGACAGGAGATCACGAAGGGCGCGTGATCAAGCTACCTGTCGCAGGCAGCTTCGTGATCGGTCGCGCAGATTCATGTGATTTTTCGCTCGAGGACGATGGCATTTCACGCGTACACGCACGCGTCTTGGTTGCCAACGGTGCGGTTGTGCTTGAAGACAATGGCAGCCGCAACGGAACCTTCATAGGTCCGCAGGCCATCCGTCGCCAGCGTCTCATCGGAGATGAAATCATCCGTGTGGGAGCCCGCACGGTGCTTAAGTTTTCGCTGATGGACGCTGTGGAAGAAGATTATTTGCGGCGTTTGTTGTCAGCGGCGTTAAAGGATCCGCTCACGGGCCTGTACAACCGCCGCCACTTTGATGAACGATTGGCCACCGCGTGCGCGGCCTCCCAACGACACGGTGAGGTATTTTCCTTAGCGCTGGCTGACATAGACAATTTCAAGTTGGTGAACGATACCTATGGTCACGCCGTGGGCGACGTGGCGTTGCGCAAAGTTGCAGAGGAGCTTCACGGCGGCGCACGCCGTGAAGACGAAGTGTTTCGCTATGGCGGCGAAGAATTTGCTTTGCTGATGCGCAACACTTCGCAAAATGGGGCCGCTGAAGTGGCCGAACGCATGCGCCGCGCGGTTGAACAAGCTGACATTCAAACCGAAACCGCTGTGTTGAAAATCACGCTGAGTTTGGGCGTCTCAGAGTTCGCGCCCGGCGATGACATGAACAGCTTGTTTTCCCGTGCTGACAAAGCGCTGTACGAAGCCAAGCGTGGCACCAAAAACTGCGTCGTCATCGCCTCGTAAGGCAGCGTAGGCGGCGTTGCGTTAAAAACGCTTTCGCGCCCCTGCCCCGGACGGCTGACCGCACGAATATTTTTTCGGGTTTAATTCCCCGGGTCATTCTGCCGAGATCTAGCAATTGGGGGTTCCGGTTATGAAACGACGATGGCCTGCTTGCGCGCATCACGACAGACGCTGGCAACAGCATGTGTCAATCTGGCATCTAGGAGAGCGTTGTCGTGGCTGAATCAGAAAAAACCCGCGTCCTCACGGTTGAGGCGAACCCTGAAACCA
>JBBSJE010000095.1:0-21037 GCA_038257535.1 Polyangia bacterium
CTATTGGTGTTGATTTGCGTGTCACGCTGCAACTGCACAACCGAGCCACCGCCCGCCGCCCCCCCGTTGCCGACTTTGCCTGTGATCAAGATTCGTGCGCTGCCCCCCCAGCCGAGGCCGCCCGCCACGCACACAAAAAAGACCGCGCTGGCCCCACGCGGCCGCTACGTGGCCGACGCACCCAAAGAGCCACCTTGGGTGGAAGCCTTTCGTTTGCAAGTTGCCGCCCGCAGCGGGAGACTGTCGCAGTGTTTTGCGGGGGCGGCGAAACCGGGCGCTTTGCGATGGACCGCGGCCATCAACCCCGACACAGGCGCCGTGTCTGACCAAAGGCTCGAAGCGCTGCCTCCTAGCGATGAATTGACCCCCGCGCAGGAGGTTTGCATCGTTCAGGTTCTCCGCACCCCGCGCTACCAAAGCTTGGCCTCAGCGCACGCCCAAAGCCTGCCCGACAACGTCAGCCTCGTGTTGGAGTTTTAGACCCCACACGAAAATGGCTCAGGTTCTGGTTAAAAACGCCAGCGCCGGAGAGTGGCTGGGGGTAACGTTCCCCCGCGAATCGCCGGGGTGAAGCAAAGGCGGCACCTCACGGCCCACGCGTTCCAGGTAGCCGCGCGCCAAGCGCCGCGCCAGGGCCCGATCGCCCGCGGGCAGCATTTCGTAAACCGCTTCACGAACCACCAATTCCACAAACCGCCAGGGCGTGGCCTCGCTGTCGTTGTCGTAGGCCAAGAAGCCTTGTTCAAGCAGACCTTGCAAGAGGTCGTCCATCAGCGGCTCGGCTTCCCGCCCCAACAGGGCCGCCACGCCCGCTGCATCGAAACTGGTGCCGTAGACGCTCGCCGCCCGCAACACACGCTTGCCCTCGCTGCCCGCATTGTCCACTTCGGCTTGAATCATACCCGCCACCGTATCGGGCAGCGGCAAGCGCCCCGGCAACACCGCATGACGCGCCAACTCTTCCACACAAAACGGATTGCCCCGGCAGCGCTCGAAGATCCATTCGTCAATGTCGGGTCGCGACGCCGGCAAAACACCTCGCAACGCTGTTTCCGCGTGCCGACGCGCAAACAAGGGAACACGAATCCGGGTGGGGCTATGCGCCTCGAACAGATCGGGGAAGCGCTCCACCAATTCGGGACGCCCCGTCACGATCACCACGAGTGGCGTTGTGGAAAAATGCGCAAGCAAGCTCTCTAGAAGTTGCAAGCTGCTGGTGTCGGCCAAGTGCGCGTCTTCCAGAACCAACACCACCTGCTGCCGCGCACATTGTTTCTGCAGCCAATCCATAAACACATTGGCCACGGCGTCGGTGGCGCGCACGGCGGGCGGAATGCGGGCGGTTTCAAACATGCCACTCAACGCGCAATAGGGCAGCGTGCTTGACAAAGGAATCGCCCGCGCACGCACCACGCCCAAGTCCTCGCCTTTTCCACTGAGGCGACGAAACAATTCACTGAGCAAACGGCTTTTCCCACCGCCGGCGGCCGAGGTGATCACCGCTGCGCGGGGCGCATCGTCCTCCGCCGCTGTGCCCACTACGGAAAACAGCGTTGCCAATTCGCGTTCACGCCCTGAAAACGGCGTTACATCACCCAAAATGCGCCGCGGTTGCGCCGCCCCCTCGCGCTCTTTGAGCAGCACGTGCTGCGCGCGTTCGTGAAGCATGCCAAAGCGTGCGCTCAACAACCGCGCCGACGTGTCATCCATGGTCACCACGCCAGGACGCGCGTGCTCAAGCAGCACGGCCGCTTGCTCGATCACCTCGCCCGCAGGCAAACGCGCCAGCAGAACGCCCCTTCCTGTGGCCATGGCGACCGAGAGCCCGGGATCTTGGGCCACAATCACCAGCCCCATACGGCCCACTTGTTCCGCCTGCTCGGTGATGCAGTTCAATGCCGGCGCGGTGACGATTACAGACCTGTCCAGTAAGCGATCGATGCGCCCGCCGAGCCCCTCCAGCGCCGCCCCCAGTTCCCCCAAAAGCTCATCTGGCAATGCCTCGGGCGACCCCTTGTTGGGGGCTTCTCGCGGCGGCTTCGCGTGCGAGAATTTCGCCAGAACCAGCACCGCCATCACCCGCTGTTCGTTGGGTGAAAGCACGTCTTTGGACAGCAGCTTTGGCAAAGCGCTGGGTTTAATCTGCAGCGGCTGCGGCGCTTCTAGGGGCGCCAGGCGTTCAGAGATTCCTAGCAAGCGTGCGCCCAGTCCTTTGGCGTCGGCGGGCCGTTCGTCGCGGCGGTGAGCCAGCATCGCGTCGATGACGGTGCGCAACTCAGAATCCACAGCGGCCAAGCGCCGATGCACGTCGGGCCCCTGCCCCGAGGCGATCATGCTCATCACTTGCCCGGGGGTGTCGCCTACAAAGGCGGGCTCGCCCGCCAGCGCTTCGTAAAGCACGCAACCCAAGGCAAAGATGTCAACGCGGCCATCCAGATCGCCCAGGCCACGCGCCTGCTCGGGCGCGTTGTACATGGGGGTGCCCACTGTGTTGCCTCGTTTGGTGAGCCGAAACGCATCGTCGGTGCGGCGGGCCACGCCAAAATCGATCAGCTTCGCTTCGCTGATCCGAAACCCCGCCAGGTAGATGTTGGAGGGTTTAATGTCCCGGTGAATCACCCCACGGCCGTGCGCCACACCCAGGGCTTCAAGCACGCGACCGCCCAGACGCGCCACCAGGCTGGACGCCAGGGTGCCCCGGCGCAAACGCTCGTCGAGCGTTTCACCTTCAAGCCACTCCATCGAATAGTAGGGCTCACCATGCGGCGTGGTGCCATGGTCAATGAAGCGCACGATCGCCGGGTGGCGGAGCTCCGACAACAGCTCGGCTTCGCGTACAAAGCGTGCGGCGTCGGTTTCACCCTTGGCGTGCAAAACCTTCACCGCCACAATTTGCCGCGTAACCCGGTCGTAGGCCTGAAACACGGTGCCCATCCCGCCGGTGCCCGCCTGGCTTTTCAGCTCGTAACGGGTGGCAAGATGTGTGAAAGGAAGCGGTCGTGGCACTGACACTATGGCCCACCGTTCGGCATTTGTTGCTTATCTCTTAAGCTGCCAAACTAAAACCCTCATGTTGTTACATGCTGTTGACACAGGCGCGCCCGGCGGGCCCGCTAGCCCCTCGAGAGCGCAAGGCCTATGACCCCCCCGCTATTGGAGCGACTGTCAAAACACATTTTGGTTCTGGACGGCGCCACCGCCACCATGTTGGCGCCCCACGCACGGCATGAGGGCGATTTCCGCGGCGCCCGTTTCGTGGGCCACAGCGGCAACCTGCTGGGCAACTACGACCTTTTGAGCCTTACAAAGCCCAAAGTTGTCAGCGCGCTTCACGATGCGTATTTGGCCGCTGGCGCCGACATCATCAGCACCAACACCTTCAGCGGAACCTCGGTGGCGCAGGCTGGCTTTGGCTTGCAAACCGTTGCCGACGAAATCAATTTGGCCGCCGCCCATTTGGCCCGCTCGGCCGCCCACGAGTGGAGCCAACGCACCCCACAAAAGCCCCGCTTTGTTGCCGGCGTTATGGGACCTACCGCTGCCAGGTTGTCGCTGATCAATGATGAACGTGAACGCAGCCGCCGCTTTGACGACCTGCGCGCCGCGTTCGCCGCACAAGTGCACGCTCTCATGGCTGGGGGGGTGGATCTGCTGCTGGCGGAAACCGTGATGGACCTGCAGAGCCTGGCGGCTTGCCGTAGCGCCATCAACCACGTGTTTGCGCAAACGGGTCGCTGCTTGCCGGTGATGGTGTCGGTGACGATCACAAAAACTGGGGGCCGCACCCTTTGCGGGCAAACCTTAGAAACATTGGGCACCACCCTGGCGGCCGACCCGCCCTTCGCGGTGGGGATCAACTGCGCTTATGGCGCCGAGGCCTCGCAGGCCCCCCTACGCCAGCTTGCCGATCTGGCACCCACCTCATTCATCAGCTGCCATCCCAACGCCGGCCTGCCAAACAAGGCCGGCCACTACGAGCAAACGCCCGAGATGATGCAGGCGCAGCTGGCCGGGTTTGCCTCAGCTGGCCTCGTGAACATCTTGGGCGGCTGCTGCGGCACCACACCCCAGCACATTGCAGCGCTATCCGATGCGGTGAAAGCTCTGCGGCCCCGGCAACGGCGATGAGACACGAAACCGCGCCGCTTGACCCAAGGCCAACCGACCGCAAGCGCCGAAGCCGCCCATTAAGCCGGATCGTAGTTCAGGTTGGGCCCCAACCACCTTTGTACTTCCGACAAGCTCATGCCTTTGCGCTGGCTGTAGTCTTCAACCTGGTCTTTGTCGATTTTGCCCACGCCGAAGTAGCGAGACGCCGGGTGCGCGAAGTAAAGCCCACTGACGCTTGAACCGGGCCACATGGCGAACGATTCGGTCAGCTTGATGCCGGTGTTGGCTTCCACATTCAGCAACCGCCACAGCGTGTCCTTCTCGGTGTGATCGGGGCATGCGGGGTAGCCCGCGGCCGGGCGAATGCCGCGGTACTTTTCGTCGATCAAATCCTGAGGGCGCAACCCCTCATCTTTGCCGTAGCCCCATTCTTCGCGCACACGCTTGTGCAAACATTCGGCAAACGCTTCGGCCAGACGATCGGCAATCGCTTCGGCCATGATCGCGTTGTAATCGTCGTGGCGCGCTTTATAGCTTTCCACCAGTTCTTTGAGGTTCAACCCGCTGGTAACCGCAAACGCCGCTACGTGATCGCGCAGCCCGGTGGATTTGGGCGCCACAAAATCTGCCAGGCTTCGGCAGGGCTCTTGGTCTTTGTTCGCTTGCTGGCGCAGGAAGTGGAAACGGTCCAGCACCGTGGTGCGCGTGTCGTCAGCATAAAGCTCAACGCTGTCGCCCACTGCATTGGCGGCAAAAAAGCCATAAACCCCCGAGGCCTTGATCAATTTCTTGGCGATGATCTCATCGAGCAAGGCGTTGCCTTCGGCAAAGATCTGCCGCGCTTGTTCGCCGTACTTTTCGTGCTCAAGAATGCGCGGGTACACGCCCTTGAGTTCCCAGGTGTGGAAAAACGGCGTCCAATCAATGTATTCGCGCAAGGTCGCCAACGGGAAATCTTCCAACACCCGCACGCCCGTGAACGCCGGCGTGGGAACGTCTTCCGCGCGCCATTCGATGGGCGTGCGCTTGTCACGCGCTTGCGCCAAAGGCAGCAGTTTGTGCTTGGGCCCTGCATGCATCTGTCGCAGCTTTTCGTAATCGGCCTTGTGCTGCTGCACAAACGCCGCCTTGCCGTCGTCGCTTAGCAAGCTGGTGGTCACCGGCACCGCGCGGCTGGCGTCAAGCACATGCACCACCGGCTGACTGTAGTGCGGGGCAATCTTCACCGCTGTGTGCGCCCGGCTTGTGGTGGCGCCGCCCACAAGAAGAGGCAACGTGAACCCTTGGCGCTCCATCTCGCGCGCCACGTGCACCATTTCATCCAACGACGGCGTGATCAAACCTGAAAGCCCAATCAGATCGGCCTTCACCGCTTTGGCCTTCTCAAGGATCTTTTCGCACGAGACCATCACGCCCATGTCGAACACTTCGTAGTTGTTGCACGCCAGCACCACACCCACGATGTTCTTGCCAATGTCGTGAACGTCGCCCTTCACTGTGGCCAACACGATTTTGCCTTGGTTCTTCACAACTTGGCCGGTGCGTTCCATCTCGGCCTTTTCAGCCTCCATAAATGGCATCAAATACGCCACGGCCTTCTTCATCACCCGGGCTGATTTCACCACCTGCGGCAGAAACATTTTGCCCGCCCCAAACAGATCGCCCACCACACCCATGCCGTCCATCAAGGGGCCTTCGATCACCGAAAGCGGCCGCCCCAGCTTTGCGCGCGCCTCCTCTGTGTCGGCATCGATGTAAGCGTCGATGCCTTTGACAAGCGCGTGCGAAAGCCGCGCTTCCACGCTGGCCTTGCGCCACTCTTCTTCCCTCTTTTCGCCGCCCGCGGCCTCACCTTTACCGGCCGTTTTCAGCTTCTCACCAAAATCCACCAAACGTTCGGTGGCGTCCGGCCGTCGGTTCAAAAGCACATCTTCCACCAGCTCTTTGAGCTCGGGATCAATCTCTTCGTACACCTCCAGCATGCCCGCGTTCACGATGCCCATGTCCATGCCCGCCGCAATCGCGTGGTACAGAAACGCCGAATGCATCGCTTCGCGCACGCGGTTGTTGCCCCGGAAGCTGAACGAAATGTTGGACACGCCACCGCTCACCTTGGCGTGCGGCAAGTTGGCTTTGATCCAGCGTGTGGCCTCGATGAAATCCACCGCGTAGTTGTTGTGCTCCTCCATGCCGGTGGCCACGGTGAGGATGTTGGGATCGAAAATAATGTCTTCAGGTGGAAGCCCCACCTCATCAACCAAGATGCGGTAGGCGCGCTCACAAATGCGAATTTTGTCGGCGAGGCTGGCGGCTTGCCCCTGCTCGTCGAACGCCATCACCACCACGGCGGCGCCAAACTTCAGCACCGTGCCCGCGTTTTTCTTGAACACCTCTTCGCCCTCTTTGAGCGAAATCGAGTTCACGATGCCTTTGCCCTGCAGACATTTAAGCCCCGCCTCAAGGACCTCCCATTTCGAGGAATCGACCATCAACGGCACCCTGGCCACGTCGGGCTCGCTGCCCAACAGCAGCAAGAAGCGGGTCATCGCCGCCACCCCGTCGATCATGCCTTCGTCCATGCACACATCGATGACGTTGGCGCCGTTATCCACCTGCTGGATGGCAACGCTTACCGCTTCCTCGAAGTTTCCTTCTTTGATCAGCTTGGCGAATTTGGGCGAGCCCGCCACGTTGGTGCGCTCGCCGATCATCATATAAACGCCGGGCTGTTGCGTGAACGGCTGCGAGCCCGAAAGCCGCAGCGGGCGCACAGGCATGGCGGACGGAATCGACACCATCTTCGTAGAAGCAGGCTCAGCCAACTCGCGCGGGTGTTTGCCGTCTAGCGCTTTGGCAATGGCCGCAATGTGCTCGGGCGTGTTGCCACAGCATCCGCCCGCAATGTTGATCAGACCCGATTTGGCAAACTCGCCCAAGTACCGCGCCATATCCGCGGGCTCGAGGTCGAAGCCCGTGGGCGACAGCGGGTTGGGCAAACCGGCGTTCGGATAACACGAGATCGCCGCATCGGATTTCTGCGCCAGCTCTGCCAAAAACGGATACATCAGATCCGGCCCCAGCGAGCAATTCAGGCCCACCGACAGGGGATTTACATGTGCAATCGCGTTCCACAGCGCCTCGCAAGTTTGCGCCGAGATCATGGTTTCGCCACCGCGGCCCACGGCGGCTGACACCATCACGGGCAACGCGCGGCCGTCTTGATCGAACACCTCGCGGATGGCCACCAGCGCGGCCTTGGCGTTGAGCGAATCGAAAATGGTTTCCACCAGTAACACATCGCTGCCGCCTGCGATCAACGCGCGTATCTGATGCACGTAGGATTGCTTGACCTGGTCGAAGGTCACCACGCGAAAACCGGCGTCGTCGGCGTCGGGCGAATTGGAAAGCGAAACGGTGAGCGGCCCTATCGCTCCGGCCACAAAGCGTTGGCGGCCGTCTTTTTCGGCCACACGATCGGCCCATTGCCGGCATTGCCGCGCCGAGGTTTCGTTGATCTCCCAAGCCAGATCATTGAGGAACTTGTCTTCGATGATCTTCTGATAAAACGCCGCGTCTTTTCGTCCTCCGTGCTCGCGTGGATCGTCAACGAAGAACTCGCTTTGCGAAATGCTGGTGGCGCCAAAGGTATTGGTTTCAATGATGTCGGCGCCCGCCTCGAGGAAACGACGATGAATGTCGCCGATCATTTCGGGCTGCGTGAGCGAGAACAGATCGCCGTTGTTCAGCAAATCCTTTTTTGAATCCGCGAAGCGCTGACCGCGAATGTCAGCTTCCTTCATGCCATAGGTGCGAATCGTGGTGCCGGTGGCGCCATCAATGATGGCAATGCGGTTTGCAAGAACGGTTTTCAGCGGATGAGTCATGGTCGAAGGGCTTTGGTTCTAGCCTTTTCAGCCAGCCTGCGCACCCTTTGGGAGTGCTATATGCCCCGCGGTCTCGCTTCGGTAACCTCCCAAAACCCACAGCTGCAAGCCATGGCGTCAGCACCTCCCCCCACTTGTGACCCTTCGTTTGATGTGGTTTTGCGGCTTGCGACACCCTTTGGCCCCTGCGTGGGCGTGAGGATTCCCGAACACGCCCGGCTTGATGAAAGGGTCCGCGCGCGCCTGGCTGGTGAAGAAGTGGCGTTTGCAGAAGCCGCTTCGCCGGCCCGCGCGCGCAGTTTCGTGGCCGGGCGGCTGGCCTTGCGGGAAGCTTTTGCCGCCGCGGGCCTATCGCCCCCACCGCCCTTGCTGCCTAAAGCCTCGGGCGCGCCCGCCCTGCCTGCCGGGGCTTGGGGCTCCATCAGCCACAAGGCGAACCTGGCCGTGGCCATCGCAACGGCGGCGCAGGGCTCCGGCGCCCTGGGCATTGACCTGGAAGACGGGGCGCCCGGTCGCATCGACATCGCCCCCCGGGTGCTGGTTCCCGCGGAACGCGCCGCCATCGCGCATTTGTCCGCGCTTGAGCAGGCGGTGCAAACGCGCATGGCCTTCTCTATTAAGGAGGCCATTTACAAAGCCGCCCACCCTGTGGTGGAGCAATTTTTCGGATTCCAAGCGGCCGAAGTGGCCCTGCCTGTGGATGCCCCAAGCAACAGTTTTGTGACAGTGGCTTCCCGCCTGCTTTCCCCTTACCTGTCGGCAAAAACCGCCATCCGGACTACGATTTTGTTGACGTCTGATCGCATTATTTCGTTGGCTTGTGCGGTTGGAAACAATGCCGATCCCAGGTTTAACGAATAGTTACGCGCGTGTTAACATCGGAAACATGATTTGTCTCGATTTCGGGCGGCAGCGTAAAATTTGTAGACAAGACCCCGGACCACGTGTAGTTTCCTGGCGACTTTTCACGATACTTTTGCTGATTTGTCAGAAGGAGACTTTAGAAAAATGCGCCTTAACACCCTATCGAAAGTTCTTGGCCTAGCGGCTGCTCTCGCCATGCCTCTGGCCCTTGTGGGCTGTGATGATGACGAAACTGATCCGGGCACCGATTCCGGAGTTCGCAACGATGCGAGCGTTGGGAGCGATGCAACGGTAACGCCGGGCCCTGACGCGAACACCAACACAGACGCCACCGCCCCCATGGGCGATGCGCGCACGGACGCCACCACGGGCGGCGACGCCGCTGGCGACGCTTCCAACGGTTAATCACACCGCTCCCATTTTCCGGCTTGTGTGAAAAGCAGTCGGTCAGCAAAAGGGGAGGAAAGGCCCGTCTTCCGCAAAGGGACGGGCTTTTTCTTGTTCATTTCTCGAACCTTATCGGCGTTTTGCACCGCCCGCGCCGGGCGGCCCCAAGCCAGCCAGCGCTGACGGTGATACAGTTGTGGCTCTGGAATCCCCCCCGCAGCCATGACCGCCCTCCTTTCCCCTGGGGAAGTCATTCCCGGCACCCGTTACCGCGTTATTGCCCGCGTGGGCGAAGGCGCGATGGGTGCCATCTACGCGGCTGAGCACATCGACCTTGAGAAAAAGGTCGCGCTGAAGACACTGCTGCCCGAGATCGCCCGGGTGCCTGAGGCGGTGGAGCGGTTTCGCCAAGAAGCCCGCGCCGCCTCGAAAATTGGCAGCCCCTACATTTGCGACGTCACTGATTTTGGCAACCTTCCCGATGGCCAAGTGTTCTTCGTTATGGAGTACCTGGAGGGCCAGTCGCTGGCGCAAGTGCTCGACAAGGAGGGCCCCATCACGGCCGCGCGCGCCATCGGCATCTTACGCCAAACGTGCAAAGCGCTGGGCGCCGCCCACGACAAGGGCATCATTCACTTGGACGTCAAACCGGACAACGTGATGCTCATCGCCGATCGGCACCACGCAGACGCGGTCAAGGTTGTGGATTTTGGCATTGCCGGCCTGCTGGAACACGGAGGTCGCGAAGACAAGATTGCAGGCACCCCTGAATACATCCCGCCCGAACGCGCCACGGGGGCTGGTTACGATTCGCGCAGCGACATCTACAGCCTGGGCGTGTTGGCGTACGAAGCGCTCACCGGAAAAGTGCCCTTCGAGGACAAAGATCCGGTGATGGTGCTGCGCAAGCAGGTCAGCCAGAAACCTCGCCCGCCGCGCGAGCTGGCGCCCGACATGCCACCACGGCTAGAACAGCTGATTTTGCAGATGCTAGCCAAAGATCCCGGCGCCCGTCCACAACGCATGGACGTGGTGGAAGCCATGCTTTGCGAGGCGCAGATCGAAGGCGGCTTTGAAACACCCTGGGACGGCTTGCCGCTGCCCCCGGTGGATGAGGCGTGGCGACGCAAGTTGGCGCAGCGTATGCCGGGCCGCGGGGGCCCCCGTCGCGCCGTGGTGGTGGCGGCTGTTGTCGTGGCCTTGGTGGGCGCCGGCTTGGCGCTGTATTTGGGCGTGATCCGCGAGCCTGAGCAGATCATAAAAGTGGTGCGGGTGCCGGTAACCAACACCGAAGAGCCGGTACAAGTGGCTGCCGCACTGGAAAAAGCTGATCAGGCAGGTCGCGCACAAAAGTTCGTTCGCCCTGCCCAGGGGTCGGCCTTGCATTTTATCGAAGTGGCCGAGGCGGCCGCGGCGTCTTTGGGACGCAAATCAGCCGGCGCGGAAAGCTTGCGCACAGCCTATGCGTCGGCGCTATCAGCCACGGGCGAAGAACTGTTGGCGGCCGGGTTGCGAGATCTAGCGGTGGTGCGTTTCAAAGACGCGCTTCGCTTCCGGCCTGACGATGGCGATTTGGCCCGCAAAGCCGACGTCACGGCCGCTGAGCGGCGCGCGTTTGCCAAACGTACGGCGGCGACAGAGCCCGCATCGGCGCCCGCGGCCCCGGTGGCGACTGCACCCCGCGACGAATTGAAAGAAGCCGCCGCGCAAGCCTTTCTCGCCGCCAAGGGTCAGCGCTACTCTGAAGCGCGGGTGGCGCTCAAACGCGTAAGTGGGTTCGACAAAGACGGACAAACCAGCGCAAAACTGGCCGATGCGCTTCGGCAGCTTGCCGCGACTACATGGGACAAAGGCGATCACCGCAACGGCAGGCCGCTTTATCAGCTGGTGTTGCTGGTTGACCCTGACGACCTGGAAGCTCAAGCGCGTTCGCGGCTGGAAGAGCCCTCGCCGCCCCCGCCTGAGGAGGCCCCCGCCCCCGTGGTGGCCGCGCCCGCCCCCGCGCCAGAGAAGTCATCGCGACACAAAGACAGGCGTGTCGCCGAGCGCAGCCTGCCCAGCGCCGATGTGCCCCGCGATGAGCGCGCTGCCGAAGCCGCGGTAAGAATCGCACAAGCGGCGATGGCCCGCGGCGATCTGAAAGGCGCTGAAGCTGCGTTTTCACAAGCGCTGCGCGCCGATCCGCTCAGCGCTGATGCCGTGGGGGGGTTGGCCGAAGTGGCGTTCGAGCGCGCCGACTACACTTATGCATTGGACCTAGGCCGCAGAGCCACGCGCCTGGCACCGCAAGTGGCAAAGCCACACATTGTTCTGGGCGACGCCTACTTCAAACTGCTGCGATTTGCCGAAGCGAAAACAGCGTATCAAACCGCAGAGAAACTCTTGGGCGGGAAAAACGCCCAAGTGGCCGCGCGGCTTGAGCGGGTCAACGCGCGGTTGACTCCATAACGGTTAGAACCGCCCGGCCCACCGCACGCCGACACCACGCGGGATGCGCGCCGCCACAGTGTCAGCTGGTGCTGGGGCTTGCTGACTGGCCACCCACAACGAAACGCCGCCTAAAGCGGCGGTGGCCGCGCCCACGCCCACCAACGCAGTTGCAATCAGATCGGTGTCGCGCAAACGCGGGCACAAACCATTGATGTCTTTTTCGCTGTCGTCACAGGCGATGACTTTGCCGTCAAGTGACACCGCATAGCCGCCTGCCGCCACCAACGCCGCGCCGCCCACAACGGCGACCCACCCCACCGCCTTATACGGAAACTGGCTCGGCGGGCGCAGCAGGTCCACGTTGATGGTTTCGTCAACACCGCTGACCACCGTAAAATGCCGTTCGGCTTTGTTGTACCCCTCGAGCTCCAAACCCAAGCGATGCTGGCCACCGGGAAGTTCCAGATCAACAGGCGTGCGGCCCACGGGCTTGCCGTTGACCGAGGCCGCGGCGCCCCCGGGTCGGCTTTGCACCACCACATGCGCGGGCGTGGCGGCAAGCGCTTCTAGCCGGGCCCGCAGCGCCACCGAAGCCAACGCCACCCGTTCGGCAGCTTCCGCCACGCCGCAGGTTTCACAGCGCTCGCGGGTGGCACCAATCGTGGCCCCTGTGCGGCCATTGATAAGTTCAAGCGTGATGTCGTAATTCTTGTTCGATTCCTCCACCTGCCCCACCAACAAATATCCAACGTCAAGCGCCTCTGCCACCTTGGGATAACAAGCGCCATCGGCACAGCGGGCCAACTTCGCGCCCGACAACGTGCGTTCCACCGGTGGGCCCGAAAGCACTTGAAACGCCGCCACAGCCAAGCCTTCCACCAGGCGCGCCTCGAAGCTGTCTTGATGGCCTTTGGGTACGTCGCCCGCGTAGGTCATGCGGACCACCGCCACCCGCTGCACAGGCGTGGCGACAACTTTTCCAGTGGCCGTTTGCGAACGTGCGACGGGTTGCGCCCACGCCGAAGCGCCCACCTGCGCGGTTGCACACACGGCCAGCGCGAAACTCACATGCAGCTTGGTCAACATTCGTGGGCAAAATGCTACACCCAAAGCGGCGGCAGATCGATGTTCTGGTGAAGCGGCGGCCCGCGCTGGTACACTTACGGTTTGCTTAACGCGAAGCCAAAGTTCGCAGCCCCTGGGGCTTGGAGGCGATCGATGCTTAGTTTTCTTCGGTCTGTGTGTGCCCTCGCATGGCTTGTGGTTTTGCCGCTCGCTTGTAGCGAACCACATCCATTTTATCTGGGCGCCGATCGCGATCCGGCGGACGCCAATCTTGGCGACGGCAATGACATGCCGATGCCAGACGCGGGGCTGTTTGGCGATGACACCGCCGATGCCGGGCCCTTATTTCCCGATGGCGGCCAGCCCTGTTCGCCCCAAACTTGTGCCGGCAACTTCGGTGCCGCGCCCTGCGGGGCCTGGATGTGCCAAGGCCAGGCTTGCCAGGTGCACTGCCCCAACTGCGAAGACAACGACAAAGATGGCTTTGGCGAAGGGGCCGGTTGTGCCGGTCGCGATTGCGATGACGCCGATCCTCAGGTGCGCGGCGAAGCTTCCAGCCGCGTGTGTTATTCGGGCCCTCAAGGCACCCGCGGCAATGGTGCGTGTCGCGCGGGCGTGGCCTCGTGCAGCGCAGGCATATGGAGCGAATGCCAAGGTCAACAAGCCCCGCTGCCCGAAAGCTGCAACGGCGAGGACGATGACTGTGATGGCCAACTTGACAACGTGGCGCCCATCCAATGCGGGTTGGGCGTTTGCGCCAGTATGGCCACGGCGTGCAGCGCAGGTGGGCCGGCGGTATGCCCCGAAAAGAATGTGTTGGTCGAGATGGATGACTGTGGGGGCGGCGATGAAGACTGCGACGGCTTGGTAGATGAAGATTGCGACGCCTGCGCACGTGTGTCCACGAGCGGCAATGACACCACCGCTGACGGCTCGGCGCTCAAACCGTTTCGCAGCGTGCAGGCCGCCATCGATTGGGCGCACGCCGATCCCGCGCGTCCACAACACGTTTGTGTGGCGGCGGGCCTCACGTGCCAAGCTCTGGGAAATGTGTCTATGGGACGCTTCGTGCAGCCTGTAGGCAAAGCCTTGGTCATGCGCAACGGCGTGTCGGTGACAGGGGGCTACGAGGCGGCCACGTGGACGTTGTGCCCCCGCAGTCAAGCCGTTGTGTTGCCAGCCGCAACCCCCACCTTGGCGTTGAGCCATCTCGAAGGAATCGTGTTTGGCAGCGATGTAAAAACGCCCACCGCACTTTCCGGGTTTCGCATTGAACGTGCGCCTGGCGCAAAAGCCAGCGCCGCGATCACGATCAACGGGGCTCAAGGCGCCATCGTGTCCCATGTGGCCATTGAACCAGGCGCAAAGAATGACGTGAACCTGGGCATCGACATCAAAGCGCAAGCGCAGGCCATCGTTATGTTCAGCCAAGTGGTGGCCGGCAACGCCACCCAACTGTCCATCGCGGTGCGCGTGAAGGAATCGTCAGTGCAGCTTATCAATAACTGCGCTGGCTACGACGGGCAAGGGCGCTGCAACGCCACTTGTAGCGGAGAAGCACCGGGGCTTGCCAGCGGCACCACCGACAGTGGCAATGGCGAATCCTTCGCGTTGCTGCTCGACGCCACAAGCGCGGCACGCGTTAGCAACAATTCTTTGTGCGCCGGGTTTGGCAAAGACAGCGCCGGGGCAAAACTGCAAGGCAACGCCACCAACACCGTCATCAACGGCAACCACATTCACGCCGAAGGTGGCTTGGCCAACGCCGCCGGACTATGGCTGCAGGCCTGCGGCGGGCACAGCCCCTGGATCTTGGGCAACGCCAACATCACCGCATCCGCCGACAGCGACGACGCGCGCCTGGGCGGTGTTGTGACCTTGGGCAACTGTCATCCTCGCATCGAAGCCAACGCCAACATTGCGGCCACGGGCGGCAAAAGCAAAACCAACGCTTCAGGCATCTTGTGTGCGGCGGCGGGTGGGTTTCCTAGCTTTTGCCAGATTCTGCGCAACACAACAATCTCGGGAACGACTCAGGCCGACCCTGAACGGGTGGCCGGCATCCGTTGTTTGGGTGGATCGTGTGGACGAATTTCGGCAAACAAACGCATCTTCGGTGGGCACGGCAAGCGCAGCGTGGGCTTGTGGTTGGAAGATGGCATCACACGCGTAGACCGCAACGAAATCTGGGGCGGCTGCGGCACCCTGGAATCCACTGGCGTTTTGGCCACCAACGCCGGCGCGCGGATCGAAAACAATGTGATTTTCGGCGCCACCTGCAGCGAATCCAGCGATGCCCCCGAAACAACGGTGGGCGTTCAGGTGTTGGTGGCAAATTTGCGGCGCAGTTTGGATTTGCATTCCAACACCATCAATGGAGCGCAAAATGTGGGTAACGCCGCCGATTGTATGGGTGCCGCGCTGGTATGGGGCAGTTCACCGGGGAGCCCAGGCGCTAGCACCGGCATCGTGCGCAACAACATCTTGAGCCACCGCCTATGCGAGGGCGCGCTGTTCGTGGAACAAGATGGAAAGAGCGCCCCGCGCTGGTTCGAGCACAACCTTTTCGACCCAACCGGCAAGCCATCGTTGTGGAGGGACAGCAACAATCAAGAACTCGATTTGTCCGCGATCAATCGCAACAACGGGGGCTCACAGCGGCGCGGAAATCTAGAAGGTGATCCAATGTTCTTAAGTTGGCCGCTCGACGTTCGGCTTGACGACGAATCGGCGGCCATCAATGAGGGAACCTCACAAGCGGCGCCGGTGGTGGATTTCGACGCCAAGCCCCGCGGGGCCGAACCCGATGTGGGCGCGTTTGAGAAATAACTCGCTGGCTTTACGCCAACCACTCAAGCAAGGCGTTGGCGCGCGGCGCTTGTAGCTGCACGCCAGGCGCGCGCACCTCGGGCACTACGCTCACGCCGTGAAAATCTGAGCCGGCGGTGACCACAAGGCCTACAGCATCCGCCACGTGCGTCCAAGCCGCGCGCTGGCGTTCGTTGTATTGCAGGTAGTGCGCTTCCAACCCGCCCAAGCCCATCGGCTTCCACGTTTGGCAGCAGGCGCTCACGAACTCGGGCGGGCCCAGAAGGTGGGGATGCGCCAACGACACACGCGCGCCCGTGGCCAGCGCCAGGGCCAGGCCCTCCTCCACCGACAAACGCGGCGACGGTGTAGCGGCTGGTCCCTTGTCGTTCAAAAACCGATCAAACGCCTCGCGCACGCTGGAGCACGCCTTGGCCTTCACCAGCGCGCGCGCCACATGCGGCCGCCCCGCTGTGCCGTGCCCCGCTTCGGCCACGATGGCGGCAGCGTCTAGATGGATGTCCCATCGGGTGAGACGCTCGCAGATCTCGAAAATCCGTTGGCGGCGTAGCGCGCGCAGTTCGGCCAGCTTGCGCTCAAGCGTCGCGACCGCATCGCCCTGCCCCACGCCAAGCACCAGCAAATGCACTGTGCGCTTGTGCGCCTGTGTGGAGAGCTCTAAGCCCCGCAACACCCGCACCTGCGGCAAAGCGGCGGCCACTTCGTCGAAGCCGGCCATGGTGTCGTGATCGGTCAGGCAAAAAAGTTCAAGCTGAGCCTGTGCCGCTTGACGGGCCACCTCCGCCACGGTTTCGGAGCCGTCAGAGTGAGTTGAGTGGCAGTGAAGGTCGAAACGCAAAACCAAGACTAAGGGTAGCAGCCTGGTTTAGAGCTTCGAGGCCGTTCTGTCCACTTTCCCATCGCCATGCAATCACGCCGCCTCACGATGACAATAGTTGAGCGTTCCACCGTTTCACCCAACCTTGAACGCGTTTTGATCGCCCCGGCCTCACCGTTGTCGTTTCATGCTCTCCGAGCGTTGCCGAAGGGGACGGGAGATCGGCTCGAACCCCACAGCCAACGAGTTTTCCATTAGACTCAACACTTGCAAAAAGCAACGAAAAGTGTTACTTTTTACAAGTATGGAGTCTTCCGATGCCGAGCGCCTCTGCGTACGTCCTACAGCTCGCCGCCCACGGCCGGCTTCACTTCACGACGGACGAAGCCGTGGCAGCCATGAGCACATCACTTCCTGCCGCACGCGCTTCCCTACGTCGTCTGCAAGCCAAAGGCGACATTGCCGCGCCTCACAGAGGCTTCCATATAATCCTGCCGCCCGAGTACCGCAGCCTCGGCTGCCTGCCCGCGGACCAGTTTATTCCGCAGCTCATGCAACATCTCCGCGAGCCGTACTACGTGGCACTCCTCAGTGCCGCCGAGCTTCACGGCGCCGCTCATCAGCGCCCCCAAGGCTTCCAAGTTATGGTCAGGATAAACCGCAGAGCCATCGTGTGCGGCTTGGTACGGGTGCAGTTTGTCGCCCGAAAGGACCTCGAATACACACCCGTGATCGAGAAGAACACACCACGCGGACTGCTTCGCGTATCTTCGCCAGAGGCCACAGCACTCGAAATCGTGGGCTACGCCGAACATTGTGGCGGACTAGACAACGTAGCGTCTGTCCTTTCAGAGTTGGTTGAGGCCATTGACCCCCAAAAGATGGTTGCGGCCGCCGCGCTCTGCCCAATCGCGTGGGCTCAACGCCTTGGCTACCTCTTAGACCTTGGCGGCCACAATATGCTTGCCGATGTGCTCAACCCGCACGTGCAGCAACACGCTCACGTGGTGGCACCACTCGTGCGGGCCATGACATCAGTTGGCGCCGAGCGCGTGGCTCGCTGGAAGCTCGCTGCAAACGTTAGCGTGGAGCCTGAACAGTGATTCCTAAGGATTTTATCACCGAGTGGCGCGCCACGGCCCCCTGGGTTGCCGATCGCCAAGTCGAGCAAGATCTCGTCATTTCGCGGGCTCTTGTCGAGCTGTTTCGCCGCCCGGCCATTGCACAGGCGCTCGCGTTCCGTGGCGGCACTGCCCTATACAAACTTCACTTCCGTCCCGCACGGTACTCGGAGGACATCGACTTGGTGCAAACCGAGCCCGGCGGGATCGGCCCCGCCCTCGACGCGATTCACGAGGCGCTCGACGGTTGGATTGGCAAGCCCCAGAAGCAATCCGAGGGATGCGTGACTCTCAACTACCGCTTCCAGTCGGGGGATCTACCACCTGTTCGGCTAAGGTTGAAGGTAGAGATCAACTCCCGCGAACACTTCACCGTTCATGGCCTCAGAAACCATCACTTCGAGGTCAACTCGCGCTGGTTTTCAGGATCCGCAGAGATCCGCACATACCATCTCGATGAGTTGCTTGGCACCAAACTCCGTGCCCTTTACAACGAAAGAAAGGCCGGGACCTCTTCGATCTTGCACTAGCACTGCAACATGAAGGCGTTTCATCTGCGCGCATTGTGGAAGTTTTCGCCCGGTACATACACGAAGAGGGGGGACGGATCACCCGCGCGATGTTCGAGAAAAATCTCGCCGCGAAGAGATCCGACAAGGTTTTTTCCGCTGACATGACTCCGCTGCTCGCTAGCGGCCAAAACTGGAGTTTCGACGAGGCGTTCGATCGCGTGTGGCGCGAGTTGATAAGCAAACTTCCGGGAGCGCCCTGGAATGGCGACTGAAAGCCTGAAAGAAAACCGCCAAAGCCACCACGGCGAACACACCTACACCCGCGCCTCCATTGCATCCACCCCCGCCCCAGGGCTTGCCACCAGCACCGACAAACACCGCGCGCGCGACGTTGCCACGTTCAGCCGATTCAACCGGCATTGTAGGGCGCCACAACCAAAACATCTTGCACGCCCATTAGTTGGCGCTCGCCATGACAATTCACCCGCACCGCCTGGGCCGCCAGCATCTCGGCAATCAACGCGCGCACAATCTCCACCTCTTGCGGCGAGGTGTTTTTGTTCCCGGCATGCACCACCGGAATGAAACGCAAGCCACTGCCTTGCAAAACGCCGCTGCTCTCAACCGCCTGCAGATGTAGCCCTTCGCGCGAATGCAGCCGATTTTAGCCACGTGGGCGCGGAGGACGCTGGTCAATCTAGATCGGTCGTTGGCGTTAATGCGTCTGTCTTTGCGGCCCTGTAGGCTTGGTTCGGGTGGCGAGGGTTGTTCGGGTAGCGGCGCAAATGTTCCGCACTCGCAAACTTTGGGCTACTTCCACCAAAGAACTTACCAATCGCCTTCACCGTGCGTTCCGCGTTCGCGCGCGATGGATCTATGAACACATCCAGATCCTTGGTAGCGCGTGGACGGGCATGAAAGGCCAACGCATGTGCGCCCCCTATGAGGTACCTAACCCGCTCTTCGTTTAGCGAGACGAGAAACTCTTCGAAATCGGGGTGCGCCATTTTTTCCTTGGGCCTTCAAGCTACTAACGAGGCAGTCAAGCACAGCGTCGACTCTTTGGGTTGGGTTCAGGCCACGATACCAGAAACGAAAGTCCTCTTCGTCGGCTCGTGACGACTGCACGACGGATACAGTCCACTGCCGGCCGGCACGGTTAATAACTTCCTTTCTCATCGCCATTGGGTCAGCTTACAACGTCTCCTGTGGGTCCTCAAAACCCCACCTATCTTGGAATGATTGAATTTTTCGGCAAGGCCGTCAAACTCCTCTGCCCTCATGCTGGACCTCATTTTCACACTGCTCGCCACAGCAAGGTCGAGCCTCAAGCCTCAACGTGAGCTCGCCCTGGAGAATTTGGCGCTTCGTCAACAGTTGGCCATCTTGGAGCTGTGGTGCCCACGCTGCATCTGCGGTTTGCCATGGATGCGATGGGCGAGGCGATGCCCTCTATGCACGACATTGGCTTGCCCCCGTTCTGTCCACTTTCCCATCGCCATGCAATCACGCCGCTATTGGCTCAAATCGGCGGCTAGGTGCGGAGGGGACCCCAGTTAGGGAACGCGCTGCCGAAGCGTGGGGAAAAGCGTGCGGAAGTCGTCAGGGTTGCGGGTGATAAGGCCGCCGCGCCGTTGTGCGAAGGCGCCAATAAAAACGTCGGCGATCGGGCGGCGAGGCGCTTTGGTTTGTCGGCGTCGCCCCAGCGCCAGGCTCCAGGCTGCGTGAGCCATCGCAGTTTCGTCGCGGCCCCAAACCTCGTGGGCGCTTATGTCGTAGTCGCTGAGAAAGCTATGTAGCTCACGAAGATCGGGCAACGCGGCAGCAAGCTCAACCACGGTGACAGGCGAGACGACCAAACCTTTGTTAGCCGTTTCCACAAGGCAAGCCTCAGAGGCGCTGGCGAACTTCGGATCCCCAAGCAAAATGTCGAGCAACACGCAGGTGTCAACAACCCAGGATCCTGTCTCGTTCATAGGCCCAAGGCCTTCTTCGTTTTTTTGTCGTTAGAGCGCAAAGTGGCCATGGCCTTGTCGGTGCTTGATCCAAGCCGCGGCTTTGCAATTCCCCGCCACCGCGCGCGTCGCTCCTGTGCCAAGGCCGGTACAACGTGCAAACGAATGTCTCGATCGCCAACCACTTCCCACACAAGCTTCTGGCCTGCCACCAAACCCATTCGGGACCGCACCCACGCTGGCACTTGGGTTTGACCGCGCTCTGACAAAACCGAGGTATCAGGGGTGTTTCGCATACTTAAATGTACGTGACGTACATCGCATGTACAAGGCGGGCGACAAGGTTGGATGGCAACCGACAGCTCAAAGGTGAATCCATTCAGGCCAAATGCCCGTCGCGCTATGAAGCCAAAGAAGGCTCAGCGCTGATGGAACAAACGGCGCCCACGGTCTCGTAAAGCCACGCTGTTGCTTTGAAGTGGGCCGCCAGGAAATCCTGGCATTGGTCACATGTAATCGGTTACATTACAATCCGCATTTCCACACCGTATTCCTTGATGGCGTTTACGTGCGCGACCAACACGGCGGCCCGCCGGTGTTTCACCCCGCTGCACCGCCCTCGCAAGTAGAGGTGGAAGAGGTCGTGAAGAAGGCGGCCGTACGCATCGTGCGCTTCTTGAAAAAGCGCGGCCTCATCGAGCTTGCCACCGCCCCAGGTGATGACGAAGTGACGGTCATCGCGGGCGACGAGACCCTGGGTGAAGACGCCCCCTTGCTCGCACAGCTGCTTGCCGCTGCCACCGCGGGTCTGCCTCCCGCCGGGCCTGCGCAGCGGCGCGCCCCTTTGCGCTTGCCCTTATCCGCCAATGCCCAGCCTGTACCCAAAGGCCGCCTCTGCGCCGAGCATTGGGGCGGTGGCTTGCACGCCGCCACCCGCGTGCACGGCAACGCCCGCCGCCACCGCGGCCGCCCCTGCGGCGCAACCAGCGGAATCGCCCGCCCAAGACCTGCATGCCCCCATTGCCGCCAAACCTCCCCGAACCTCCAAATACATCGCGTGGAG
>JBBSJE010000096.1:0-20769 GCA_038257535.1 Polyangia bacterium
GCGAGACTTGTCAACATCAGCGGCCAACAACGGATCCGGCTGGCCACCAACTTCGATGTCCAAGAAACCTACGACAAGATTGAGGAGCGCCTACCTTTCGCCGCCTAAATACAGCGAATTATTGTCGCTTTAGGGCTAGTCCACCTTGAGCGCGGTCGCTGTCTTGTTTGGCCTGAACGAAAATATCGAAAACTTCATCCAGCATCGATGACTCGATGCCAATGCCATTGTCTTGCACAGAGATGGCCACGTGTTCGCGGTCGCTGTGCACCGTAACTTCAATCTGCCCTTCGGGGGGCGTATATTTGGCCGCGTTGGTGAGCAGGTTTACCAGCACTTGAACCATACGAGTGGCGTCCACACGAAATCCGAGCCCATCATGAGGAGGAACAACCCGAAGCTGATGCCGCTTCTCCTGTATGAGAGGTGAGGCCAGCTCAAGCGCTTGTTGCACGATGTCGGCAACGGCCACCGGAGCCCGGAGCATCTCCACCCGGCCGGTGGTGATGCGGGAAACATCAAGCAAGTCGTCCACCAAGCGGCGCAAATGCTGTACTTGCCGTGCGATGATCTTGTGCTCATGATCCAAAGGCGCAGAATTGCGGCGGCGAATCATGTCAAGCGCCGTTGTGATGGGAGCCAAAGGATTTCTCAGTTCATGGCCCAACACCGCCATGAACTCATCTTTGGAACGGTTGGCCCGCTCGGCGCGCTCGGCTGCGTCCCGCGATTCCTTGTAAAGGCGCGCGTTGTCGGCGGCCAGAGCAACCCGGGTGGCCAACTCTTCCGCGGTGGCCACGTCTTTGGGCGTGAAGGCGCGCTCAGAATGTGTGGTCATAAGGGTTAGCCCGCCCAAAACGCGCCCGCGCGCCCTCAGGGGAACGCGAAGATAAGATCCCGGGTTCAGCTGTTGCCAGAAAGGGACGTTGCCGTGATCACGGGCCAGAAGCTCTAGTTGCTTGGGCTGTACCTCTGACATCATTTTAGATTCGTCCGCCGTAGCCACCTCAACCACCAGCGGCAACGTTTTGGCTTCTTCTGCAAGCGGCGCATCCTCGGGTCGACCATGCGCCACAGCCAAATGCCCCAGCTGCCCATCGGCATCGAACCCGTCGATCAAGCACCAATCAGCCAGCGTGGGCACCAAAACCCTTGCCACCCGATCGAACATTTCCTTGTATTCAAGCGTTGAAGTAAGAGCGGCACTTGACTCCGCCAGAAGACGCAGATGCGTTTCGGCGGCTCTTCGTTCGGTCTCATCACGAGAAATTAAAACCGCCCCTGTAACCGCGCCCTCCGATGACTTCAAAGGCGTTGCGGTGCCTGAAAGCAGGCGCGTGGAACCGTCGCTCCGGCGAACCAGCCACGAGGCGTTTTCAACGCGTTGACCGTGCAAGGCCTGATACAAAGGTGTTTCGCTTAGTGGCAAGGTCGTGCCATCAAGTGTGTAAAGCCCGTAGGTAGCTGCCCAATCGGGCGCTTTTACGGCCTGGCGTGAAACCCCATGTTGCCTTTCGGCCTCTTCGTTGAAGATCTGAATCTTGCCGTCTTTGTCGGCAACAATGATTCCATCGCCGCTTTGTTGCAGAATCGCGTTTACGAGATCACGCTCGGCCTCGGCAGAAGACCGCGCAGTGAGCTCGGCCGTGAAGTCATTGTAAGCGATGGCCACTTGGGTGGCTTCACCGCCTCGCGCGCGCAACGGAAACAACGTACAGGCTATCGCCACCCGGTTGGCGTTTTTCACGTCAACATGTTTCAGCGCCCCAGGGTCGTACCAAAACGTTGAGGTGCGAACGGTCTCTCCCGCAGACGCCTTGTGGAAAAGTTCGGTGAGGTTCAAAGCGGCAGCCACTTCGTCTTTGAGCAACGAGTATTCAGGCGGCGGCTCGGTCCCAAACATGGTCCGGTAGGCTGGATTTGTGAGCACGCAGTGGCCACCTCGATCAAAAACCGCATACGGCGTGGGCGCGTGTTCAAACAACCCGCGAATCAGCGCGAAGGGGTCTTCTATCGCCCCCAAACGGGTAAGGATGTCGTCGTCGTGTGCCATGATTGCGCGCTTGTGGAGGCGCCTGCCAAGAGTTTACGCCATTTGTCACGAACACGCCGGGCGTACCCCGTAGGGATTTGGTGACATTGAATCCTAAAAAGGGCCGGAAACCGCTGAGATCTCCCCTTGGCCTCTCCCTTGCTTTTGTTTCCTGGAAGCAAGGAGGGAACCATGCATTTTCTACACATGTTGCTGAGTCAGTTTGGGGGACGAGGCCGAGGGCGCACGGGGCTGTTTGGCAGGCGCAGGCGTCGAAGCTTCTTGGGCCGCCTGTTAGGTTGATGGGCGCGCAAACCGGCGCCGGTCCGCTTCCAAGGGCCGGCACCGGTTTTGCGGTCCCCGCTCCTATCGCTACACTGCCGCTCCCGATGCAGATATGGGTTTCCGGGTGCCTGCGGTGCACGTCAATCTTGTTAGGTGCGGCGGCGCTCTTTGTGCTGACAATCTGGCCAAAGACCGCAAAGGCTGAACCTTCATATGCGGCCCCGGCACTGGCGGCCCCGGCGGCCCCGGCACTGGTACGATACGAAGACAGCCGGCTCAAGATTCAAACGGCAGACGGCCGCTTCTCGATTAACCTTCAGCATCGGCTCCAGTTCCGCTACGCGCATCCCTTCGATCTCGACCCCCGTTCATTCGCAGACCTGGACGAGACCGCCAGTTCGTTTTTTGTTCGCCGCGCTCGCTTGAGGCTGGATGGACATGCGTTTTGGCCATGGCTTGAATGGAGGCTGCAGTACGACTGGGCTCAACCCGTGCTGCGAGATTTTTCGTTCACGATCAACAAGGTGCCATGGCTTCGCGTGGTCTTGGGGCAGCGCAAAGTGTTTTGGAACGACGAGCGTGTGGTGTCTTCTGGGCAGCAGCAGTTCGTCAACCGCTCCATCGTCAACGACATGTTCACAATAGATCGCCAGCAAGGCATTCAGATACTGGGCCGATTGTTCCCAGGCCGTTGGGCCGACGTCACCTACCATGCGGGTGTGTTCACAGGACGCGGTGTGGGCGAGCGGTACAATGACGACGCCCATATGATGTACGCCGGCCGCCTGCAATGGAACATGTTGGGAGGCGAAATGGATTACAGCCAAAGCGACATCGCCTCTCACGAGCGGCCTGCGGCAAGCCTGGCTTTGGGGGCTGCCACCAACGTGAGCGGCTGCACCGCGTACGAGACCGATCAAGAAAGCTGCCGTGCATTGCCAACCCCGCGTTCAGATGGAGCGGCGTTTGCCGATCCCGAAGACGCCGCCGGGCGCTACAAGCTTGAACAAGGATTTGCAGAATTTCGCCTGAAGTGGGCAGGGATATATGCCAAGCATGAATCCCACCTCAAACGCGTGATCGACCGAAGCGTTGACACAGGCGCACCTGGCCGCACCACGGTCATGCGCGGCGCCTTGACTCAGCTGGGATATTTCCCCCATCACATGCTGGCGTTTGTGCCCAAACCGCTGGAACTTGCCGCCCGCTACGCCTTCGTAGATCCGGCCCGAACCGTGGCAAAGAACCTCCAAACCGAGGCCTCAGGGGTCATCAATTGGTTCTTTGCCGGTCATAACAACAAGGTCTCGGTCGAGGTGAGCCGCTTGACCGTCGCCGACCCGTTGGCGCTCGCCACACGGGCCACGATTCGCTTTCGTCTACAGTGGGACGTCTCGTTCTAAGGGCCGGCCCTGTAGGACGCACACCGGACTTAACGGGCGTGAACTCGTGAAGGGTGAGGCATGCGATTGCCCTGGGGAATCATGGATGGAAATTCTAGTATTCCAGACGGGGAAATTAGATGTTCAGAAATTCCATGGTTCTTTTGCTTTTGTTCACGTTGGGCTGCAGCGGCGAGGTAAAGGACGACGGTGATGGAACGGACGACGACGTCAGTCGCCCCCCTCCCAGCGGCGACTCGCTGAACCGCAATCCAGAACGCCAATTAATTTGCGAAGCTCCGTCCGCTCTGGAGCCGGGGCCGCCTGTGCTGGCGCGGCTCACGAATGAGGAATACCTAAACACTCTGCGCGACCTGGTTGCCCCCTTAGAGCTAAAGGAACTACCGGAGTTGCCCCGCCAAAACGCGACGGGTGGGTTCGCAAACAACTGGGAAGGCCAAGTTGTCACCGACCGCTTGGTGGAACAAGTGGAACGCGGTGCAGACGCCGTTGCGCGAACGGTCCACGCTGGCCTGGCGCAGTTGTCGCTCTCCAAGTGCCCACCGAGCGGCGAAGCGGAAGAGAAGGCCTGCGTTGAGAGCTTTTTGGACGCATTTGGCGAACGCGCGTATCGCAGGCCTTTGCATGAGGCCGAACGCGAAGCGGCCCTGGCTTTCTTCGACAAGTCACGCACCGATCACGGTTTCGATCTGGGCTTTCAGATGTTGGTGCAGGGCTTGGTTCAGGCACCGCAGTTCGTCTACAGAGTTGAGTTCGGAGAACCTACAAACGATCCGGACGTGTTTAAACTCAGCGGCCACGAGGTCGCAGCGCGGCTCTCGTACTTGCTCTGGGACACAATGCCGGATGCGGACTTGTTCGAAGCCGCCCGAAAAGGCAAGCTCGACACAGCGGCGGGCGTGGCGGCTCAAGTAGAACGGATGCTTGCTGACCCCAGAGGACGTGCCACCGCGCGCGACTTTTCAAACCAGTTCATGGATCTGGAACATCTGGCCACCAAGCTAAGTCCGTCGAAGAAGAACGCACAGATGTTTCCGAACTACAATGAAGCCACCGCCACGGCTTTGCTGGAGGGCCTTGAGGCTTTCGCGGAGGACGCCCTCATGGGTGAAAACGGTGGTCTGCGCAAGCTGCTCACCAGCCAAAAGGCCTGGGTCAACGAGGCCAGCGCGCCCGTCTATGGCCTCACGGGGCTCCGCGGTCTTGATTTGGTTGAAGTTGATTTGCCCGATCAGCAGCGGCGTGGCCTGCTCACGCAGGCTGGACTACTGGCAGGCCTGAGCCACGAAACGGTTCAAGCCAGCGTGCTTCGCGGCGTGTTCGTCATGGAAAAGATTCTTTGCCAAAAGCCGCCGCCGGTGCCCGAGGGATTGACTTTCGATCCGCCAACACTTGATCCTTCTAAGCCCAAGACCAATCGGCAGATCCTGGTCGAAGACCATGAGGCGCAAGGGGGTGCCTGCCAGTCCTGCCATTCATTCATTGACGGGATCGGTTTCGCCTTCGAAAACTACAACGCCATCGGCGCTTGGCAGGATGAAGAAGCCGGGCTTCCGATTGATCCAACTGGCGAGCTTATGGGCACCTCTGACGTGGATGGCAAATACACGGACGGCGCCCTACCGATGATCGATGCGTTGGCCACCAGCGGGCAGGTTGCTCAATGTTTTGTGGAGCACTGGCACCGTTACGCGATGACACGCTCTGCAGTGGAATCGGATGGATGCGACATCGCCCGGCTAACCGATAAAGTTGTCGAAGGCGACGACAGTTTGGGAGGCCTTCTGCGAGGGCTCGTGTCCTCGCCTTCATTTCGCTACCGGCGGCAAGGCCTTTAGAAGGGAATGAACTAATGACACCTGGATTTAAACAACGCTTACGTCGACGTCAATTGCTGGCCGCGGCGGGGATGGCGGGGGTCGCTCCCTTTTTGCCTCAGTTGCGCCCGGCTTATGCTGAAGGCAGCAAACCGCCACGGCGTTTGATTCTGTTTACCACTTGGCATGGAACGTTGCCGTGGTTGTGGCGCCCGCAAGGAACGCGAACGGATTTCAAGCTTGGCTCCATTTTGGCCCCGCTTGAGCCGTTTAAGAAGGACCTCATCCTTCTAGGTGGCGTCAACCAGAAGCAGCTTCATCTAGGTCAAAAGACCGACAACTTCCATGCCGTCAGCCAAAGCGGGATGTACACGGCCCAGCTGCAAATGGATGACCCGAAGGGCATGAAGTCCAACGGGCAATCAATTGATGTTTACGTGGCCGAAGGTCTCAAGCAAAAAAACGGAGGCCGCCCGCCAACAGCCCTGCCCTACCTTCACATGGGCATGACCGACAGCGTGCCTTTGCTCAACGTCTGGGGACAGCCGTATCATCTAGGCCCTGGCCGCCACTTTTCTGCGGAATACGATCCGCGACGGGTTTTCGCGCGCATGTTTCCTAGCGGCCAGGCCCCAGCCCCCACCCAAAACGCCGGGCCTGACCCAGCCATTTTGCGGCGCCGAAGTGTCTTGGATTTTGCCCATCAACAGTTTCAATACGTAAAAGACTTGCAAGGGCAAGACGCCGCGAAACGCTTGGACGAGAACGCGACAATGGTTCGGGATCTCGAACTGCGACTCGAAACGCTTTCTAAAGGAAATGGGTCCGTCGGCGCCAGCTGCAAAACCCCTGATATGTCTATGCTGGCGTCCACCGACAAACCCACATCGCAGTTTCAAGAACGCGCCAGCAGCCCTTGGTGGGACAAGGTCAAAGTTATCGTTCCGAACATGATGCAAGCGGCGGTGGCCTGCGATTTAACGCGTGTGTTGGCCATCCAACTTGACGAACCTGCCAGCGCCGATTTCGGGTACAAGCCCGGAGACCTAAATATCAAACACCTTCACGATTTGGTCCACAAGATCGAGGTGGAGAAGCAGGACGCCAACCAAAAAGACATCCTCGCTGTGGCGCAACGCTATTACACGGTTCTTGCCACCAACTTCGCCAACGTCTTGTCACGCCTGCGCGACATCAAGGAGGCCGATGGTTCGTCAGCGCTCGACAACAGCGCTGTGTTGTGGGCCACTGACATCGCGGAACCCGCGCACGCCGCGAACAATGCCAAATGGATTATCGCCGGCGGTTGCGGTGGCTACCTTCGCACCGGCCAGTTCCTTGACTATATGGACGACAAGCGCTGGTGGTTCACCAAAGACACGTTGGGACATGAAGCGCCCAGTAATGGTGAAGTTCTCGCAACACTGGCCAACGCCATGGGGGTACCAACCCAGAAGTTCGGACACACTTTAGGCAACAACGGCGAGGTGTCCGACTTGAAGGCTTAAGGCCCCTCCCCGCCCCAGGCTGCCTCAGCCCGCGATGCGTTTTTGCGCCCAGCCGAACTCGGCCCTGTAGCGCTCGAAGCATCGCGCGCCCGCCCGCAGGCGCATCAGGGCTCCTTCCGCGATCAAGCTTGCGCAAGCGCCATCCGCCGCCACCAAGGGCCGCAGCACCTCTTGATTCCAAGCCAAAGAATGTTTCACGTCCAATGTTGCGTGCAAGGCGTAGTAGCGGCGCACGTCGCCGCCAAGACCTAGGCGCTTGAGCCCAGCGTTCACGTAGTCTGCGCGGCCGGGCGCGGTTTGTTCGATGATCCCCAAAGCGCCAATCGCCTGGTATGCGTAACGACGGTTGGTGGCCAAGGCGACCATAAGGTTCCCCAGCGCCAAACTTTCCCATACGGTGTCGCGGCTCGATTCAATCTTTAAAGCCTGCGCCAAGCGCTCAAGCATGGGCCCGTGCATGCCCGCCGCATGACCCTGTCCCATCTCATCCCAGTAGTTACGGGCCATCTCGAGTTTGGCTTGTGCAGGAAGCTTGACTTGAGTCAGCGCCACCAGATCGTCAAAGCCTGCTTCGCCGGCAACTTCCTGCATGAGGAACCATCTCATCTCGGCCACGGACGCCTCTTTGGCCAACCAAGGAAAAAGCGGGTCGTGCTGCCCCGGCCCTTGTTGTTTCAGGGCCTCAAACCACGACACAAAACCAGACGGGTCGGTGGGAACGCTTCGTGTTTGTAACTGAACCGCCGCACGTTCCGTCTCGACGAAACGCCCCTCGATAAGGCGCATCCAATGTTCCTGCTGCAGATCCTGCTCCCAATCGCCCTTCTCGGTTGTGACCGCCAACCTGCGCCGATTAAAGGCGCTTAGATCCCGGTGTAGAATCTGAGGGTCGGGTTGTGCGCTGGCAGATTTTCGAGCGGGCAAAGCCATCAAATCGTTCATGGCAGCCAACGCTGCAAGCACGGGGCCACAAAATAGGACTTTAGGGCAGTTCCGCAACCAAGGCCACAGCCGCCAGCCGCTCCGTTTGCTCATAGCCGGGACAATCCAATTCCTCCCCAAACACGTCGGGATCAAGCTCGGTGTAAAGATGCCGCGCCCCCGCGGCTTGCAACAAAGGCGTTACGGCCTTGAGAAATTGATCAACGCCCGCGACCACGGCCGCTCCTGTGTAAACGATGAGCTGGCCCCCGGACGACAAGCGCGCAAGCCCCTCTTGCACAATGCGAACGGCCAAGGCTTCGCCGTATTGCCCGCCGCCGTCGCGGTACACCCTCTGCGTAGGGTCCAACAAATAAGGCGGGTTTGCCACCACGAGGTCTACATCGCCCTCCACGCTGGCCAACACGTCGCTGTGAACAATTTCAGCGTCAACCCCTGCCAGTTGTGCGTTGACTTGTGCAAACGACAGCGCCAAGGGGTTAATGTCGGCCAGTACCACTTTTTGGCAGGTGGACGCCAAAACAAGGCCGCCGGCGCCGCTGCCACACCCCACATCAACCACCCGCCGCGCGGGCCGTGCAAAACGTTCAAGCGCCAGGCAGAAGCGATAGGTGTCAGGGCCAAAAAACACGGCATGGGCATGCTCGGTGGGAAACGCAGAGTGAACGAACAGGCGCGAGCCTAAGGTCGAAAAACGTATTCGTGACCGCCAAAGCTCGCCTTCTTGTGCGCAGGCATCGGCCTGCAGCAAAAGTTCGTGCATGGGTGCAGGCAGCACATTCGAGGCAAAGGGTTTGTTCCAGCCGAACACATCCCGCACCGTCTCGCCCAAGCCTTTGCTACGCGCCGCATCGCGCGCCAGCACCCGACGATGCGTTTGCGGCGTGACCGTTGTAAACGCGTATCCGCCTTCACGAAGCAGCTCCCCCACCCTCGCCAGCGCCATTTGAGCTTTGTTCACCGCGAAAAGCCTAGCAAGACAAGGCGGCGGTAGGGGTTTGAGAGGCTGGGCTCCCTGGATTCAAGGATGCGTTCGGTATTCCAATGTATCGACCTGCAACCTCCTATCGTCGGTGCTGAACGACGCGGGCTTGCCCACACAGAAGTTTGGGTTCGAGTCAAACCGCTGCTGCGGAAGTAGGTCTGCGAGGGCAAACGATTTTGTCTGAACAGCGTTGACTGATCCACGGTGAATGACTCATCTTCGGGGGGTGCGCCCCTTTGTTGCCCTTGTTCTTGCGAGCTCGGTGTCATGGCCATGCTTTGCTGCCGACTGTCCCACTGCTGACATGATTAATGCGGCCGCGTGGGAGGTGGCCGGGGCCAGCCCCCCCCGTGACGCGATCACCTGGCGCGTTGACGACCCGGAGCTTCTTGTTGTTGTTATCTCGAGCACGGGCGCGGTGACACAAAGGCAAATCAACGCGCACAACTTGACGTGCGACGAAATGGCTCAGGCGATTGCGCTGGTCTGGGCGGCCGTGGAATTGGGCAGTCCCGAACTTGCCATGTCGCCGCCCAGGGTATCCGAGGACCCGAAGCTGCGTGCACCCTCGGCGGCCGACTTACACGCGCAGGTTTCACCGGTTAACGCCAAGACAGCCCCATCGCCCAGGCCTGCAAGCTTTGCCATTGAAACCGAGGCTGCCGCTCTGGCGGCTTGGTCCGGCGAAGGCGCGGCCCCGGCTTTGGGTCTGGGGCTGGCGGTGCTGCCATCCCGCCACTGGGGCTTGCGTTTTTCGCTAGGCTACGTCGGGCAGATGCACCAGGACATAGGTCCCGGGCAGGGGCAATGGACCCGCTCACGGCCGCCGTGGGCGTGCTTCGTCGTTGGTCCCGGCAGCGCTGGGTTGGCGAACTGGAACCCGCTGTGCTGGGGTCGCGTCTGCGCATGACAGGAAGCCGTTTCGCCACCAACGAAAGTGGCGCGGCCGCGGATTGGGGGGGGCGAATGACTTTGAGAGTCGGTCGGCAGTTGCGCCCGTTGACCCCATGGCTGTTGATACAAACCGATGTGTGGTTCGGTGAACAGCGCCTGCGGGTCGAAAATCTGAGCGAACGAGGCCAGGTGGCCCGCTGGACGCTGAGCGCAGGATTGGGCCTTTCGTGGGGCTCCCCCTAATTTTTCTTAAGCGACCTGAAACAAAGGCCAGCGACCCGACATGAGACTTAGGGTGTTTATGTCTCAGTCAACCACCGAGCTGGCGAACGATGCCGAGTGCGTCGACATCGCCATGCTTTTCCGCGTGCACGGGCCAACCGTGGCGCGATGGGCCGCGCGCTTGGGTGGACCGTCGGTGGAAGTGGAGGATGTTGTGCAAGAAGTTTTTATGGTCGCCAGCCGCCGGCTGCAACAGTTCGACGCCAACGCCCGCATCACGACGTGGCTCTTCCGAGCCACGGAGCGGGTCGTGTACGCAGCCCGCCGCAAAGGGCGCTTGCGCCGGCGCTTTGGATTGCTGCCTTCCTCGCTCACAAGCTTGTTTGTGACCGCTTTGCCGGGACCAGCCGACAACCTTGGACGCCAGGAAGTTACGCAGGCGATTTACAACATCCTTGATCAGCTTCCTGAAACCCAAAGAAAGGCGCTCATCTTATTTCAAATGGAAGGGCTATCAACAGATGAAATCGCTCTGTTACTTGACGTAAAGGCCGCCACCGTACGCGTGTGGCTGCATCGTGGTCGCGCCCGATTTATCCAGTTGTACGAAGCGCATTGGCAGCGTGAAGCCAGCCAGTCTGCAAAGGAGTCGTTGTGATGCGCCACCTTCCCGATCCCCATCGTTGGCGAAAAACCCGCGGCGAATCGACTCTCGACAGTCATCTTGGCGAGGTTTTCGCCCACGCAACACCGCCAGGCGAGCTGTCGTCTGCCGGCCAAGCCAGGATCCTGCGCAACTTGCAAGCCCAAAGTCATTCGCCGCGCAACCGGCTACGAGTATGGATGCCGGTGTTCGGCGCGCTCATCGCGCTGTTTTTCGGCAGCTATGCTGTGGCCACGGGAAGCCTTAGTTCATGGCTTGGCGATAAGCGCCCCGCCTCGCAGAGCCAGCCGATAGTCACAAGCCCACCGCAACCATCACCAAGCGAACGCAAGTCCGCTGCCCCCCCGGTGATGGCAGCACCGCAGACCGATGCGCTCGAAGAGCCCCCGGCGCTAGCGCCGCTGCCACCCACAGTTGGCAAGCGTCCTCGTGTGGCCCAAAGCCAGCGGCCCGCAAAAGTCGATGATCGTGATTCCGAAGTGGCGCTGCTTAGCCGTGCGTTTAGGGCGCTGCAGGTGCAAGGCAACGCTGAGGCCGCGCTACACGCGCTGGACCGGTATTCAGATCGTCATCCCAAAGGAACCTTGGCACCTGAGGCGCTTGCCACGCGCATCAATGCGCTGGTCACGTTGCGGCGGCATGATGATGCCCTTGCCTTATTGCAGGCTTGGCAGCCACGGCACCTTAACGAACGCGCGTTGGCCACCACAAGGGGCGAGCTGCAGGCGCGCCAAAACACGTGCAGCGGCGCGGTCCAGGATTTTGATTTTGTTTTGGAAACTTCGCAATCCGATGCGCTGAGTGAGCGCGCCCTACAGGGTAGAGCCCATTGCCGCGCCAAGCTTGGCAACATCAGCGGCGCCCGCGAAGATCTCGAAAGCTACTTGCGGATGTTTCCTCACGGCCGGTTTGTGAAGGAAACCAACAAAGCGCTGAGTGGCGGCCTGTAACATCGGCAGCTTGCCCGACATGGGAGAGGCAAGGAGATGATTCAATGAACCAAAGAATATTTTGTATCGTGACGGCGCTCGCTCTGACAGCGGCTTGTATGAACGAAACGCCTATCGGCAGCACTTCACCAGATCCCGACGCGGGAGCGGATGTACAAATCCCAGTTGACCCAACGCCCGGTCCCATGCCTGACACAGGCACGAGTCCGCCCGTCACTCATCACTACGCGGTGAAGAATCAAGATGGAAGCTACAGCTGCAACACAAACTTCACCGATCCCTGTGCCAACGTGGCCATTGAGCACAACCAAGAATGCGGTTTGCCGGTGGGCACTGTCTGCGATGCGAAAACTGGCCTGGAGACCACGCCATGCACGTGTCAAGTGGGCAATGGAAAAAACGTTTGGAGTTGCATAGGAGGCATCACCACGCGACCTGACTGCCCCACCGTGATACCGACTGATGGCGCTTCTTGTACCGACGATTTGCGTGGAATTGGCTGTGAGTATCTAAAGCCGCTTTCGTGCAGCTGTCCGGGAGATATCCGTGACATTAAGCCACGCTATGTGAGTTGTTCCTGCGATTTTAAAACAAGTAAATGGAAGTGCAGTACGCCAGGGTGGGTGCATACGGAAAGCAATCCAACGTTCTCGCTCACCCAATGCCTTACGCCAGATCCTGTAATCCCTCAGGGCCCGATGGTGGACGCCACAAAAGCCGTTTCGGCCATGACAGATGCCGAAGTGGAAACGTGGTGCCGATGGTCTTATGACCTTCAACGTGAACGCTCAGGTTTGCCGCATCCAGAGCCCATGGGCCAAGTCGATGGCTACGGATTTGGCTGGGGGGGCGGCACCTTCTGCAGCGGCACTCTTAATTACTGTTTGACTCAGGTTCCATTGAACGACTGCAAGCGTTTGTTAAAGCGCAAGCCGTGCGGCGCAAAGGTGAAGCAGTTGAGCAATTGTTTTCTAACCGCCTTCACCGGCTGCACACCCGTGGAAGAAGGCTGCGGCCCCATGGCCTCAGACCCCGAATGCAGGGAGACATTGGTGCAGTTTTCGCCCATGTCGAGTCCCGAAGTTGGTTGTCTGGTGCCGCTAAACTAACGAGAGCCATCTGCGGATCAGGGGCGCGGCGTCTTCCTAGACGCCGCGCCCCTTTTTGCAATCAGCGCATTTTGCCGCTAGTGGTGGCCGTCACTGCCCCACGCCAGCCTTGACCAAGGCCGGCTTTGCGCTGATGCTTCCCGCGCCAGGGATCACCGTGGAAAGTAGCCAAGCCAGCGAACCAGCAAGTGCGCCACAAAGGGCGGCACCTCCACGTGCCGTGCAAATCCTGATTTGCAGTTTCCTTGCAGTGCAGGCCGCAGTCCTGGGGGCATCGGCGGTGTTTCTACCGTATCGGTTTGGGCTGTTTTCATTCATTTGCGCTGCAGGCGCGGTAACCGCCACCGTGGCGGCCGGCGCGGGTTTTGTGGGCTGGAAACGCTGGCCGCGGGTGTGGCGTTTGCAGTCGTTTGGCGCGCTGGCCCTCCTGATCTATTTCACGTACGTGGCCGTTTTTTCCGCAGCGCATGTGGCAGGGCTTTACCAGGGCCTTGGCCCGGGCGTGGCGGCGGGGCTCCTCGCCATTTGGGCGCTTCCGCTTCTGCTGTTGTTGCCAACCTCGCTGTGGGGTGTATTGGCCACGCCGGGACAAATCGGCACAGGCATGAAGAGCTTATGGGTTGTCGCCTTTGCCGTGCCGGCTTTGGGCGCAGCGATGGCACACGCGCAGGCGCCTGGGCGCCTCGTTTCGCAGGCACCTCCGCAATCGACATGGACTGCGCAGCTGGCCCGCATTGGCACCTTGGTGCCCACCCTTGCTGAAGCGGCAGGCCCTCCTGCAGCGATGTTCGTGCCCTCGCCAACCTCGTGCCCCACCGCTCCCAGCACCCAGCCCAACGGGCAAACAACCCTGATCGCCACATTCCTGGATCGCGCGTCGAACACACCGCGCTCGCTGTGTTTTCAAGGCGCCGCAACAACCGTGGTGCAAGAGCTATACGAGCACCTGGCCAGTGGCGCCGCGCGGGCGGCTGTTAAGGTTGATGTGATCACAGCCTTTGCAAATTTGGAGCAAACGCCTGATCTGGCGCTTCCCTTCGCGGTGCGCCCGGGGCTTGACGGCGTGTGTTCGCAGACGCAATGCCTGATGCCGTGGCAACTGATTGCGCTTGATCAGTTTGGGTCTTATCGCCCGCTTCCGTTTATCGAGCATCTGCGACTGGGCGTGGATCTCACGCAGCTGGCAGGAAAACTGGGCGCCCCGCCCGATCAACCTTTGTTTCGCATCGCCACTCATGACTTTGTGATCTCTGCGAAGGGACAGGTGCAGCCCAAGCGGCGGCTGCGCGACAGACTGCCGCCACTGACGCCCGAAAACGTGGCACGTGCCAGCAAGCGCGCCGAACGCTACATCATTGCCGCCCAGCGACCGGATGGTCGTTTTGCCTATGAAGTAAACCCATTCACCGGCGCTGGCGACACCGAAGGATTTTCGCTGGCCCGCCAGGCTGCCACCACGATGGTGTTGTGCGATCTTGGGGACGGCGAGCATCCCACAACGACATTGGCTGCCGAACGCTCCTTGGCTCTGCTGGCGCAATTGCAACGCACCACAGGCGCTGGTAGCGTGGTGGTGTTTCCTCCCGGCTACGGCAGTGCCAGCGCGGGACATGTGGCCCTGGCGCTCGCCGCATTCATCAAGTGCCGGCCTTTGGTGCCGATGCATGATGCCTTGATCAACAGTTTGGGCCGGTTTTTGCTCGCCTTGCAGTCACCGTCGGGTCGATTTCATCACTTCTATGATGTGAACGCTGCGGCCCCCATGAAGAATCGTTACAGCCTATACATTGATGGTGAAGTGATCTACGCCTTGGCTCTGTTCGAGGATTTGGTGGCCCGCACGCCGCAGGCCAGTTGGCCCGCACTGGCCGACATTCATCAAACGGTTGAACGCGCGATGGATTATTTCGGAAATGAATACTGGGATCACCCCGCGGCCGATCTGTTTGGCTTGGAAGAAAACTGGCACTGTACGGCCGCGCGGGCCGCTTTGCAGCATCACCAACACAAGGCCTACGAACGCTTCTGCATCGACTTTGCGCGTTTCAAAACACGCGCTGTGTTTGCCAAGCGCCATGGCGGCGACCCGCAGTTTTTGGGCGCCTATGGTTTCGGCAACGTCACTGTGCCCATGAACACCCCCACGGCCGGTTTCGGTGAAACGGCGGCAGGCGCGCTCACCGTTTTGAAGCACCGCGGACAGCCGTTTGACTGGTTGGCCGAGCCGCTGCAAAACGCCTTGCGGTTTTTGCTGATGGCTCAGTGGACCGAAGACAACTGTTTCGCCTGCACACCACACGTCACGGTGGTGGGCGGCTTTAGCAAATCGCTGGCAGAGCCAGCGGTGCGCATTGATTACGTTCAACATGCCTGGACCGCATTGGGATATGGCGCCCAGGCCTTGGCGCTCAAGACATCCTTATGACCAACGCGGTTTCGCGTGGCGCCGCCTGGAGCTTTACTGGGCTTGTTTTGATTGTTGTGGCGACGCCTGGTTTTCTACCACGCGAATGGGACAGCTTTCCCTTGTCGAATTACCCCATGTTTAGCAAGCTAAGGAATCGCGTGGAGACGTTGCCGCGCGCGATAAGCGTGTATAAAGACGGCACGCAGCAAGTGCTGTCGCCACGCTTGTTTGGCACCGACAACACCATGCAGGCAATCTCCATCCTTTCGCGTGCGGTCCGTCAAGGTGACCAGGCACAGATCGCACTTTGTCAGCAACTGGCGCGGCATCCCGATCTACGCCAAGCGAACCAAGGGGCCGAAGAAGTGCAGATTGTGCTGGCCACGTACGATGTTCTGCAGTTTTTGGAATCGGCGGCGCCACCGTTGAAGCAGCAAACCCTGGCGCGCTGCCAAGTGCTTCCTGAAGCTACGCCATGAAAGCCGCGACCACAGGTTGGGACCAATTCGATGCCTGGCTACGCCCCGCGGCGCCCGCCGAACGCCTGGCCCTGCTTCGAATTGCCACAGGGCTTTTTGCGCTTGTCTATCTTATCGCACGGGCGCCTGCGTTGATGTCGTACGCGCGCGTTTCACAAGCCGCGTTTGCACCGGTGGGGCCCGTGGGTTTGCTGCTGTCAGCGCCTTTGCGCCCGTGGGCTGTCACGGCTATGGGCGTGCTCTCCATCGTCGCAAGCTTGGCGTTTGTTCTGGGGTGGCGGTTTCGATGGCTAGGGCCAGTTGCGGCCGCCACCGTCACGTGGACGCTTAGCTACCGCAGCTCCTGGGGCATGATTTTTCATACAGAAAACATGCTGGTGTTGCAGCTGTGGCTGCTTGCGCTTTCTCCCTCGGCCGACGTGCTAGCGCTTGACGCCAAGCCAATCAACAAGGGTTGTTGTCACCCTCGATACGGCTGGCCCTTGCGGCTTATCTGCTTGGTTGTCGTCACCACTTACGTGCTGGCGGGGGTTGCCAAACTGAAAGCAGGCGGCATGGCTTGGCTGTCGGGGGACACCCTGCGGGTGCTGGTGGCGCATGACAACCTTCGCAAAATCAGCGTCGGCGCCATGCACTCGCCCTTGGCCAAATGGCTTGTGCCGCAAGCGTGGTTGTGGCCGCCCTTGGCGTGGCTAAGTCTCGTGGTGGAATTGGGGGCTCCTCTAGCGCTTGTTCATCGGCGCGCGGCGGCCTTGTGGTGCTTCGCCGCGTGGGGCTTTCACATCAATGTGCTGGCGCTGATGGCGATCTTGTTCCCGTTCCAGCTGTTGGGATTGCCGTATCTGGCATTTTTTCCGATCGAGCGGATCTCAAGCCGCCTCCGCGGCCACGCAGTCGAGAGCCGCTAACGACGCTCGTAGATCACGGCGCTTGTGATCTCAAAGTGGGTGCCCTTGGAATCATTATGCTTGTCGCCGCGGGTGACGATGCGCACCGTGTGCGGGCCGGGCGCAAGGTCGTAGGTGTGCCACAAATTCTGATCGAAAGTGCGCGGAGGCATGTAGGCGTCGATCATGCCTACCTTCTTGCCGTCGACGAAGACATCTGCGCGACCGCCATCTTGTCCAAGCTTGCCTACGACGGCAACCGCTGTGCCCTCGAAGGTGAAGGTGGCTTCTGCACCAGCGCCAGTTGTGCTGCGGCGGGCACCCATGTCTTCGCCGTCCCAGGTCTGCTTGCTTTGCCACGGTCCCTTCCACGACCAGCTGTGATTGAGCGCAGAGACGCGCGCCTTGGTGACGCCCATATCCCATTGTTCAAGCTTAGGCGCGGTCGGCTTCTGAAGGGGGATCATCACGTCGCTGGCCGTAACCTTGCCTCCTGCTTTCTCAATCACCTTGAAGGCCCGCGCCAGCGTTGACCTAGCGATGTCGTTAAAAGAGTAGTCGGTATAGGCAAACTTGGTGTCAGCGATGGCGGGCAAGCCTGCTTTATAGACATCGGGAATTCCCTTTTCTCCCAACATCACCCCCAGCACACCAGCCGAGCTTGCGGGGTTGCAATCGGAGTCTTGACCAAGCCGTGTGGTGATGTCTAGCGTGCGCGCAAAGTCGCCGTCGCCATACAGGAAGCCCATCACCACGTAAGCGCCATTGAGGCGCGCATCAATGTTGAATGGTTTGTTGGCGCCGTCGGGGCAAGCGTCGTCTCGATCCCAGGCGTCTTGGATCTCCTGCCAGGCCACGCGCCATTGGTTCGGGTTGCGCCGCCAAGCGCTGATCACGTCGCGCACGAGCCGGGCGTAGCCACTGCGCTCGGGAATCGACGCAAGCGCCAGCTCCACCACCTTAAGAGGCTTCGACTCGAAGAATGCAGCCGCGTACATGGCGCTCACGAACATGCCGCCATAGAGCCCATCTCCAAAGTTCATGACCCGGCCCACACGTTCGCTATAAAAATTTGAGGCTTGCGGAAGACCGGGGGTCATCAGGCCGATGAAATCAGCTTCGATTTGGAAATCGATGTCGTTGGCGTGAACATTGTATTTGGGCTGCCCAGTCATCGGAGCTTTGATGCCGTAGTTTAACAGCCGGCGGGCACCGGCATTGGCGTGCCACAAGTCATAGTGCGTGTTCTTGAACGCATCGCCGTATTGCGAAGTGGTGGCATCAAGTCCAACGCTGTCCATAACTTGGGCGAAGGTCATGTCCACGTACAAATCGTCTTGGTTGAGCGCGCCGGCGATCCGGTCAGGCTGCCAGGGCAAGTCGCCTTCAATGATTCGCCCATTGGCTTTGAACTCGGTGGGGCCACCGAAGGCCACGCCGATCATCTGTCCCAGCCAGCCGCCGCGGATCTTGTCCTCAAGGACGTCGCGGGAGAGGCGGCGCGCCTGCGAGGGCGGCGCTGCAGAAGCTGGGGACGCAGGAACAGAGATGCAAACGAGGGAAAGCAGCAAAAGCGGGAGCAGGCGTGGGCGATCCATGACCCAAAATGTAAACGTTTACTTGGCCGAAAACGATGACAAAAGTGCGCACTTTGTTAACGGACGTGACACAGCCCACGCTCTTTGGTCGTGCGCGTCAAAAACGACTCAGACAGTGTCAGTCCAGCCCTGAACTCACAGCGGCTTTCGCTCAGCACCTGGTTGCTGTTTGAACACGGCAAATGAAGAGCGCAGCTGGCTTGCATAGATTGTCGCGGAAGGATCGGTTTCGCTCTGCACTTCAAAGTGCTTGATGGTACTGTCCAAGCCTGCTCGGCCAGCCGGATCTCCTTGCAAAGCGTCCATCAGGAACAGATACCCCCGGGCAAGTTCTACCTGGTCGTTAACGCCACTTTGCTCGCCAAATTGCTTCGACAGCTCGAAGCTCCGCCTGGCTTCGTCCCATGCACCTTCCGCCATGGCGTGCGCGCCAATCAGCCAGTGTGCAATCGAAAGCTTTTCCGGTCCCCGCTTCAGGCGTTTCGCAAGCTCAAGATTCGTTTGCGCCGCCCGCTTACCGGCTTGCAGATGCGGCGGTTTGATCTCGATGCCGGGCTCGTTCCATCCGGGCCAGGTGTTGGCGCCAAGATTAAATGCAGACACCTTCGCAAGGTGCAAAAGTTCGTCCACCGTTTCAGAGTCTGCGTGCGCGGCCTCTTGCGCGGAAACCTCGCGCAAACAAAGCGCGATGGCGGCTTCGTGAAGACGAACCATCTCGCTTACATCCTTTGCGGCATACGCCGCTTGCGCTCGCTGCGAAAGCTCCTTGGCCTGGGCAATTGCAGGTGGTTGCGATAGGGGCATCTTGCTACTCCTTGAAGGGCCAGAGCGCGCACACGCGGCAAACGAAAGCAAAGTGATGGCGGCAGCTGCGATGCGCATAGCGACAAACGTACATCCTGTTTGAGTCAATGGCAACAGCGACGAACGCTCAACGCAGCCGAAACACATTGTGCAAACGTACTAGCTTCAGCCATCCTGTGCCTTGATGCCAACGCTCGCAGCCAGGCCGAAATTCACGTGACCGCCAGCCTCGAAAACGGCACCGGCCTCAAGCGGACTTTAGGGCCCGTGATGTTGTGGGGTTTGGGCGTGGGCTACGTGATTAGCGGCGAATACTTTGGTTGGAACCTGGGCCTGCCCAGCGCGGGCAGCTACGGCATGTTGCTGGCCATGGGCGTGGTCACCACCATGTACGTGGCGTTTGTTTTCAGCTACGCGGAGCTTGCCTGTGCCATGCCGTCGGCGGGTGGTGCGTTTGTGTACGCCCGCCGCGCCTTGGGTCCTCTGGCGGGGTGCTTTGCCGGGATGGTGCAAATTCTCGAGTTTGTGTTTGCACCGCCGGCGATCGCGATGGCAATTGGCGCCTACGTGGTTCAGCGTTTTGCCGGCTGGGATCCCCGCGCGGTTGCGGCGGCCGCTTATGTGATTTTTACAGCGTTGAACATTTGGGGCGTGCGACAGGCCGCTGTGTTCGAGTTGGTGGTCACGATTCTGGCTGTTCTAGAATTGTTGGTGTTTGTGGGTGTCGCGGCACCCGCGTTTCGTTGGGAACAATTTGCCACCGATCCCTGGCCGCACGGATTTTCCGGGGCGCTCACCGCGCTGCCGTTTGCCATCTGGTTTTATCTGGCGATCGAAGGCGTGGCCAACGCCGCCGAAGAGGCGCGCAACCCTCAGCGTGACGTGGCTCGGGGCTTCGGCGCTGCCATGGTCACTTTGGTGGTGCTTGCGCTGGCGGTGTTCTTCACGTCCATCGGCGTGGCGGGCTGGCACGCCGTGGTGTATCCACCAGGCTCTGCCGTGCCCAGCGATGCGCCTTTGCCCTTGGCGTTGGCCCACGTGGTGTCGCCGCAATCGTGGCTTTATCAGCTGCTATTGGGAATTGGGCTCTTAGGTTTGGTGGCCTCGTTTCACGGCATCATCCTGGCGGCCGGACGCGCCACCTTCGAGTTTGGGCGCTCGGGTTTCGCCCCCGCGGTTTTTGGCCGCATTCATCCCGGCACGCGCACCCCCATCGTGGCGCTGCTCGTAAACACGGCGGCGGGGTTGGTGGCGATCGCTTCGGGGAAAACCGCGCAGATGATCACGCTGGCTGCGTTCGGCGCGCTCTCGCTCTACATCGTCTCGATGACGTCGTTGCTTGTGCTTCGCAGAACCGAGCCTGATCTGCCACGGCCGTTTCGTGCCCTGTTTTATCCATACGGCGCGTGGTTGGCGCTTGTGTTAGCAGCCTTGAGCCTCGGGGTTTTGACGTGGCAGAACCCAGGTTTGGCCGCCATCTTCGCTGGGCTTGTGGGCGTGGGCGTTTTGTACTTCGCCTTGCGGAAACGCTAGGGCGATTGGAGGCCCTCGCTGTGCTATCCTTGGGCTTTGGCCGTAGCCAAACTCGTTTGCAAGGCTAGTAGCAGGTCGTTGTTGCCATCCTGCGTGTACGATGAAAGCTTGGCGCGAAAATCGGGTAGACGTTCCAGGAACGCACTTAGAGCTCCATCGTCCAACGTGCCCGCCTCAAGCCCATAGCCTTCACGCTGCAAATAGCGCGCGTTCAGAGCTTGTTCAAATTGCCCCTGAAGCGGTAGCGCCA
>JBBSJE010000097.1:0-20745 GCA_038257535.1 Polyangia bacterium
AACTTCTTCGAAAGCGCGCTCGACATTTTTTTCAACGCCTTGCTGCTGCCCGGCGCTTTGGCCATTCCTGTGGCGATCTGGTGGTGGCGGCGCACGCGGAAGCGCCCCAACCGGCTTCGCACGCGCGCCCGCACGCGGTTTGTGGTGGGTGCCACGGGCGTGTGGGTGCTGGTGTTGGCCGCATTGCTGTTGTTTTCCTCGTCGGGCCCCAAGCTGCTGCACAAGGCGTTGCAAACCCAGCTACAAAGCGAAGGCCATCAGGTTCGCGCCGTCTATCCTCCCATACCGTTTTCGTTTCGAGACGTTGATCTGCAGCAGGTTCGTGCGCCCGCTTCGGCGGTCCACTTACTGGGCACCGACGACGCCGGCCGAGACGTGTTCGTGCGGCTGCTCTACGGAACCCGCATCTCGCTAACGGTGGGGATCTTTGCGGTGCTGCTTTACATCGTGATCGGCACATTCTTGGGCGCGCTGGGCGGATATTATGGCGGCTGGCTTGATGCCACCTTGATGCGCATTGTGGAGGTGGTGATCTCAATCCCCAGCTTGTTCTTGATCCTCACGGTGGCCGCGTTCATCGAACAGCGATCCATATTCCACATCATGCTGATCATCGCGGCGGTTAGTTGGACCACGCCCGCCCGCTTGGTGCGCGCCGAGTTTCTGCGCTTGCGCAATCTTGATTTCGTGGCCGCCGCCCGCGCCGTGGGCTACTCGGAAATGCAAATCATGTTCCGGCAAATGTTGCCAAACGCGTTGGGCCCCGTGCTTGTCACCGCCACGTTTGGCGTGGCGTCTTCAATTCTTGTGGAATCGACCATGAGCTTCTTGGGGCTGGGAGACATCACCGTGCCCAGTTGGGGCCAGGTTCTGAACACAGGGCGCACCACGGGCATCTGGACCATGATCCTGGCGCCAGGTTTTGCCATCTTCGTGACGGTCAGTTTGTTGAATCTGATGGGGGACGGTCTGCGTGACGCCCTGGATCCGAAAATGCGCCACTAGTCACCAAGCACCACCATGCCCCTGTTAGAAGTCAAAAACCTGAAGACCCACTTTTTCACCGATGCCGGTGTGCTGCCGTCGGTTGACGGTGTGAGCTTTCACATTGATGCTGGCGAAACCTTGGGGATTGTGGGCGAAAGCGGCTGCGGCAAATCGGTCACCGCCATGAGCATCTTGCGCCTGATCCCTGATCCACCGGGGCGCATCGTGGGCGGCGAGATCTTGTTTCGCAACGTGGATCTCACCAAGCTGCCCATCAAAGACCTGCGCCGCATCCGCGGCAACGACATTGCCATGATCTTTCAAGAGCCCATGACTTCGCTCAACCCGGTTTATACCGTGGGCAACCAAATCATCGAGGCCATCACGCTGCACCAAAACAAAGACGCTGAGCAAGCGCGTGCGTTGGCGATCGCGATGCTGCATCAAGTGGGCATTCCCGAACCGGAAACCCGCATTGATGAATACCCGCATCAGATGAGCGGCGGCATGAAGCAGCGAGTGATGATCGCCATGGCGCTGTCGTGCAACCCCGCGCTGCTGATCGCTGATGAACCCACCACGGCTTTGGACGTGACCATTCAGGCGCAGATCCTTGAGCTGCTGGCGCGCATTCAGCGCGAACGCGAAATGGCGGTGATGCTGATCACCCACGATTTGGGTGTGGTGGCGGAAGTGTGCCAGAGGGTGGTGGTGATGTACGCAGGCCAAGTGGCGGAAGCCGCGCCCACCGCGTCTTTGTTTGCCAACGCCACGCACCCTTACACCTTGGGCCTTTTGGGGTCGTTGCCCAACCGGGTGCCGCGAGGCCACCGTTTGCCCACCATTGCGGGCTCGGTGCCCAGCCCACAAAACTTTCCTTCAGGTTGCCGGTTTCGCAACCGTTGCCCCCACGCCACGGACGTTTGTGCAGAAGCCCCGCCCTTGGTGCAGGTGGCGCCCGGCCACCACGCCTATTGCCACCACCCGCAAACGTCGCCAGCCTGATGACAACGCCGGAACCACAAAACGCCGACACGCCCTTGCTTGAGGTGAAGAACCTAAAGAAGTTCTTCCCCGTGCTCAAAGGCGCGTTCCGCCGCCAGGTGGGCACTGTGAAGGCGGTTGACGACGTTTCGTTCTCCCTGCAACGGGGCGAGACGCTGTCCTTGGTTGGTGAAAGCGGCTGCGGAAAAACTTCAACGGGTCGCGCGCTGTTGCGGCTGATTGAACCCGACAGCGGCGATGTGCTGTTCCGCGGACAAAACATTCCTCAGCTGAACCGCCAACAATTGCGCGGCTTGCGCCGGCACATGCAGATCGTGTTTCAGGATCCGTATTCCAGTTTGAACCCCAGGCAGACGGTGGGTGAAATCATCGGCGCGCCGATGGTGCTCCACGGCTTGTGCACCCGCAATGACATGGACGCCAAGGTGCAAGACGTATTGGAGCGCGTCGGTTTGCAAGCGGCCTACATTTCCCGCTACCCCCATGAGTTTTCCGGTGGCCAACGCCAACGCATTGGCATTGCGCGCGCCGTAGCGCTAGGCCCCGACTTCATCGTTTGCGACGAGGCTGTGTCAGCCTTGGACGTTAGTGTGCAAGCGCAGATCATCAATCTGCTGCTCGATCTGAAAGACGAGCTGGGATTGGCGTACGTGTTCATTGCGCATGACCTTTCGGTGGTGCGCCACATTTCGGATCACGTGGCCGTGATGTACCTCGGGCAGATCGTGGAAACCGCGCCTTGCGCCGAGATGTTCGAACAACCTTTGCATCCGTATTCCCAAGCCCTGCTGTCAGCAGCCCCCTCCACCGAAAAGCTGGAACGTCGGCAACGCATCTTGTTGCCCGGTGATGTGCCAAGCCCCATCAATCCGCCATCAGGCTGCCGTTTCCGCACCCGTTGCCCGGTGGCGTTGCCTCGCTGCGCCGAAGCGGTGCCGCCGCTCTATCAAATCGGAAACCGCCAGGTGCGATGTGTGCATTACGAACACGCCACCACACCTGCAAAGCCCGTAAACATCGAGAATGGTTTGGCGGGGCTAACCCCGGAATCTTAGCGGCCTGCGGCAACCACGTATTTTCTCCAGGAGGGCTCACGGAACCGGCAGATTCTGCCGATGGCGTTTTCATGGCGACCAGCCAAGCTGGAAGCAGCTCTACAGAAAACAAGCGATTTGGCCGGTACCGGCTGCTCGAACTCATCGGACGCGGCGGTATGGCCGAAGTGTATCGCGCCGTCTCGCAAGGGCCCGGCGGCTTTCAGCGCCAATTCGTGCTGAAGCGCATTCGCGCTGAGAAGACCGACTCAGACGACTTTGTGAATATGTTCATCAACGAGGCCCGCATTTCGGCCTTGTTGGAACACCCGAACATCGTGCAGGTCTACGATTTCGGCGAAGTGGCGGGCGACTACTTCCTGGCCATGGAATACCTGCGGGGCAAAGATCTGCTCACGGTCATGCGCCACGTGCGTGCGGCAGACCGCGATCTTCCCATTGGCGTGGCGGCGTTTGCCGCGATGGAAACCGCCCGCGGTTTGGCCTACGCCCACGGCTTGTCGCAAGGCGGGGTGTCGCTGGACATTGTTCACCGCGATGTCACGCCCTCGAACATCATGCTGCTGAAAACAGGCGGCGTTAAACTTCTTGATTTCGGCATCGCGCGTGCCGCGATGAAACTGCGCACAACCACGCCCACGGGCGGGTTAATCAAAGGCAAGTTTGCGTATCTTTCGCCCGAGCAAATTCGCGGCAAAGGCATTGACGGCCGCAGCGACATTTTTTCGTTGGGCGTGGTTCTGTGGGAGTGCTTAACAGGGCAGCGCTTGTTTTGGGATCCCAACGATCTGCAAACGATGCGGAACATTCTTGAAAAGCCTGTGCCACCGCCTTCGCTTGAGCGTCCAGGCCTGCCCTCCGTGCTTGATGACGTGGTTCTGCGCGCTTTGGATCGCGATCCGAATCGGCGTTTCGCCAACGCATCACAGATGGCTGAAGCGCTTTCGGGGTATTTGAGCGCCACGCGTTTTACCCACGATCATGTGGCGCGGTTGCTGGAGGAAACCTTTGGCAGCACAAGCTTCAATGATGATCCCCTGCCCGAATACGGCACCCCCATCCCAGCGCCACCGCCCACGCCGCGCACTTTGATTGCGCAAGCCAGAGCTGCCAAGACCGCCGCCGAGATCGCCGAAGAAGAGGCAGGTTATAGCGTTGTAAGTTCGGTGCGGCCGTTGACCGACTTGGCCCTGACGCCCGCTTGGCGCAAGGGCGTGTTCGTGGCAGCCGCAGCGTTGGTCTTGGCGTCAGGTACGGCCTTAGGTTGGCGCGCGCTGGATCGCGCCCCTCACGCTGAACCTGGGGCCCCCACACCGTCGGTGGCCGCGACAGCCGTAGCTCCAGAGCCTTCCGCTCAACATCCTGCCCCCTTGAACGCGCTAGCTGTGCCTTCGCCAGCTGAGGCCAACGTGGCTCCTGCGGCCGAAAACCCCGTGGTGGGTCCCCCAGTCGCCGTGGCCGCCAGTAAGCCCGCGTTCAAAGGCCAGCAACGTGCTTTGCGCGCGGCCCCCATTGCCCCAACAGTGCGACACGCAGAGGCGCCTGCGGTCGCCGTTGATATGGCCGCGGCCAAAGATGCGCGCGCCCGAGGGCTTGAGGCGCTGGGCGGCGGTCAGATGCAAAAGGCCCGTATGGCGCTGGAAGCGGCGTTGGTGGGGCTTCCGCATGATGGCGAAGTTTTGGGGGGCCTTGCTGAATCCGCGTTCGAGTTGGGAGATTTAAACACGGCGCGATCGTTTGCCAAACGGGCCACAGCCGCCGCCCCGCGTGTGCTGAAACATCAACTCCTGCTGGGCGACGTTTCGCTAAAAATGAACAAGCTCAAAGACGCGGTTGAGGCCTACCGGGCCGCAAGCGCCTTGTCCCCAGCGGACGCAAGCGTGCGCGCGCGACTTGCCCGAGCGGAAACAACGCTGTCCGCAGAGCCTTAGCCGCGTTAGGGCGAAGTTAGGCCACGATCTCGGTCAGCAGCCCCTTGGGCAAGCTGGGATCGCCAAAGTCTTCCACAGGTCCCCCAGCTTGCGTCCGGACGCCCGCCGCGGTGATCAGTGTGTTCAAGAGTTTGTTGTTCATCGTCTTGTCGGGCACCTGAACAAATTGCCCGGTCTTGAGGTAGCCGCCCGCACGACCGGCCACAATGTAAGGCACGTTTTTGTAGCGATGCGATCCCGTCGCCAGCTGATTCGTCCATACCGCAAAGCCCATATCCAGCAGGCTTCCCGTGGGCGTCTGTACGGCCTGCAGTTTGTCGAGCAGCTTGGCGAAGCTGCCCAAAACGATTCGATCTATCTTGTGGTGCAACATATCTGCGTTGGAGATGGAAGTTCCCTCGCCGCCGTCGCTATTGATGCGATGGGATATGTGATGAAAGCTTGTGGTCCTGGCGCCATTGACAATGTGGCCAATGCCATCCGTTCCATCCCCCACCTGCAGAAAACCCACCCGCGCCAAACCTGACGACAGCGCCATCGCCAGCAGGTCATACTGCAGGTCCATTATTTTTAAACGATTGCCATCCACTCGGTGTTTGCCATCCATGTCTTTGAGTTCGGCCATGGTTTCGGGGGGCAACTCACTCCTGAGCCTAAACTCAATGTCGCGCACACTTGAAAGGTGCTGCTCGATGCGTTTTCGATCTGCCGACGACAGCTGAGGATCGGCTAGCAACACAGCAATTTCTTTGCGCAGCAGATCGTTGACGCTTTTACGTCGCGCCATCAGCAACTCGGACGCCGCTTTAGAGCCACCCGTCATCGCCACAATCCTGGCGTACGTGGTCCATGGATTGTTTTCAGCCACAATCACATCTTTGGCGCCGCGGTGAGAGATGTGATCGTTGATGTAGCCGTGCTTAGGGCCAGCGTATAGCGCCAGGGGGTCTTGATTGGTCAATGCCCTGGCAATGCGATAATCAACCGAGGGTCCCATCGCCAAAGACTTGTTCTTGGCCAAATCCGGAGAAACTTTTGCCGCTGTCAGCACTTGATTGCCGCCACCACTGTGGCCACACCCATTGTTAGAAAACGCAAACGACAAGCCTTTGATGATGTTGAGGTGTTCGGCATGGTTGACAAGCTCCGACACCGCCCGCCCCGAATCGGCGGCCATGTTGGCGCGGGACAAGGCGCCAGTGTTGCTGGGCCAAAAACGCTCGGGCTCGTCTCCATAACCGCCCGCTTGCTGCACGCCATTCATGCCCACCACGAAGACGGCGTATCCGGGAGCAACGGCCGCAGCAGCGCGCTTGGGGGCAAACGCATCTAACAGGGGCAACCCCAAACTAACCCCCGCCCCGCGCAAAAACCGACGACGTTCAAAGCGATGAAGCTGGCTCATGACAAACCTCGATGCGGTTGGAAGGAATCAGGGTGCGGCCCGGTACAAGAAGGAATCGCGGGTGACAAGTTCCATCACCAATTCCGTCATGGGCGTGTTCTGTGACAACGAGGCCGTTGCGGTTTTTTCGACCACAAACTCATCAGCGTCAACGGGCCGACGGCCGTAAAGGTACTCCAGCCAGGCGCGGGTCATGCACCGATGCGTGGCCGGGTGTTTGGCCACCAACTTCACAAACTGCACCCCTTCGCTCCACTTCATGCTGGGCTCGCCCACATCCATCTCACCAGAAGCATCAATGGCGTTGCCATTTTCTTGGCTGCGGTATTTTCCAATCGCGTCGTAGTTTTCAAACGCAAACCCCGCAGGGTTGATAATTTGGCTGTGGCAGGCCCCCCCGCAGGTGCCGGGGCCAGTATGAAGGGTCACCCGTTCGCGGTTGGTTTTGCCGCCAGCTTCGGGCAATGGGGGTATGTCGCCTGGAGGGGGCGCAGGAAGATCGGTGCACAAAACGTTGTTGTGGACAAACACACCGCGATGAATGGAATCGATCTCACTGCTGTAGGCGTTGACGGCCAAGAATCCCGATTGCGTTAGCAAACCGGCGCGTTGTTCAGGGTTCAATTGTACCTTTTGAAAGTCAACGCCGAAGCTTCCCTCCACGCCATAAATGAGCGCAAGGCGTTTGTTCACAAAGGTGTAAGGGGCAGTATAAAGTTCTGTGACGCCACCGCCTTGCTGGTTGATCACCTCGGCCACAAAGCTCAACGTTTCCTTCTTCATATCAAGGCCAATGCCTCTGCTGAAGCCTGGAACCTTGACGGGATCTTTGTCGATGCCCTCGTAGGTGTGAAGGCGCAAGAGCTGCGAATAAAAATCGCGCACGGCCTCCTTGCCTCCGTTTCCGCTGAGCAAGCGAGCGGCCTGCGCGCGCACTTCCGCACGGACTTCGTCGTCACCGCCCTCAAGACGCCCTTCGGCTGCGGCCGCAAACAACTCGTCATCGGGCATGGTGTTGGCCAAGGCATAAGAAAGCCGCGACGCCAGCTCGTAGGCATTTAAGGCAACACGTGCGGAGCCTTCAACGCCTGATTCAATGCGGTAAAGGAAGTGCGGCGATTGCAGCATCGCCTCAACGACGGCGCGCACACCGGCGGCTGTTGCGTCGCCTTCGCCAAACGCCTGCACCCCGTTGCTGTAAAGGCCTGCATACGCATCAACTTCCGCCGGTGTCAGCGGGCGACGAAACGCGCGTTTGCCAAACGCTTGCACAAACGCGCGCGCAGCATCAGTTGCGTCGCCCGGAAGGTTTGCGGGCAACAGCGTGGCGCGCAAAGCGGCGTCGGAAAACACACGCGTGGCGAGCGCTTCAGCGGCCTGTTGGTAGTCCACAAACAAGCCCTCCGTCACCTGCAGGGCGCCACCGGCGTTGTCAAAGCGACCAGACGCTGAATCTCCGGTAAACGCGGTAGAGAGGCCAGGCGCCAAGGGCAAGCGCAGAAGGTCGCGCACCGTGTTTTCCCATTGTTTGTGCGACAAACGGGCCGAGCGCGTGGTGGCAACGACTGCCTCGGTGCCCACTTCATCGTAGGGGGCGCCCCCGGCTCCCCCCGTTTTGGGCGGCCGATTGTCCCCGGCGGAGTCGTCGTCAGGGTTTGAACCCACGTTGCCAATTGACCCTGAACATCCAAACAGTTGAAGGCACAAAGCCAGGCCCCAAACTTCAAGGGACATGTAGGTACGCATAGCTGACCGAGGTCCATGATAGCCAACAACGGCTCACGGTCGCAGCTTTTTCGGCCAGCTTACTTACAATCTACAGCGAAAAGAAAGCGCGCAGATTGACCCACATGTCGTTGGCCTGGAGCAGCCCCCCGCTAGGCGCTGAGCTTGCGCAGGCCATCCACCACCCAATTGACATGACGGAAAGCCACAGGCTCACGGGAATGGGCGCGCAGGCACTCGGATTCCAGCACGCGAATGTGGTCGGAAAGATTTGTCTCAAACCGCGACCCTTCGATGATGGAGCCCGTTGGGAGCACCTGGCGGCCTTCGATGCGCGTGCGCTTGAGCACCTCGATGGAGGCTTGCCGCAACAGTTCATAGCGATCGTCTGCGTGCTTATCCTCAGTGGCGATCGACACAATAAGTTTTCCGAAGGTGGGGTCTTTGTTGACGAGTTTGTCTTCCACCTCGAACCCGCAATCAAACCGGACCTGCAGGTCCGTGATGCCCACAACGCCCGCCTTTTTGAGCGCCCTCAACACTTCACGTGCTTCGCACAGCTCGATCTTGTCGAACACACCTGCATTGGGCAGGAACAAGCCCAACTTACGGTCACGCGAGTCCTTGATGTTCGGCTTCCACGACTCAGCGTTGATGCGAAACTCACGCGCCACATGGGTGTTCACAACGTCCTCTTGTGCGAACATCAGCGGACGGCCACGGGCAATTTCGATCTGCAGCTGAACCAAGTTGAGAGGGACAAGGCCTTTGCCGGTTCGGATGCGGTGGGCGGCTTCGGTCACCGGGTGCTCCACTTGGATGCGCGTGTTCATCTCAAGCAGATAAAAGTGTCCATTTTTGAACATGAGCTCGACGGTGCAAGCGCCCACGTAGCCCACTTCATCTGCGATGCGCACCGCCACCTTGCAGATTCGTTCGGTCAAGCCCGGAAAAAACCGCAGCAAAGCGGGTGGTGCCTCTTCCTGAATCTTCTGGCTGGCACGCTGTTCGGTGCAATCGCGCATGCCAAAGTGGCGCGTGTTGCCGTACCGGTCTCGCAACACCTGCACCTCAAGATGCACCGTCTCGGGAATGTTCTGCTCGAACATCACGCCTTGATCCCAGCCATTGGCTGCGATCTCGCCCAGCACCTTCTGCACCGCGGAAGCCACATCTTCGGGGCCGGGAATCACCATTTGTCCTCGTCCGCCCCCGCCGTTGGCGGCTTTCAGACGGCCGGGGAAGCTGAAGCTTTTTTCGGCATGGCCTTTCTCAATGGCGGCAATGATGGCGTCCGCATCGTTGTCGTCAATCACAATGCCGGGCACCACGGCGTCTGGATCGATGGACTGAGCCAGCAAGCGAAACTTGCGCTTGTCGCCCGCGCGTTCAACCACATCTTGCATGGGCCCGACAAACACAATTCCATGGCGTCGGAAGTGGCCGATGGCGGCGGTGTTCTCCGCCAGCGGTCCATAACCCGGATAAAGCGCCGATTGCGCCAGGGCCACCTCGGCTTTCTCTTTGAAACGCGCGCTGTACGCTTGATGTACGCGCTCGGCAATTTGTGCTGCGTTGCCGTAGCTGTCGCGGAACGTGCCCGCGAGAGGAATCGAAAAGCCATCGTGCTGCTGGGCCAAACGAACCTGCAGCGACGACGAATCGTCCCGCTCGCTAAACAGCACCACGGGCGTCAGGCCTAGCGCAACGGCTTCTCTCACAGCGCGCACACCCATCTCGCCTTTGTCGGCCACGATTAGGTATCGCAGGTTGCCTTCCCCCACACAGGTCGCGGGAAAGCGCTTGAGGTCTTGTGTGGCCAGATAGATAAGGTCGGCGCTGCGGGGTGAGTCTTGGACCAATGAGGCCGCTTCCACCCGCAACCGTTCGCGCAAGCGTAGGGCAAGTTCAGGGTAACGCGAAAAGCTTGGCAACAGCACGAAGCTTTGGCGGGCGTTCGTGGCTTCCCCTTCGATTTGCGCCGCAAGATCGGCGAGCGACGCTTCAAGCAAGCGAGCCAATTTGGGCTCGGTCGGCAGATGGGCCCAGCCGCCGTCGAGCTTGGCGGAAAGCTCACGCACCCTCTCGGGCCCTTCGGCGCAAACCCGGGCTAGAGGGTTTTCCCACGCGAAGTAACGCAGCCACGCAGAGCCATTGGCGATGAAATACCGCAAAGCCATCAGCCTTTGGCCGACCCGCCCCAAGGGCAAAGAGTTCAAGTCGGTGAGCCTTGCCGTGGGGGCATCAGCCAATACCGCCAAAACTTCATTGCACCCCACGTAGCCACGGCCTGGCGCCGCAATGGCGTTCATGCTCGCCTCAATCTCGTTCACAACAGCCTCAGTGTCTGCACCATGTTTGGTCACGGGAGGGGCAATGTAGCGTAGGAGTGGGCTCTGCGTTAGGTGGTTGGTGGGCAATCCATCGCGGCTTCCCCGAGGCACGAGTTTTTTAATGCCAGCGTTGAATTACTCGCGAGTTTTTTCATGTCCTAGTAAAATGACTAGCCAATGAAAGACCTTCTTGTGACGCCGCGTTATTTGCGATCGTTCGTGCAAAGCGACCTCGAAGAAAAGATGGTTTTTCTGGGAGGCCCTCGGCAGGTCGGAAAAACGACGCTCGCGCGTTCGCTGCCGGGGGGAGACCAGGGCTACCTGAATTGGGACATCCCAGAGGACAGAGCCCGCCTGCTTTCCCGCGCCTTGCCGAATGCCAAGCTCTGGGTCTTTGATGAACTTCACAAATTTCGCGGCTGGCGTGGCTATCTGAAAGGCTTGTTCGACCAAACGCGAGGCGAACCGCCCATCCTTGTCACCGGAAGCGCTCGCCTCGACTGGTACCGCTATGGTGGCGATTCGCTTCAGGGGCGATACCACTACCTCAGGCTGCATCCGTTTTCGGTCAAGGAATTGGGGGGTGCCGCTGGGGCGGTCATAGAGTTGTTCGAGAAGGGCGGCTTCCCAGAGCCCTTGCTGAAGCTGGATGCCCGTGGTGCGCGCCGTTGGTCACTTGAGTATCGCGCCCGCCTGTTGCGCGATGATCTACAGGGTGTCGAAAATCTGCCTGACCTGGGCAGGATGGAAATGCTTATGGCCAGCTTGCCCGAGCGGGTCGGATCACCGCTGTCCATCAACGCTCTACGAGAAGACCTTCAAATTTCGCACCCGACGGTTGCGCGCTGGCTGGACGTGTTCGAACGTGTGTACGCCATCTTTCGCATCCCGCCGTTTGGTGCGCCCAAGTTGCGCGCCGTCAAAAAAGAGCAGAAGCACTACCACTTCGATTGGACCCTGGTGATTGAACCTGGTCCTCGATTTGAGAATCTGGTCGCAAGCCATCTGCTCAAGTGGGTTCATTATCAGCTCGACGTCGAAGGGCGAGACTTGGAGCTTCGGTATTTCCGCGACGTCGATGGCAGAGAGGTCGACTTCATCATCACCGAGCGGCGAAAACCGATCCTTGCCGTCGAGTGCAAGCTCAGCCCGGGGCCCCTGGACAGGGGGCTTCGCTACTTCGTCGAACGATTCCCTCACGTCCAGGCATGGCAAGTCAGTCTTAACGGCAAAGAGGATCTACGCACCCCCGAGGGCATCCGTATCGCCCCAGCGCAAGCGCTGCTATCGACGCTTGTGTGAAACGGAAACGCTAGGGCAAAATTGGGGGGCAATGTAGTGGAGGCGTTGCCCAGGCGGGGTGGGGTTCGGCGACACGGCTCCATCGGGGAGGCTGCTGACTCGGACATCCTCCACCGCGACGTGTTGACCCGGCTCGTCTACGACTCCTGTGGGCAGAGATCTTCGCGCATACGCACGCCGGCACGGGCTTTGCTCCCTCTTCAGAGTATGAAAACCACTGAAGATCTAATGGACAGGACTCACCCCATTCTTTCGGTGGGGGCCCCGATGTCCGTGGCGTCCAAGCTGTTTTCCGTCAACCCAGTGTCGTTCCTGCCCGTGTGTCACGACAACGGCACATTCGCAACTGTGTTACGAAGACAGGACGTTACGACGTCGGGTAACGTTCAAGAAGCAAAGCTGCCTCCAGGATTTGAGGTGCTGCGCGAACACGACAAGATTGCTGATGACGCCATCGGCATGCTGAACGTTGTCGTCGTGAACGGCGACAACATCGTCGTGGGCGTTGTGGACGCCAAGCAAGGGCAGCTGGCAGAAGAAGCAATGAAAAAACCCGCGCCAGAGCCCGACCGAGAAGAGGACAATCTCGACCAAGATGTCTCGGTGCGCGAGCTGCGAGCGGGTCAAGGCCCACAAGTGGATCGGCGCGCCCAGAACCGCGGAGGCGAAGGCGCACCGTTAAACTTGCGTGAGTTCCACGACTAAGCGTTCGACAAAGCTTGCATTGGGCCAGCAAGGACCCAACGTGTGGCCCGCCCGCGTTTGCTAGGGAAAGGACGGCAAGGCCTACCCTTGCCCCGTCTTGCGGTACACAAGCCAGCGCAGTTCAAGCGGAGATTTCCCGTCGGGCAGGTCAAACACGTCCATGCCCTGCGACCATTTTTCGAACCAGCCGGTGGGTGGCCAGTGTTCTTCGGGACAGTGCTCCCGTTCGTACTCATACACCGATTCGTCAGACACCAACTCGAAGGGCAGGCCTTCCATGGCGATCTTCATGTCTTTTTGCGTGAAGGCCACGCTCCACACCACCTGCGACCACTCACGGGCCAAGGGATCGGGAAAATAGGTGGGCACCGCCATGAAGGCGTTGAAGGCCAAAATACCGCCGGGGGCCAGCGATTGTGAAGCTTCCTCGAAGATGCGGCGACACGAAGGCACATCGCGGATGTGCGAAGCAATGACTTCGGAAAGGAACACCATTTTGTAGTTCGGCTCGGGTAGATCGATCTGCTCGGCCACAGCGTCGCCTTGAATGATCCGCACCGGAAGGTCCTCCGCTTTGGCGTCGCGCGAGAGGATCTCAACCAGCGTGGGCGCAAGTTCGATGGCGTCTACCGGAAACCCTTCGCGCGCCAGTGGCAATGTGTTGCGCCCGGTGCCGGCGCCGATGTCCAAGATCGGTGATTCAGCCGGTGGGCCCAGCGATCGGGCCAGCGACATGATTTTGGCATCGGGCATGCTGCCAAATAAAGGCGGCGTGCGGCTTTGGGTCCAGCGTTCGTATTGCGCCTCTACCGAACTTTCTTCGACGAAAACTTTGTAGCTTAATGAAGTTTCGGGGGGCTCATTGGTTCCGTACTCCACGATGATCCGAGCGTAAGGCGATTGCCGAAAGCCCTCTTCGCACTTCTTCTTCACAATGTCGCGGATGGTCGCTATTTCGTCGCGATTGAACACGCGCCCCAGCAACGCGAACGTTTTGTGCATCACCTCGGTGTATCGCTCGGCCAACGAGGGGACGGCTGGAAACAACATGCGGCCCGACCCCGCCACACGCGAAGGCAGACGGCGTACCATCGCCTGGTGCAAAACCAACTGGTTTGTCTCGCGAGAGGCCTTTCGGGCCGGCTTCTTCTGCATGCCCTGTTGCTACCACGACCGCACGCGAACGCGCTAGCGGTCTACACCCGTCTTGAGGCCCAACTCCACGCCGGTCACGGCGAAAGCGCCAGGCTGATGGCCTCTTCATCCGCCAAGGTTCCAGGAAGTTTTGGCATTTGGTCAGTGGCGTTCTTGCGTGCCTTACGCCGCGCCAATTTTGTTTCCACATCGCGGCCTCGATGATCATTCGAGGGGCCAATGACTACGGAGATTGTCTGCAAACGCGTGAGCAACTCGGGCGAAGCCTCAGCGTAAATGCGGGCGTAAGCCAAAGCGCGCTGGCCCGTGGCTAACAAAGCCTGCTGGGCGGCCGTCAGCGCTACGCGTGCCGCTTCCAACGCGGCTTCAGCGTCTGCGTATGTCTGCGCGGCCCGCTCCACCCGGCCCGCCGCTTCCTGCAACGTCGCTTGGTCAATGTCGCCGAACCGCACCTCCACAAGCTGCTCGGAAAAAATGGTTAGCAAGTCACGCATGGGCTCTGGAATCGAATGGCTGCTGTCAAACATGTGATGTTCTCTCCGGGTTGCGCAGGCTAACTAAACATATGTTCAGCTACCGCGCAAGTTGCTTCACAGCTTTCGCGCCCCCCCTGCCTGGACACACCCCACGCTTCAGAGCACCATCGAGTCCATGCCTCCTGCCAAGCCCGGACGACCTCTTATGCAACACCTTGCCCTCGTGATGTTCGCAACCGCCGCGCTTTCGGGTTGTGGCGGAAACCAGCGCGTGAAGTCTCCAGCCGTGGATCCCGAGGCCCCCGCCGCTACCACCGACGACAACAACACGCCCGCCAGCGAGACGCCCCCATCCACTGCCACAGAGCGTGCGGCGGAGTCGGCACAAAGCACGCCCAACAAGGGCAACGAATTTGTGCTCGGCAATTCGGACACGGCCAGAAGCGCTCAGGGCGCGAAACCCTCAAGGATCAAGGCCACAGCCAGCGAAGCCGCGATGAAATTCATTGTGGTCGACAAAGACAAAGGCCCGCTCAAGGGAATCGTTATCTCTTTGACCGCCCCTAATGGCACCAAGTACTACACCGAGGAAACCGATGCCCAGGGATATGGTGAGGTTCTGGTGCCCGTGGGCCAGGTTTACGAGTTGGTGTATCTAAGCCTTGGTCGGCAAGACATCGCGGCCAAAGTCACGGTGACCGACGAGCCCAATCAAAACATCAAGCTGACTTTGCGCTACAAAGGCCCGCCGCAAACGGAGCCCACGCCAGGCGCGCCCTCAACCCCGCGATTCGTTTTGAAGGGTGTCAATTTCGACACCGCCAAAGCCAACATCCGGCCCGAGTCGTTTCCCCGCCTTGACGGCGTTGTGGAATACATGAGGCACAAGAAGAGCGCGCGGATAGAAATCTCGGGGCACACCGACAACATGGGCAACCCGAAAGCGAACAAAGTGCTTTCAGACAAGCGCGCCAAATCGTGCCGCGACTACCTTGTTTCCAAAGGCATCGAAGCCAGCCGCATTGAAGCTGTGGGCTATGGCGATGAACGACCCATCGCCTCGAACGACAGCGAAGAAGGTCGCCAGAAAAACCGCCGCATCGAAGCCACGGAGTTGTAAGCGCGAGTGGTGGCACGGGTCGCAAAGAGCGCCTTACCCTGGGCCGGTGGTGGAGTCAGCCACCCGCGTCACATAGGTAGCTCTTCGGCGGCCGCGCCCAAGCGCCCCAGTTCCTCGGCCGGAATCTCGCGTTCGCCCATAAACGCGATGCCCACCACAGCGCGCACCTGGCCCTGGGCGTCGTGAACGGGCAAAGCAACCGCGGCGTTGGCATTCACGGCCTTTGCACCGGGGCGCACGTCGCCGCTGCTGTCGTCTTTCAAATTGCAGGTTTGCACGGGCTGGTCGCGCGAGAACGCCAGCCCCGCCATGCCTTTGCCATGAGGAATGCGTTGGGTGATCTCCACGACTTTGGGTGGAATGTTAACCGCAGCCGACATCACCAAATCGTCGACCTGGCGCAGGTGAACGGTACCGGCCACGCCGCCGTGCTTTTGCAAAAATTCCTTCAGCCACGCTTCTGCATCGATCGGTGTCATGACCGCAGTTTGCCATAAAGCGTGATTGGGCTCTAAACACTGCTGGGGTTCTGGTTCACACGGCGGGGACGCTAGGTGCTGCGGCACATTTGCATGGCGTTCGACGCCCATTTGGCGCCCCGGCCCCCAGCGCGAATCCAGCCGCGGGCCTGTCGGAGGCCCACGAGGCCCCCCGCCTCTCGTCCACCATCTGAAAATTCCGGTGGTTTGTGCCCCGGACAAACCCTTATGTCGGCATATACTGGGCGCCGATATGGCAGGCACAACCGCAGCACCTTCACCGCTTTCGCAATCGGACACCTGGGACCTCGTTTCCCCGGGCTACACCGAAGTCCTTATGCCGGTGTTCACCGAATACGCCAAAGATGCCCTGCAGGCCTTGGCCCTGCCCTCCACGGCCCAGGTGCTGGACGTGGCTACGGGACCCGGCACCCTGGCGCTTCTGGCCTCGCCTCGTGTGGCGCAAGTGACAGCGGTGGATTTTTCTCCCGCGATGGTCAGGACCGCCCGCGAGAATGTGAAGACCCAGGGGCTTTCCAATGTGGAGGTGCACCTAGAGGATGGGCAACGGCTGCCGTTCGACAATCGATCGTTCGACGCCGCGTTCTCCCTGTTTGGCCTGATCTTCTTCCCCGATCGAGCCCAAGGGCTGTTTGAGCTTTACCGAGTGCTGCGACCGGAAGGCAAGGTGGCGATCACCAGTTGGTTGCCGTTTTCAGAAACGCCGATGTTGGACGCGTTGTTTTCCACTGTGGCCAAACACGTGTCGATGCCGTTTGGCAAAAGCGGACCGCCGCCCTTGGGCACGCCCGAGCTCATCGAGCAAGAGCTGAAGGTGGCTGGCTTTCAAAACGTGCAGGTCAAGCGCATCGAACACACAAGCAAGGCCCCTTCGCTACGCGCGTATTGGGACGGCATGGTGCGCTCCAGCGCCCCCATCACCTTGCTACAGAAGACGATGGCCACCGAGTGGCCCTTGTTCGAGAAAAAGGTTCTCAAGGAGTTAGAGGCGAAGTTTGGTTCGGGCCCTCAGGAGGTTCCGGCGCCCGCGTGGTTGACCACCGCCGAACGGCCCGCCTAACACACAAAACGAAAGCCCCGCGCAGACGGTGGGTTCTTAAACACACCGCCCGTCGGGGCTCATCGCAGCGCCTGGGCTTCCCCAGGCGTCGTTTTCGCGAAGGTTAGCTGCCGCCCAAAGCCTCTTTGATCATGGGCTCAATGGCCTCCAGGCTTGTGGGGTTTTGCACGCGCTTGCCGTTGAGGAACATGGTGGGGGTGCCATTGACGCCCACTTCGGTGCCCAACGCCACATCGCGCGCCACCGCGTCTTTGTAGGTGTCGGCCTTCACGGCCTTCTCCAACACGCCTGCGTTCAAGCCTGCCTTGGAGGCGTGCTTCTTGAGATCTTCCTCAGACAGCGCCGATTGGTTGGCAAACAGAACATCGTGGTAAGCCCAGAACTTTCCCTGCGCGTGTGCGGCCAGCGAAGCTTCAGCAGCTTTTTGTGCCTGGGGGTGAAACGACAGCGGGAACTGGCGGAACACGAAGCGAACCTTGTCGCCGTACTTCTTCTTAAGCTCGGTGGCAACTTCGGCAGCGCGTGTGCAGTATGGGCACTGAAAATCAGAGAATTCAACGATCGTCACCTTGGCGTCTTTGGGGCCAAACGACGGCACATCGCCTTCGACAAGCTTGTTTTGCAGCTCAGGGGACAGCGGCTTGTTCTGGTCCTCCATGCGCTTGACCTCACCCAGCACCTGCGCGTAGTTCTGCATCATCGACGCGCACTGCTCAGGTGGAAACTGCTTGGTTTGCGTTTTCACGAATTGGCAGGTTTGTGTGTCTTTGCCAATGTCGTTGCAAAGCTTGTCCGACAACTCGTCGCAGCCCTTGCGAAGTTCGCCCAGTTTGGTTTTCGAGTAGGCCACGTTGCCCAAACCGGCTTGGCAAGCCTCGGGCGGAAGCAGGCCTGTGGTTGACTTGATGGACTGACAGGTGGGCGATTCTTTGCCCGCGGCTTCGCAAAGAGCGTCGGCGTATTTTGTACACGCATCTGCAGCGCCCGCAGCGGGAGCGGCGGCCCCCGATTTGGCACTTTTTTGTTTGTCGCAGGCCGAGGACGCCGCGAGCAGCGCCAGCAAAGCAACGTGGCGCAAGGAAGAAAGATTTTGTCGATACGTACGCATGGAAACTCCCAAAGTGGTTGGCAAGGCGGGCAGCATAGGCGTTCACGCCGCCGTTGGCGACTACCCGCGCAAATTCAGGCTGACTTCTAAGGGGGCAAATGGGCGGCTTGGGCCTATCTTGCCAAGCCGTTCGCTGTCGGCGCCAGGCGCCGCGCCCCCTTCGGCAGCTGATTTGAAGCGGCGACATCACCCTAAGTCATTATAATTAATAGGCATTTTGTTGTTGAGCCCGCGCCACCCCTGCCCATGCCCCACCGCAGCCTGCTAGCGTTGGCCGGTGGTTACGAAAATTGTCACGCACCCGGGGGGGGCACACAAAGATGAGTTCCTTGCCATTTGTGTCTTGATGGCGAAGTCAGGTGCGCCCGTGGAACGCCGCGATCCCCATCCCGACGAGTTGGCCTCTGCCCAGGTGGCCGTGGTTGATGTGGGGGGCGCCCACGATCCAGAACGCATGAACTTTGACCACCATCACTTCCCTCGTGAGCACGCGCCCACCAGTTCCATCAGCTTGGTGCTGCAGCACTACGGCCTTTACGAAGACGCGTTGTTGTTCTGCCCTTGGCTGGAACCTGCCGAATGGTTCGATTCCCGTGGCCCCAATCGCACAGCTGAATGGCTGGGGGTGCCACGCGACGTGGTGGCCAAGCTCAATTCGCCCATCGACATCACTTTGTTGCGCAGGTTCGCGGGTTGCACCCAGCTAGCTGCGGGGGAGCCGCTTTACGAAGTGATGCGGTTTATCGGTGAGGACATGATTGTGTACCTGCGCAGCATCCGCAGCCAGATCGATTTCACAGCCAAACATGCCATTCGCTGGTCTCTAGACGCCCCGGGCGGCCCCATTGAAACCATCTTCTTGCCCCGCACCGACGACCCCACCGACGAGCCCTCAAACGCAGTTGGGGCGTATATTCGCGCGTTCGGTTTGGAGAAACAGATCGCGGCCACCGTGTATCCCGATCGTCGTGGCAGCGGCTTCGGCATCGGCCGCTACGAAGATCATCCCGCGCTCGATTTTAGCCGGGTGGAAGCCGAGCCCGATGTGCACTTCGCCCACAAAACCGGCTTCATGTGCAAAACCAGCGCAACCGAGCCGGAACGTTTGCAGGCCTTGATTCGCGCCGCTTGGCGCGCTTGACGCGCGAAACGGGCCTGCAACCCAAAAGCGCTTCCGCTATGCTGACCTGAGCGCCCGCCATGCAAACCGTTCTTGTCACCATCCTTGCTGTCGCCGTTTTGATGACCATGATGGCCATTGGCGTCATGCTCACGGGCAAAGTGCTGCGCGGCTCTTGTGGCGGTGCCACGGGGTCGTGTGGCTGTGGTCCCGCCAAGCGCGCCAAATGTGAAGCTGAAGGCAAGGGCGCTTTCGCCAGTCACAGCCACCACGAACACAACGAGACTGGGGGCCCAGCTAGCCCCCCGCCCCGGCGGCTTCCGGTGATTGACCCGCGCGACGCGCAGTAGCGCTACTTTTCCACGAAGGCGCGCTCGATCACGTATTGCCCCTGGTGGTCGCTGTTGCCTTCGGCGAAGCCGCGGGCCTCCAGCAATCTCACCAGATCTTTGAGCATGCTGGGGCTGCCGCAGATCATCACACGATCGTGCGCGGGGTCTAAGTCGGGCATACCCAAGTCAGCGAACATCTTTCCCGATTCCACCAACTGGGTGATGCGCCCCTGATTGCGGAATGGCTCTCGCGTCACAGTGGGATAATAGTGCAGCCGATTGGCAATGAGATCGCCCACCAATTCGTGCTGGGGCAACTCGTCTTCAATATAAGCCCGGTAGCCAAGGTCGCTTACGTGACGGACCCCATGCGCTATCACCACGTGGTCAAAACGCTCGTAGGTTTCCGGATCGCGGATGATGCTCATGAAGGGCGCCAAACCCGTGCCTGTGCCCAAAAGATACAGCCGCTTGCCAGGTTGAAGGTTATCGACAAGCAAGGTGCCTGTGGGCTTGTGGCTCACCAGCACCGAATCTCCCGGCTGAATGTGTTGCAAGCGCGATGTGAGCGCGCCGTCGGGAATCTTGATGCTGTAAAACTCGAGGTGCTCGTCGTAGTTGGGGCTTACGACGCTGAACGCGCGCAACAGCGGGCGGTCTTGCACCTGCAGCCCCAGCATCACGAAGTGCCCGTTGCGAAATCGAAAACCCGGGCGCCGGGTGGTTTTGAAGCTGAACAGCGATTGGTTCCAGTGGTGGACGCTAACAACGCGTTCTTCGGTGAGGGTGCTCATGATGGGCTCAAGAACAAAGGTAGGGGACAAACTCTCAACGGTAAAACCGATAGTTTCGTTATAAGATATCTGCTTCACCGATATGCGATACACATTGCGGCAATTGGAGGTGTTTTTGGCGGTGGCCAAAGACGGCAGCGTCAGCGGCGCCGCCAAGGATCTGCATATGTCGCAGTCTGCGGTCAGCGGGGCGCTGCTGGAATTGGAGCGGCAATTTAGCGTTCAGTTGTTTGATCGCCGCGGCAAGCGCTTGGCCTTGAGCGCGCTGGGCACGGCTTTGCGCCCACGCGCCGAATCCATGTGGGCGCAAGCGCAGGAGTTTGAGCGCGCTTTGCAAAGCCAGCCGGAGGTGGGCCGGTTGCGCTTGGGTGCCACCTTAACCATTGCCAACTACGTGGCGGCACCGCTGATGGCGAAATTCATGCGCGCGCACCCGCACGCCACGCTGTCTCTGGCCGTGGCGAACACGGAAGAAATTGCGCGGCAGGTGGCCAACTTTGAGCTGGATGTGGCGTTGATTGAAGGTGAAATCGCGCATCCTGATCTCGAAGTCACGCCGTGGCGCGACGATCAGCTGGCCGTGTTTTGCGCGCCCTCACATGCTTTTGCGCACAAGCGCGCGCTGCAGGACG